>DASRTD010000235.1:0-42586 GCA_035656115.1 Mucilaginibacter sp.
CAGAAATAAAAAGATGCCGGTGATCATACCGGGTGAAAACTTTCTTTTTGAACGGATATAGGGCAAAATATGAAACCAAACAGTGTATACCACCATGAATGCCGGGAAAATGAGGCTGAACGTAGGATGGGCCCAGCCTACTTCGGCGCAGCATAAACCAAAGAAAAGCATAACAACGTTGGTCACATAAAATGTATTCCAGTCGATGTCGAGCTTAAGGATTTTTTGCGCCCAGGTTTTCCAGTCGTAGCTGTATTCTTCCAGTATGTGCAGGGCATAGGTTGCCAAAGCCGCCCAAAAAATATAATCAGGTCTCATTAAACAGGGTTTTAAAATTTTGAAGGTAACAAAAATTTCGGCAACAATGATAAGATGACTACCGGGTTGTTATAAAAAATAAATTTTGAAAGACGATTTATAAAACACATCTTTAAAAAGCTAATTATTGCCAATTAAGTATTGAAAAGATTGATTGCTGTGCTGCTGCTTGGCATCTACCTGTTTAGTTTGGGTGGACAACTGGCCCTGCATCAATATTTTTCAGTCTTGTCCGATAAATTTTTTACCGAACAAACCGGTAAGGGCCTTTATAATGTGGGAGACCTGACGGAAGTGAAATTGCCGCTTAATATGCCCGCGATTACCGACTGGAAGCATTACGAAAACATAAAGGGCTGCATTGAATTTGACAATGTGAGTTACAATTACGTTAAAATGAAAATCACCAGGACGGCACTTTACCTGATGTGTATCCCGGATTACAATACAACCCGCTTTTCGACTCAAAACGTTGTTGATGCCAAAAAATCCAAAAGCGTGCCGGTGCCCAAAAAAGAACATGTTCCGTTTGGCAAAGCTACCTTGCTGGGCAATTTCAATATTGCCTTTGCTCAATTTTCATTTTCATCATTTGCAAAAACTATGACCGGAAACCCGGCACAAACGTCGATTGGCTTACTAACCCCATATCGCGACATACCCAGGCAGCCGCCTAAAACCGCCTGTTAGTCGCCCTTTCATAAAAAAGCCCAAAGCGCATTCCCATGCTTGCATAAATCATTTGTTCCCCGCAATCACCTGCTACGATCCGGAAATCAATGTATATATGTTATCATATGCTGTGCGTTGGCTCATTATTAACAGCTAATTTTTTGTTATGCCTTATATTACACTTGAATCACACTTGCCGGGAATAACCGGTTTGTTGGAGTATCGTAAAGATACAGGTCAGCCTATCCGCGAGCTGACCGAAATTTTAATGCGCGGGCCATCAAGCCTTACGTTCGCTGAACGCGAGTTGATTGCAACCGTGGTATCTAACGGCAATAAATGTAAATTTTGCTCGGCTGCGCATGCAGCGACAGTAGATATGCTTTTAGGTGAGCATGAAACTTCGAAGCAGGTAAAGGCCGATATTTCATCGGCCCCGGTGAGCGAAAAAATGAAAGCACTGTTAACTATTGCCGACAAGGTACGGGAAGACGGCAAACTGGTAATGCCGATGCATGTCGCAGCAGCCAGGGTTGCGGGCGCCACCGATCTGGAAATACACGATACGGTATTGATCGCCGGGCTTTTTTGCCTGTATAATCGTTATGTAGATGGCATGGCAACAGCAATGCCCGAAGACGACAGCTATTTTACCATACTGGCTGATCGTTTGGTCAATCATGGCTATTACCGGCTTCCACAGGGTTATGATCATTTAAAAAAGCACTAAAACGATGGAAACAGAACTATCTATCATCGCCGCGGAAGAAACAGCGGCAAAATCTAACAGGCTGGTTTTATTGTTTATTGTTTGCTTTGCGGGCAACCTGTTCGCCGGGGCAATATCAACGCTTATGGCGGTTTACCTGCCCGCTGTGGTTAAGGAATTCCAGGGCAGTCAAAGCAGCACTCATCTAAATTACATCGGTGGCTATATCAATTCATGGTTCATTTTTGGATGGGCGATCGGCGGATTTTTATGGGGCCTCATCGGCGACAAAATCGGCAGGAAAGCCGGCTTATTATTGTCCATTGGCAGTTATGGCCTCTTTACCCTGCTCACTGCCTTTGCCCAAAGCTGGACCGAGGTAATGATATGCCGGTTTTTAAGTGGGGTTGGCGCCGGCGGGATGCTGGTAATATCCTTTACTTTGATAAGCGAAGTATGGCCCGAAAAGAGCAAGGCGGTTTTTACCGGCATTTTGTCAATTGCCATTCCGATAGGTATTTTCTTGGCGGGAATGCTTACTTACCTGGTTGCTTCCTGGCGGGAGGGGTTTCTCGTTGGTGCTTTGCCGATATTGGCTGCCGGTGCCGGCTACTGGATTGAAGAATCGAGCCTATGGTTGAAGGACCGCACTGAAATAAAGGTTGCACATAAGTCTGCCATTGGCCTGTTTTTCAGTAGCTCAAACCTTAAGATACTGGCAACGGGTTCCCTCATCTTCGGGACGATGCTGATTGGTTTATGGGCCATTTTTTCGTGGCTGCCCACCTGGATACAAAGCCTCATAGCGACTGATGCCCACAAACAAGGGGGTTTAAGCATTATGTTTTTGGGCATGGGCGGGCTAATCGGAGGCTTTCTGTCAGGATGGGTGATAAAACTGGTTGGCTTAAGGGCCTCGCTTATTGCAAGTTTCTTAGTGTGCTTCCTGATGTCCTTCCTGCTGTTCAAAACCAACAGCACTTTCTCGCCGGTCATCTACGCTGAGATAGCCGTTTTAGCCTTGTTTTTTGGGGCCAGCCAGGGCATATTGTCGCTTTATATTCCCGCGCTGTTCCCGGCTGCAATAAGGGCGTCGGCAACCGGCTTCTGTTTTAACATCGGGCGCTTATTAACTGCGTGGGCCGTTTTATTTGCGGGTATACTGGTTGGTGTACTGGGCGGATACGGAAATTCCCTGTTTGTTTTTTCACTGGTGTTTTTAATTGGCCTTATGGCTGTGATATTTATTAAAAACATACAGCCTGTTCAACCCATAGAATAAAACTAAAAATTAATGTATGGCACACATAGAATTAAATAATGACCTGCCGGGAATAAGGGGCCTGATGGCTTACCGCCCGAAAACTGCCGAACCGTTAAATGCAATCCAACCCGATCAACTTAGTCTAACTTAATAAACTATAAAAAATGCCACACATCAATTTAACTAACGAATACCCCGGCATCCGGAGCCTGTTCATCTACAGGCCCGAAACTGCTGCGCCGATGAATGCATTGGTCCAGGCTATGCTGCACAATCCGCACCCCTCGTTAAGCGCAGGCGAGCGGGAATTGATTGCCACTTATGTATCGCGCTTAAATACCTGTAAATATTGCTGCAATATTCACGGTGCCATAGCCAAACACCAACTGGGTAATAACGGCGACATTGTGCAGCAGGTATTGGCCGACCCGGAAACGGCGCCTATCAGTGGCAAAATGAAAGATTTATTAAAAATCGCGGCGAAGGTACAGTCGGGGGGTAAAAACGTGTTTCCTGAAGATATTGAACTGGCCCGCGCGGACGGTGCGAGCGATATTGACATTCACGATGCGGTACTCATCGCGGCGGCCTTTTGCATGTATAACCGTTATGTTGACGGACTGGCAACATGGCAACCCGACGATGCCGAATTATACGACAAAATGGGCGAACAACGCGCCCGCGAAGGATATTTAACCCCGCCGTTTAAGGTTACGAATACTACTGAAAGCAGAGAGTCGTGATTTATATGAAATATAACCATTACAACCACTACTACATTTACAACCCTTACAACTAACAAAATGGCACACATAAAGTTATTAAACGAAGAACTACCGGGCATAGTAGGCTTGTTAAATTATCGCCCCGAAACAGCCAGGCCGCTGCTCGACCTCGCAGAAACATTGCTGCGGGGGCCGTCAAGCCTTACCAGCGGCGAAAGAGAGATCATCGCTGCATCCGTATCCTATTGGAATGGCTGTCACTTTTGTCACACCTCGCATGCGGCGGCCGCTGCGGCACATTTAAAAAGCGGCCCCGGTCTGATAGATGAAATTAAGGCGGGGTTACCAAAAACGCCGGTCTCGGACAAATTGCGCGCGCTGCTGCACATAGCGCACCAGGTGCAGCGAAATGGCAAAAATGTGATGGATGACGATATCTCATTCGCCCGTGAGCTTGGCGCCACCGACCTGGAGATACATGACACCGTATTGATTGCGGCGGCATTTTGTATGTACAACCGTTATGTGGATGGCCTGGGCACCTGGGCGCCGGGCCCGAACGAGGCGTACACTGAGATGGGCGAGCGGATGGCCAATGTGGGTTACGGGAAGTCTTAAAAAAAACGTAAAACTGCGAATCAATTTGTTACCTTTAAATAAAAAATCAATCAACCCTTAAAGATATGAAGAAACTACTTTTAGTATGCTGTTTGTCTATCGGACTGGCAACAGCATCATTTGCGCAACCGACCTCCGCTCCCCCAAGCGATCCGCAGCAAAGGGCCAAAGGATTGCAAAAGGAATTAAAACTTTCTGACGATCAAACCTCAAAAATCGCTGCCATTTACCAGGACTCGTCCGAAAAGTTTGACCAGATCAAAAAGAAAGAGCATGGCGATACCAATAAAATGCTGGTGGACGTAGCACCCTTGCGTAAGGCGACCGTAGCAAAAATAAAAGCGCTTTTAACCACTAAACAAGCTGAAAAATATAATACGCTGATAAGCGAGAACAAGGCTTCAGGCCTGCAGGGCGGATGGAGCGGCGGATGGAGTTAATAGCGGTACTATTTTGAAATAACAAAAAAAGCGGTTGATGACCGCTTTTTTTGTTTGAAGACTTTATCCGTAATTGCTTATCCCAGCACCCCAAACTTGCCTGACTGAAATTCCTCGAAGGCTTCCTGCAATTCACGGTGTGTGTTCATCACAAAAGGGCCGTACTGGGCAATCGGCTCGTTGATCGGTTCGCCGCTTAGCAATAGCAAAACGCTGTCTTCATCGGCTGCGATCGCTATTCCTTCTCCTGAATTTTTAAACAAAGCCAGGTCGTGCTGCCCTGCTCTTTCACCATTTACAATTATCGATCCGTTAACTACCAGCATGACGGTATTGTGAACCGCCGGTATTTCGGTGGCCATGCTTTTGCCGGCGTTCAGGTGTATATCGAACATATTTACCGGCGTAAATGTAATAGCCGGGCCTTTATGCCGGTTAAATGATCCGGCTATAACGTTCACTACGCCCGCACTGTCATCAAGCGTTACTTTGCCCATATCGGCAGCGGTAATGGCCTGGTATTTGGGCGGAGTCAATTTGTCTTTTGCCGGCAGGTTTACCCAAAGCTGCACCATCTCGAAAGGGCCGCCTTTTTTGGAGTACTCCTGCTCTTGGTATTCCTTGTGCAGGATGCCTGCCCCGGCCGTCATCCATTGTACATCACCAGGATTGATAACGCCGCTGTTACCGGTGCTGTCGTGATGCGCAACGCCGCCTTTATAAGCAATGGTCACGGTTTCAAAACCTTTGTGGGGGTGCACGTCCACGCCCCGCAAATGATCGGACGGACCGAAGTCATATTCAGCATTAAAATCCAGCAACAGGAACGGGCTAACCCTCTGCTGGCTCAGGCCGTTATTCGGGAAATAGTTAAAAACCCTGAACCCGTCGCCCACCATACCGGGGCGCAGCGGCCTGTTATATATTTTCTCTATTGATTTTTCCATTTCTATAAATTCCTTCTATACAAAGATAATTGTAATTTGTGAAATGGAAATTGATGTAGGTTAAGAAAGTTAGTCAATGGACATTATTTTGCAGCAGATAGTAACATGATGGGGCTTACGCTAAGGTCAATGGACCATCGACTATGGACAAATAGCTCAATTTCCAGCAACCCCTTCATCTACCACAGCTTTAAGCCCCAAATACCTTTCGTTTCTTCCTTCGCTTCCCAGGTAGTAGGTCATCATAAAAGCAGCATATTTTTTGTTGTTATCAATCCATGGGAAGCTGCCGAATAAGCCCGGACTACTTACGGCGCCCGGGCCCATTGTCCATTCACCGAATCCATAACCAAAATTGCCGGCTTCTGCGGGCTTGTAGGCGATAACTACATCCGGCGTGCAGCGGTTAACTTGCATTTCGGCGATACTTTTTTCGCTGAGTATCCTTTTGCCGTTAAACACGCCCTTGTTGAGTATCATCACCAAAAAGTTCATGTAATCTTCGGCTGTGCTAAAGGCGCCGCCTGCAGGGAGCGCTACTTTACCCTGGCCAAAATCCGTGTTCTTCATGTTCAGCGGACCTGCGATCCGTTCTGCGAAAAGGGTTTCAAAATTTTTGCCGCTTATTTTTTCCAAAACGGCGCCTGCAATTTGCAGCCCCTCATTACTGTAATGAAATACTTTGCCCGGCTGGCCTTCCATCGGCGTATTTGCAATGGTTTCGATCACTTCGTCCATACTGGTTGCCGCTCTCATGTCCAAAATCTCCTCTTTCAAACCAGGGGCCCTTATACCTGTTAGATGCGAAAGACATTCACTTATCGTAATATTGCCTTTTCCATGCCGGCTGAGTATAGGGAGGTACTTACCTACGGTATCGCTAAGCTTTAATTTACCTTCGTTCACAAAAGTCATTACCAACGCGGCGCTGAGCCATTTGCTGCAACTGGCTATCGGTTCGCGCTTCGACGGGGTAAAATCCGCCAGATCGGCAGTTTTTCCCTGCCTGCGCGCTGCGGCCTGATAAATAAATTTTTGCCTGGCCGTCATCGAGTTCACAGTATGCGAATAAACAATATGGCCGTTATGCCATACCAGCAGCACTACCCTGCCACCCATTTCGGCGGCCTTTTGCTCCAGCCAGGCATCGGTTTTTGAGGAAGCGTATTGCGCGTTTGCCGAAATATAAAATATCAGCGAAACGGCTATGGTTACAATTCTTTTAGCATTCATTGCAATCTAAGCCAGGAGAAACTACAAATCATGACTAACATACAAGCTTAAAATGGTTGGGTTGAATTGATACAACTCGGCGCTGAAATGATCGTTGCTGAATTGACGAAAAACAACAGCTTATTTCACCCTCAAATATTTCTCAATAATAACGCGGTTGATATTTTCTTTATCAATTTTTTCCAGCCCTTTTTGTATCAGGGTGTCGCCGCTGAAGGAGATGGTGAAATCAAAGGATTTGCCTTCCCAGTTTTTGTCTTTGTAGTAGTCCAGGTGCTCGGTGTATTTGTCGCCCGACAGGGTATAAGCTCCGCCGCCTGCGTCAAAGTTGTTAGAAGAGTCTTTTTTGGTGTTGATGGTATGGTTCAAAAAAGCGAAATGACTGCTGTTGATGATTTTGATCATCTTCAGATCTTTAGTGTAGTCGGTAACCGCACTAACCCCTTTGGTTATTTCGGTATGGGTTAGCAATTGCCAGGTGCCGATGATGGGGTTAGCTGGTGCCTGTTTTTGTGTGCAGGACGAAAGAAAAAAAATGGCTGTTAAAACGGAAAGCGTTAGGGTTTTCATGAGATATAACGGGTTGTTAAAATTTTCAACCAATATAGAAATAAATAAAAAAACCCGGCAAGGTTTAACCAGTGTTTGCATTTCTTTAAGCGCCTCGCTGAGGGCTTAGCCCTTTTAAAACCTTATATGTTTTTAATTTCAAATCGAACAAAAAATCCCGGCTGTCAAACGGGACTTTTAAAACAACTATCTAACCTGATTTCACATTCAATTTACACCGCAAACCTGATCGTAGATAAAGCTCCGCAGCCCGGGCCATCGCTTTTTATTTCGAACGAGCCGGAGTGACTTTCAATAATGGCGCGGCAGTTATATAATCCCAGGCCGGTACCGTTCTTTTTAGTGGTAAAGCCCCGCACAAAAAACAGCTCGGCAGTTTTGGCATCGAAGCCCTGGCCGTTGTCAATCACGCTTATTTCGGCTACACCGTTGGCGCTGCTCATATTAACCGTGATCATTTTTTCAGGTGTATCGGCATTGATTGCCTCAATACTATTTTTAAGGATATTCAGTATCACCTGCATCAGCTTGGTATGGTCGCCCTTTATAGTGTACGAACCAGGCTGAACGTTAATGTTGAATTGTATGCCTTTTTTATCGATGGATGCAAATATCATCGAACGGCAATCATAAATAATGCCTTCCAGGTTAACAGGCTTTCTTTCGTGTATACCCCTGTGGCCACGCACCAACTGGCGTTGAATGTTCAGTATCTCCTGTATGTGGGTGATGATGTGCAGCAGCTCACTTACCGATTTGTTGATCTCGGATACACTATCCGATTGCGCCTGTTCAACCCCCTCGGTTACCGATATCAGCGCCGCGGCCTTTTGCGGGCCGATAGCCATGGCAATTGCCGCCTGGTTGGTTTTGAGGAACACCGTTAAACTTTTGATGTTATTGATATTATTCTGATCGATGACGCGGTTAATACGGTTAAGGTGCGAGCCCAGGCCTACCATTGCGTTGCCAATATCGTGTAAAAATTCCGAGGCGATCTCGAACTTGCCCTGGGCGATCGCTTTCTCCATTTCCTGTTCCTTTTGTTTTTCCAGCTGCAGGTTAAGGGCCTTCAGATCTGCCGCTTGCTTACTCAGTTCCTGCGATTGCAGGCGCAAATCCTCATTCAGTTTTTTTAATACCTCGTCAGATTGTTTTCTCAGTGTAATGTCGTGGCCGATGCCGAGCAGGCGGATAATCTTGCCGCGAGGGTCGCGCACCGGTATTTTGGTGGTTTGCAGCCAGCGGGTTTTCCCCTCCTTATCAATAAAATATTCTTCGCGGTTCATAATGGCTTCGCCGGTCTTCAGGATGCTCATATCATCCTCATAGCCACGCTCGCCAATATCATTCGGAAACAGGTCGAGGTCGGTTTTGCCTAAGACTTCCTCTTCCGACGCGCAACCTATGCAGTCCACATCGGCGCGGTTGGCGATAACCTTGCGGCCCTTGGTGTCCTTTACATAAATGGTATCGGGCAGGTTATCGATCAGCGTTCGCAGCAATATGCGTTCGCGTTGTATAGCCTCTTCAGCTTTTTTGTGTTTCGTAATATCTACGTGCGTACCGATAGCGCCATAGCCCGACCGTTCGTTGCGGAACAGCCGCCCCCGCGACCAAATCCAAACCCAACTACCATCGGCGTGCCTCAGGCGGTAGTAACTTTCGTGAACGCCCTCCGGGTTGCGCAGGTATTCGGCAAAACGGTTTGTCGAAGCTTCTTTGTCGTCCGGGTGCAGCAAGTCTATCCAAACTTCTTTCAGGTTGTTTGGGCTGTCAAAGTTATAATCCTTTATATCCCTGCCCAGCATCGAAAAATACTCATCGTTACACCACAGGGTTTCGGTATCGGGGAAATATTCCCACGCTCCGATCCCCGATGCATGGATCAGCGCTTTGTAACGCGCCGTATTTTCGTGCTGATTTTCAGAAATGTTAAAGGTTTTGTTCTCATCGGGCTCAATAAGGTTAATACTACTGTTTCGCATTATAGTTTATAGTTATTGGACGTAAAAATGGATTTGCATTTGGTTTTGTGTTATTACAGTGGTAGGGTAATGGTAAATGTGGCCCCATTGTCGTTATACACCGCTATCTTTCCGCCATGGCCGGTAATAAATTGTTTAACGATTGAAAGCCCCAGGCCGGTTCCGTTCTTCTTATGACGGGTTACAAAAGGCTCAAACAAGGTGTCTTTTATTTCGGGCGGGATGCCCGGGCCGTTATCAGTAATGTATAATGTAACCTCTTTATCTTCTATACGCGCTGAAATATCGATAGTACCGTTTTGGACGTTTTTGTCTTGCAAAACATCAATGGCATTATTCACCAGGTTAACGATGGTGCCGCGTAGTTTGCTCTCGTCGCCGGGGATCACCAATGTATCGGGAATATTTTTGGTTATGGCGATCTTTTCTATGCCGGTCCGCGACTCAGCCTGCTGCACAGCTTCAGTTACGATTTTATTTACATTGACCGATACTTTTGTGATCCTGGTTTCCTTGATGAAATCGAGAAAATCATCGAATATTTTCGACGCCTGCTCGGCTGACTGATCGATCAGGTCGACCATTTCACTGCCTTCGCCTTCTTCGCGCATTAAACTGGTAATAAACTGGATGTTTTTAATAGGCGAACGCAGGTCATGCATTACCATCGCCAGTACCTGGCCTACGGCTGAAAGCTTCTCCTTTTGGATCAGTTTTTCGTTCAGCTCCGCATTCCGTATGGCCTGTGCCGCGTTCTGAACAAATAATTTCAGCAGGTACATTTTCTCGGTTTTGAGTTTGCCGGTGCTCTTCAGCAGTGCAAAAACCGAATAGCTGTCCAGCCTGACCAGTACCAGTTCATTCAGTTGTATTACCTCATCTTTTTCGATGGAAATATCTCTTATCCGGGCGACCAGTTCTTCCAGGTTAACCTTTTCTTCAAAGGCGCCTATCGAAAACAATTTTTCGTATACATAGCCTTCGTGCAGTTTGCCTAAAAGCGCCATATCGGTATCTAATGACATGGCCAACTGTTCGAGGATATTTTTTAGTAGCGTGGTGAGCTGGTTATTGCTTAAACCTATTGAAGCAACCGATTCTATCAGTTGTTCCAGGTTACGCAGTTTATTGTAATCGGTAACCGCCTTGGTGGCGATCTGGATGATCTCTTCAGATGCGTAAGGCTTGCAGTGATACCCTACGTTTTGCCCGGCCTGTTCAACAATTTCTTCGATGGTGCAGTCGCTGTAGGCGGTGATAAAAACTATTTCGGCTTTAACATCATGCTTCCTGATCTCGATGGCTGTTTCCAGGCCGTTGATGCCGGGCATCCGCATATCTAAAAAGATAACGGCATAAGGACGGCCCTGCTCAATGGCTTTGCGTACCTTCTGAACACCTTCCATTCCGTTTGATGCCTTATCAACCGTAAAAACCGGGATATTGCGCGTGCGAGGTGCAAGTAAGGTTGCCGGTGTATCAAACAAGATATTTACGGCGCTGTTAATGCCATATTGTTCCTGCGAGACGCTGCGCGGTACCAGGATATCCTCGATGTTATCGCGCACCATTTCTTCGTCGTCGATCACCAGTACTGAAGTATTCAGGTCACTCATTTTACTAAATGTTTAATGAAATAGCTGTCGTTTAGGACGTTGCCGTTTATAATTTTTGGTGGTTATACGGCAGAAGTTTACCGCAGGTTATATTTTATAACCGATTATTAAATGATGCGCTATAACTGTTGTCTTAGTTAATGGGACGTTACAGTCATTGTGTTGGACTGACGCAATTGGCGTTGTTTTGACAGGATTATCCGGAAATATTTTTTTTAAGCCTTTTTGGAATAGTATTGGACTCTTCTGCGCATTATTTCATTCGTTAAAGTCAATCCCCATTTCGTATTTTTGATGCGTGGCGGCGGTATCTAAAAAACCATCTTCTGGCAAAAGGTTACGAAAAAAGAAAAGATACTTCTCCGTTAGGCGGGTAATCGTTTTACTGGCCCTATTGTTATTTGCACTGTTGCCGCTTTATTACCCTTACGTCGAAAAAAATTTGGCGTCAGGCTGGCGCTGGGTGAAAGATTTTGGCCGAAACCCGAACTACCCGGTTTATAAAAACTACAATATCAATATCCCGGTAAAATACCCCATACACGGCATTGACGTTTCTTCATACCAGGGCCTGATCGATTGGCAAAAGGTTAAAAATATGCACCAGGACAGCGTCAGAATAAATTTTGCGTACATCAAAGCTACCGAGGGAATTCTGCTTACCGACCCTTACTTTATGCGTAACTGGCGTGCTTGTCAGCGCGTGGGGATGGTCGCCGGGGCCTACCACTTTTTCCGGCCGAGGTCAAGCGGTAAGCTGCAGGCACGGTTTTTCCTCGCCAATATCAGTGTTCAAAAAGGTAACTTGCCGCCCGTGGTTGATGTTGAATCGCTCGACGGTGTGACCCAGGAAAAGATGCGGAAAGAACTGGACGATTTTTTAAAAGAAGTAAGCCTGAAAACCAAAACCAAACCCATCATTTATTCGGGACTTAAGTTTTATTACGATAACCTGGCCGGTTACTTTGATAAATACCATTTCTGGCTATCAAATTTTGATCAACCCGACCTGGGTGTTAACACCGCCACCGACTGGAAATTCTGGCAGCACTCCAACCGGGCAAGCGTAAGCGGTATATTGCACGGTGTGGATTTTGACGTGTTCAGGGGCGACTGCCTTGCATTCAGGAGCATGCTGGTGAAATAGCAATACACATTTTATCTATATGGGCCGATCGGGCTCAGGACCCGAATCGTTCCTTCATGGTATCGTTTACCTGCTGCAGGCTCATCACCGAAAGCGGATTTGCCGCACTTCTCAATTGCACATGCGGCCAGTCTTTAAAACTCCTCCAAAACCCGCCCGCATTCAGTCCCAGTTCTTTGGCTAAAGCCGCGTACACAGCATAGCCGTTTTTGCCGTTAACCAGCAGGTCGGTGGACCAATTTTGTTTACCGTTCACTATCCACACGCAATCCAGCGCTTCGCCCCATTGGTGCCACGACAAACCCGGAAGGGCATTTGTTATGTGGGGCCCGCTGCTGGGACCGGCAGCGACAATGCAGTCGGCTAAGAACCCCGCTCCCTGGTCGCGTAATTTTTGAATTTGCTGCGCCACTTCGTCGCCGGAACGTGACTGACGCCAAAACGCGGCTTGTTCCACCGGCGTCCGTATCGCAAAATTTGGCTGCATCGGGTAACCCGCTTCTTTGCAATTCTGTAAAAGTTGGTCAACTATTCCCCCAAATTCGGGGACAAGGGTGTTCAGGTCTATTGCCATGTTGATAGTATTTAGATTTTTAGGATAAATGTACATGGTAAAATCTTCATTGTCAAAACGGTTTATCGTTTTTATTTATCACAACCGATAATTTAAATGTATTGCCCGCGTTTTTGTGGTCTGTTTAACTGTTAATTTTTGTTAAACCACTTGCGTAACTAAATTTTTAGTTATACTTTGGCCTCTATAACCTTTGATAATGAAATTCACAATTTTACTACTGTCACTTGTTTTGTTTTGTTCCTTTCGGGCGGCGGCGCAAACTGCTTACTCCATTAAAGGTATGGTGGCCGATACCGCCGCAAAAGCCAAACTTTCAAACACCGCGGTAAGTGTCCTGAACTCGAAGGACTCCACGCTTGTAACTTTTACGCGGGCGGCTAAAGACGGGTCGTTTGCTATCGGTAATTTGCATAGAGGAAACTTTATCCTGCTGGTTACCTACCCGGGCTACGCCGACTATGTGGAACAATTCAATCTCGATTCGGCGAAAACTTCACATGAATTCGGCGAACTAAACATGATCTTGAAAAGCAAGCTGCTGGCAGATGTACTTGTTAAAGGAACACGCGCCGCCATCAAGATAAAAGGGGATACTACTGAATACAACGCGGCTGCTTTTAAAATTCAGCCCAATGCCAAAGTGGAAGACCTGTTGAAGCAGTTGCCGGGCATACAGGTTGACAAGGACGGCAAGATAACCGCGGAAGGGCAGGAAGTAAAAAAGGTTTTGGTTGACGGCGAAGAGTTTTTTGGCGACGACCCTACCCTGGTAACGAAAAACATCCGGGCTGATATGGTGGATAAAGTACAGCTATATGACAAAAAAAGCGACCAGGCGACCTTTACCGGGATTGATGACGGGCAGAAAACAAAAACGTTAAATATTAAACTGAAGGAAGATAAGAAAAACGGCTATTTTGGTAAAGCGGAGGTGGGCGACGGTACTGACGGCCATTACGAAGGGCAATTGCTGTCTAATATGTTTAAGGCAAAGCAAAAGTTTTCGGCATATGCAACTGTGGGTAACGATGGAAAAATAGGCCTGGGTTGGCAGGATAACCAGAAATACGGCGCAAGCGACAATATGGAGTTTGGCGACAACGGGGAGATATACATTATGGGCAACTCGGACGGCGACGGGCTCGACTCTTTTAACGGGCAGTATAACGGGCAGGGTACACCGCTGGCTCGAAACGGCGGCCTGCATTATGATAGTAAATGGGACAGCGATAAACAATCCATCAATGCAAACTACAAAGTCGGCTCACTGGGAGTAACCGGCACCAATAACACCCTTAGCCAAAATGACAACGACCAGGGGGTATTTAATACCAATGCTAATCAAACGCAGGATAACTTCATGTTCAGGCAAAAACTTGATTTTACCTATAAGATAAAATTAGATACTACCGCTGACCTGAAATTAGCCGTAGATGGCACGCTGCGAAACGCACATACCAAAAGCAACTATTTTACCACCAATACAAAAGGCGCCGTCGACACTTTGTTGAATATAAATAACCGTAATATTGATAATCACGACGATTCCAAAATATTTGATGCCAGCGCCTTTTATACCAAAAAATTTCATAAAAAGGGCCGCACGATATCGTTTTTGGCCAGCATCAGTCAAAAGCAAACCAACTCCTACGGTTACCTTAAATCAAAAACAGATTTTTACGACCCTCAGCACCCTAACTTATTGGACAGTACTCAATATATCGACCAATATAAAACAGCCGATATCAAAAGCTCGGAATTCAAAACTAACCTTGCCTACACCGAGCCGCTCGCCAAAGATTTTTCAGTAATCGTAAACTATGGTTTAGGCTTAAACACCGGCACATCCAACCTTGCCTCGTTCAATCCTTCGTCGCCCGGCATTTACACACAGAAAGTTGATTCGCTGAGCAATAATTATAAATTGAATGAACTGTCGAACCAAACTGGCGCCATTTTCAATTGGAGAGGCAAAAAGCTGACCCTAAATGCGGGCACAAAAGTGTCCGATGTAAATTTTGATCAAACGAACGAGGTAAACAGCCAGCAATTAAAAAGAAACTTTGTAGACTGGTTTCCGCAGGCTAATTTGGTATATCGCATTGGGCAGCAGCAAAGCATAAACCTTTACTATAATGGCAGCACCGTTCAACCGACGATCAGCCAGATACAACCCATCGTTGTAAACACCGATCCGCTTAATATTACACTGGGGAACCCCAATTTAACCCCGTCGTTCAATAACAGGTTTAGCGTATTTTATAATTCGTATAAAATTATCACCGGGCAATCCATCTTCTTTTACGGAAACTATTCTTCCACCACTAACCCCATTGTAAGTAACCTGGTAACCGATTCAACCGGTAAAACGATAAACCAATACATAAACCTTGGCAACAAAAAGCAATCGGACTACGAATTTAATATTGACCTGGACAAGAAGCTGGAAAAACTGGACATGAATATTGGTTTAAGCCTTGGATTTAACGGTAACGATTCGTTCAACCTTTCAAACAACCAGATCAACTTAACCAAATCGATCACTTACACCACACAATTCCACTTCTCGAAATATGTTGAAAAGAAATATGATTTCAGGATAGGCTTTGGCCCCAACTATACCTTTGGCGGGTCATCACTGCAGTCGCAGATCAACAATAACGGGCGGGGATTTGATGCTGAGTGGAACGCCAATATTTACTTGCCGGCGAAGTTCCAGATCGGCACCGACGGCAGTTACCAATGGAAGGGTAAAACTGAAACGTTTAATACCGATTTTAATCGAACCCTGGTCAATGCATCGATCGCCAAAACCTTCCTTAAACAGGATAATTTAAAATTGTCATTCGCGGTAAATGACCTGCTGAACCAAAATGTGGGTTTTACCCGCAGTTCCAGCGCTAACTTTATTACCCAAAATACTTACAGCACCATCCGCAGATACTTCCTGCTATCCGTATCTTATGATTTTAACAAAATGGGAGGCGTTACAACGAAATAAGACGATGAAAAAGTTTATTATTTACAGTATAATATTGCTCGCCATTAGCAGCAATTTAACTTTTGGACAAAACGCACATTTCACCAATTCAGGTGTTATCGAGTTTGAAAAAACCATTAATATGTATGCCCTTTTCAGGAAAGACATTAATAAAGACAACGAGAGTTTCCTGCAGCCTGCCTATGAGCAATACAAGAAAAACCAGCCACAGTTTAAAAAACTAAAAAGCACGCTGACTTTTGGCGACAACAAAACCATGTTTACGCCGATTGAAGACGAATCGACCAATAACGGCGCTTTTTGGGGAGACGATGCCATGGTCAAGCAAAACAACACCACATTTATCGACCTGCTGGACGGGACAATGATCAGCCAGAAACAGGTTTTTGAGGAAACATTTTTGCTAAAGGATAGCCTCCGGAAAATCAAATGGAAAATAACCGATGAAACCCGGGAGATTGCCGGTTATACCTGCCGGCGGGCCAATGCGCTGGTGCTCGATTCGGTTTATTTGGTGGCCTTTTATACTGACCAGATTCCTGTATCAGGCGGGCCTGAAGATTTTACCGGTCTTCCGGGGATGATACTGGGGCTGGCCATGCCGCACGAAAATATTACCTGGTTTGCCACTAAAATAACCGAAACCTACCCCGATGCGAAGGCCCTTGCACCACCGAAAAAAGGGAAAGCGGTTAACTATAAACAGTTAGTGGCAACGCTGCACAATGCAATGAAGGACTGGGGCACCTGGGCCAACGCATCGCTTAAAGCGTTTAGCCTATAGAATAATTGACACGAATTGTAACGGATGAGAGCGAATTACACGAGCGAAGGTGGCTTAAAGCGTAATTAGTGATAATTCGTCTTCTTTCGTGAAATTCGTGTTTGTTTTACTCACATTGTTTGCCGTGATGTTGTTGCGGGTGAGGAGGAAGTTTTTTAACTGTGCCAGTTTATCAGTATTGATGAGGTCCACGCCGCATTTTAACAGCTCGGCCCAAACGCGGTCGTTCTCGGGCGAAGCCCAAAGCCTTACTTTTTTGCCGTATTTGTGCGCCATGGCCACGAAGGCGCATAGCTTTTGGCGCTGATCTGCTGGCAGTGGGCCATCGCCTTTCCAGTCGAGCAGTTTTGAGTATTTGCAACTGGCCATTTTATACACGTCGACGGCAGTGGTGTCCTGGTACGTTTTGCGCAGGTCTTCGTCAATAAAAGCCAGTCGGGAGTCTTCTTCTTTGATCATGTCGAAAGGCTTATGGCCCGACAAAACTACCGTTATCGTTCCGCCCATTACCCGGCCATGGTTATAGCTCGAAAACATGGGACGGTATTTTTCCAGCAGCACCTTAAGCGCCCGGTAGGTATCGTTTGCGCCCGACTTTACATCAATCATTAAAATTATCGGGGCGGCGTATCCCCGGTAAACCTGCCCGTTGTTAGCCGCAATGCGTTCGGCAAGGGGTTTGAGGTACAGCGACTCGAGCGTATGGTTCTTTTTAAAAAAGGGGTCGATATGGGCTACAACAAGCCGGCCGCCTTTTAAAAATATGTCAGCCTCGATATTGGTATAGCCGTTAGCCAGCGCATCAAACAAGGGGTGCGGGTGCAGGTAGTCATTGTGGGCAAAAGCGTTTGGCAGCGGGACCGACTGCGGGCGGGCAGTTTGGAGGCTAAACAGGAGTAAAAAAGCGAGGCTTGTTTTTAGTAAATTAGCGCTGAAAATGTCCGATCGGGCTTTCAAGTATTGTTGCTAAATTTATGACGCAAAACTACTTCCCGAAGGTTGTTTTTAATTTAAGCGCCTGTTATCAAATAGTTAAATTAGCATTGCTTAATATTAAGCTTTGGTAAACATTTTGATTTTTGTCGCACAAAAGTTACGCGATTTATATAGCCCTTAACGGGATTCTTTTTCGGATTGTTACATGCCCATTGATCTTTTATTAAATAATATTTCGCGGCACATACACCTGGCTGATGAGGAGCGAGAAATCTTTATTGGCCACCTGCAGCAAAAGAGTTTCAAACGCAAACAGTTTTTGCTTCGCGAGGGGGAGATATGCCGGTATTCGGCGTTTGTAACGTTGGGTTGTTTGCGGGGATATATTATTGATAAAAACGGTGTTGAACATGTACTGAGCTTTGCCCCGGCGGATTGGTGGATGGCCGACCTGTACAGCCTGTTCTCTCAAAAACCCGGCACGCTCAACATCGAGGCACTGGAAGATACCGAAACCATCCTGCTGCCCAAATCGGCACAGGAAAAACTATACCTTGAGGTGCCTAAGTTTGAACGTTTTTTCCGCATCCTCACCGAAAACTCGCTGGTGGCAAACCAACAGCGGATTATAGATAATTTGAGCCTTACAGCCGAGGAGCGGTACAATTTGTTTTGTAAACGCTATCCTACCTTGATCGACCACCTCCCATTGAAACAAATTGCTTCCTATATTGGCGTTACGCCGGAGTTTTTTAGCAGGATGAGGGGGAGGAAGAGTTGATTGAGTTGATTAGGTTGGATTAAGTAGATTAAGTTATTTTAGGGTTAATCCAGTTCATTGTTTTTCTTTCTTTTGATGAATTGGATGTAGCCATTCAAGAGTCGCAGACATTGATCAAATTCGGCTTCGAACGACTTAAATGTTTCGCCGGAGATATATCCTTCATCCGAAGCAATTATCATTTGGTCGAGGGTCTCAGAGAGCGAGCCTCTCGCTATCACACAAAATCTTACGTTATCCAAGTAGTGGTAGCGTCCGTGGCCCTCAGCGATATTATTCCCCATCGATCTGGAGCACCTGATGAGTTGGTCGGTAAGCCTGTATTTTTCTTCTATAGGAAAGCTTTTGGTTATCTTCGAAATAAATACCCTGATTTTTCTCGCCTGTTTCCAGGTTTCAAGTTCCGTAAAAGATGCCATTTTTGTAGAATAAGTTAGGTTAATTCGATTAAACTATAATTTCAAACTTAACGAATTTTTTTATTACAACCAGTGAACCGCAGGCATTCCTCCAAAACCAACTTAATCAACCCAATCAACTTAATCCAACTTAATCAACTTTTCTTAACCTACATCAATAAATTACCCCAGCCCTCAGTGTTACCTTTGTGTATCAAAAAAGGAGAAACAAACACATGGCACAAACCACATTACATAAAGCCGAAACCCGGGGGCATGCAAACCACGGGTGGCTTAACAGTTACCATTCTTTTAGCTTTGCTAATTATTACGATCCGCAGCGGATGCACTTTGGTGCGTTGAGGGTTTTGAATGACGATACCGTTGACCCCGGCATGGGCTTCGGTACGCACCCGCATGACAATATGGAGATCATCTCCATCCCGCTTGAAGGCGGCCTGGAGCACAAGGACAGCATGAACAACGTAGCCGTTATCAAAAATGGCGATGTACAGGTAATGAGCGCCGGCACCGGCATTTACCACAGCGAATACAATAAGGACCGGCAGCACCGCGTGAAATTTTTGCAGATTTGGGTTTACCCGAACAAAAAGAACGTGGAACCGCGTTATGACCAGGTGACCCTGAAGGCCGAAGACCGGCACAACAAGCTGCAACAGATCCTCTCGCCCAGCCCTGACGACGAAGGCGTTTGGATTTACCAGGATGCATGGTTCCACCTGGGGCAGTTTGACAAGGGTGTAAGCACCACCTATAATATGAAGCTGAAAGGCAACGGCGTGTACGTGTTCGTACTTAGCGGGGATGTAAGAGTGAACGACCAGTTGCTTAACACCCGCGACGGCTATGGCATATGGGACACCGAAAGCTTTACCGTTACCGCCGAAAGCAACGCGGAGTTTTTGCTGATGGAAGTCCCTATGTGAGGTGAAAGGTAAAAGGCGAAAGGCAAAAGGCAGGAGTTTTTTTGGATAGAGCGGAGAATGAATACCCCGTCAACCTTTCGCCTTTTGCCTTTCAGCTTTCACCTTCTTCCTTTTACCTTTCACCTAACACGAAATGTATGAGTAAAACCCTAATATTAGCAATTGGCCGCCACCCGGAGATACTGCAAACAGTAGTGCGGCTGGTTAATAATAACCCTGAATGGGAATGTACCGGCGTTACGACCGACGAAGAGGCGCTGGCGGCATTTATCGCCAAACCTTACCTGCTCGTCTTGTTGTGTAACGGTATCACGCCGGAGAGTGAGGATAGGCTATGTGCGGCTTTCAGGGCGCATAGGCCCGGTATTATTATCGTGCAGCATTATGGCGGAGGCAGCGGACTGCTCTCGGCCGAAATTCGCCAGGCGCTGGGGGAGTAGTTGTAATCGCGCTCGCAGGTTGTTTTTCCTTTAACAACTTGTTTAACTCATCAGCGGGCGGCTTACAACAAGTTGTTTTTCCTTTAAAAACTCATTGAGCCTACCCTATCGCTATCAGGTCAACTCCCATCAATACACCCTTATCATGGTAACGCACATAGCCATCAAAAACAAAGCAGCGCCTGCCATAAATATATAGGGTAAAAATTCATTTAACTTTTTCATATCCTTAAGTTTTAACTTTATCAAACCTGTACCGCCTTATCGGCAAGTACACAATTTTGACTATCGCGCCGCGCAAAGGATTAATTGTATTTGGGTGAAATGGATTTTTTTAAGTGTGAAGCGGCGGTTAAAGTTGATTAAGTTCGATCAGGTTGATTAAGTTGAATGAGTTAGGGTGTCAAAACAACCCCGGCATATCCGGATCAAACCTTACCACCGCAGTAAACTCAACCCTCACCGCGCGCCCGTTCAGGCTGCCTGGCATCCATTTCATGGGTGTAAATACGCGCAGCACTTCGGCGCTGAAAGCATCATCGGGCGAGCGAAGTATATAAACGTGGCTCAGGCTGCTATCTTTCTCCACCACAAAATGTACGATTACCATACCGCTTTTGTGCGCGCTGAGCAAGGCCGGCGGGTAAACTATGTTTTTACTTAAAAAGCGGTGCAGGCTGTCCATCCCACCGGGGAAACGCGGTGACTTGCTTACCGTGGCATAAACGTGGTCGTCACCGGCGGGCGTTTTGCCGCTATTATCCGGGTCGGCGCCGTTGGCGGGTAGGGGCGGGTGTTTGGTGGTATCGGCGGTTTGCGCGCGGCTTTGGGCAAATAACAAGCACAATGCAGGCAGCAACAGGAGTTTTTTCATGAGGGTTGAAGATAGGGAATTTTATTCCTTTACCGGAATTGCAAATTGCGCGCAAGGTGTCAACACTCTTTTAGGTTATCCTTTTTTAATCCCCCATAATATAATATGTTTGGCTTTGCTTTTATTGCCCTAAAAAATTTAACCGTTTATATGACGCAACCCACCGCGCCCCTTAACTCTGCCCGGCGCATACTTATCGCCAGCCTTGTGGGCACAACGATCGAGTTTTTCGATTTTTATATTTATGCTACCGCCGCTGTGCTGGTTTTCCCGAAGCTTTTTTTTCCCTCGGCCGATCATACCTCCGCTACACTCGAATCTTTTGCCACTTTTGCCCTTGCTTTTTTTGCGCGGCCGCTTGGTGCAGCCTTGTTTGGCCATTTTGGCGACCGCAAGGGCCGCAAGGCATCGCTGGTGGCCGCTTTAATGACGATGGGGCCATCCACCGTGGCCATCGGCCTGCTGCCCGGCTACCAAACTATCGGCGTGGCCGCGCCTGTGCTGTTATGCCTGTTCCGGCTGGGGCAGGGCCTGGGCCTGGGCGGCGAATGGGGCGGCGCGGTATTATTAGCCACCGAAAATGCGCCTAAAGGACGCAAAGCCTGGTACGGCATGTTCCCGCAGCTGGGGGCGCCCATCGGTTTCTTTTTCTCAACCGGCATCTTCCTGCTGTTGAGCAAAACCCTTACCGACCAGCAGTTTTTTACCTTTGGCTGGCGCATCCCCTTTATTGCCAGCGCCATTTTGGTTTGGGTAGGCCTGTTCGTTCGCCTCAAGCTCACCGAAACGCCCGATTTTTTAAAGATCATCGACAGCAACACCCGGGTAAAAATACCGATTGCCCAGGTGTTTGCTAAAAACAGCAAAGCACTGGTACTGGGCACGTTGGCCTCGATTACCACCTTTTTGCTGTTTTACCTCATGACGGTGTTTTGCCTGAGCTGGGGCACTACAGCCTTGCATTTCAGCAAAACCAGCTTGCTCATCGGGCAGCTCATTGCCGTCATATTTTTTGGACTAAGCATCCCGTTGTCGGCTACACTTGCCGACCGGTTTGGCCGCCAAAAAATGCTGCTCATCGCCACCGCCGCCATTTTTTTATTCGGACTGGTCTTTTCACCCCTGTTTAGTACAGGCAGTTGGGCACTTACCGTTGGCTTCCTGGTGCTGGGCCTGTTTTTAATGGGGCTCACGTACGGACCGCTGGGCACCGCCCTGGCCGGGATTTTCCCCGCGCCGGTGCGCTATACCGGCTCCTCGCTGGCTTTTACCCTGGCCGGCATACTCGGCGCCTCGCTAACGCCTTACCTGGCTACCACCCTGGCCACCCGTTACGGCTTGCCCTGGGTGGGTTATTACCTCTCGGCCGCTGCCGCCCTCACCTTCCTCGCCCTGGTTGCCGCAGGCTCCTTAATGAAGAAAAACTTTGGTGAGGGTTAAAAAATGGGAGATGTAAATACTGGCGACTTTCTACTTAAAAATATGGACTTTGCCCCCGTTGGCAGAAATGGGCCCCCGGGCTGTGATTTGCTTTATTTTTTCGAGCCATCAGGGCTCGTGGGAAGGCATCGAACGATAAAATTATAAAGAAAATTACTGAGAAAAGCAAGCAAATAAAAGAAAAAATTAGTGTACCAGGTGTACCAGGTGTATTCATGTGTGCCAGGTGGTTCAGGTGTACCAGGGCGCCGGGACGCGGGACATATTTTGACGTGGCATTTTATTACGTATCTTTAGCTGTTAACCAATACAAAACAATTTAACTTCAACAGATATGGACATATTTCTGCGTGCCAAACATTGGCAGCTATTTATACTGATCATTGTGCTGCCCATTATTATAACTGTGGCCGTCATGATCAGTGCACTGTTAAGCATAGCATCCACTGATGAACCTAACCCCATGCTGATCATCAGCGACATGAAATTTGCGCTGCTTGGTTTGTTGGTTTATGTAATTGGTAAAATGTGCTGGCAGTGGGTAGTGGCCATCCGGCTGCAGCGCCTGGCCCCGGCGGGCGTACCGTTCAAAAACACATCATTCAAAATATTCTTTTGGTGTGTCATCATTTATTACCCGCTGTATTTCACTTTCTTTTTTACTTTTATTGGGTCTATCAGTTCAGCTATAGGCGCGGGCGGGCTAATTGATCCGTCGGCGTTTATTTGGTTCATTGCCGTGTTCCCATTGTCGCTGTTCAATACGTTTTGCATGTTTTATTGCTACTACTATACCGCAAAAACCTATAAAACCATTGAGCTGCAGCGCCCGGTAGCATTCAGCGATTTTATATTAGAGGCGGTGCTGATTTGGTTTTTCTTTGTAGGAGTATGGATAATGCAGCCAAAAATTAATGAAATGGCTGAGCGGGAATCAATTCCGGCTGATGCATCTTAAATATGCATACTGCGCTGAAAATTAGGCGCTGAACACTTGATGTAAGGCCTAACGAGTTGATAATTTGATGAAAAAATTCGCTGAAAGAGAAAAATTTGCACAGCAGTAAAAAATCATATATTTATGCGAGTTGATTTTGTAATAAATTAATCCCAATTTCCCGCAAAAATCATAACTAACCTGGAACGAGAACACTATTAAGCAAATTGACAGACGGAAATATGTGCAAGTTTAGAAGCATTTTTGTGGCAGCGGGATTGATATTATTTGCGACCGTAAAGGGATTTGCACAAACACCTGCGTTTACCTATACGCAGTTTATGGACAACCTTACACCGCTAAACCCGGCTGCCTCGTTACTGGATAAGGCGGGGTCGGTAAGCACCTTAGCGCGCAAGCAGTGGGTGGGCATCCAGGGCGCGCCAACCACCTACCTGCTGAACGGCAACATCCCATTTAGTAACATTAACGCCGCTGCAGGGCTGATTGTTTTTAACGATAATTTTGCGGTGGAACATCAAACGGAAGTAAATGCTTATTTTGCCAAAGCCATACAGTTAGGACAGAACGACTTTTTGGCCGTTTCTCTGAATGCAGGGCTGCGTAACTATACGGCCTTTTTTTCCCAACTGGATCCCACCGACCCGGAGTTTAAAAATGATGTGCGGCAAAACAAGCCGAACATCGGTTTTGGTGTAATGTACTATACGGATACCTATTATATCGGTATTTCAGCGCCTGAGCTGACCATCACCAGCCTGGGTACGGCATCGGTGCAAAACAATACAAACTTTGTTAATCACTACTATGTTGCCGGTGCATTTTTGAGCGGCGCGCCCGACGATGATATTAAGCTGAAGCCGGCATTCCTGGTATCATATGCCAAAAGCACAACTACGACTGTTGACCTTTCGGCGACAGTCATTCTAAAGGATATCCTCGGTATTGGATTCGATTACCGCACCAGCAACCAGGCTGCCGGCATCATGACGATCAATGTGGATGGATTTCATATCGGTTACAGCTACCAGTTCAATACCGCGTCGAACGACCTGGGTGGCTTTAATATACCTACCCACGAGGTAACCATCAGCTACCGCTTTGGCCCGGGTGCGGCTAATCCTAAGTTGTTGTAGGGGGACGAGAAGCAGGACAGTTGTTGGCCGCCTGTAAACAAAAAAGCCACCGATCGGCGGCTTTTGTAACGGGGAGCAGGATCGAACTGCCGTCCGCCTTGAGGCGGATATGAATCTACACACTAATTATCTGAGTTACCAAATTTTTCACTGACCATACGCCATGCAAGTTTTCTCCCTTGCGTGGATTTTAAATACTTTTCCCTTTTTATCGCTTCTTTTTTGGCTTGAAACACTTCGGAGTGAGCAATCGTCCACGGGCGGTATTTTATGGAATGACCCTTAGTTGCGAGTTCGTTGTGGGAGAGGAATCGATTGGGCAGGTCGGAAGTAAAACCAATATAAATCTGATTAAATTTAGGAGAGTATAAAATGTATACGGTAAACATAGGTTTTGAAGCAGAAAAGCCACCTTCCGGCGGCTTTTGTAGCGGGGAGCAGGATCGAACTGCCGACCTTAGGGTTATGAATCCTACGCTCTAACCATCTGAGCTACCCCGCCGGGTTAATAAAAATTATCTTGCAAAGTTCAATATTCTGCTTATAATCGCATTAATATTTATAAACTTACAAACCCTTTTAAAAAGGTTTGCAAATATAGCAGAAATTAGTTTTCTTTAGAAAAAATGTTCACTTTTAAGGCTCACGCTTATTCAATCCGATAAACCTGCATGTCCGAGAAAAAAAAGTTTACTATCGAGTATGAGATAAAATCATCGCCTCGTATACTCTTCGGGTTTTTAAGCGAGCCAAACGGTTTAACACAGTGGTTTGCTGATGACGTGAGCGTAAAAGACCAGGTTTACACATTTACATGGGACGATGAGCAACAAAAAGCGAAGTTGCTTGCCGTAAAGGAAAATAAGGTGGTGCGTTTCAGGTGGATTGATGATGAATCGCAATATTTTTTTGAAATGGAGATTTTGCAGGACGAATTGACCAACGATGTGGCCCTGAGCATAACCGATTTTGCGGTTGAGGAGGCGATAGGTGAGCGCAAACTGATATGGAATAACCAGGTAGAGTATCTCATCAGCGTTTTAGGCGCTTAACCAAATACTATAATCCTTATTTTTGTCGCTAAATTAAATCCAGGCGGTATATTACTCCGGCTTAAACAGGCGTTAATATAGCCTTAGCAGATAAGGTTATTCTGATGAAAAAAATACATCTTTTAATACTTAAATCATTCATAAGGCCTTTCATCGTCACTTTTGCCATTGTGATGTTTGTGTTATTGATGCTTTTTTTGTTTAAATACATCGACGACCTTATTGGCAAGGGCTTTGCCTGGTATATCATCCTTGAGTTGATGATGTATGCATCGGCTACCAATGTGCAAATGGCGTTGCCTTTATCCGTTTTACTCTCATGCATAATGACCTATGGCAGCCTTGGCGAAAATTACGAACTGGTGGCCATCAAAGCCGCAGGCATCTCGTTGCGACGAGCTATGTATCCAATGGTCGCGGTGATCTCCGTGTTGAGCATTTCAGCGTTTTTATTTTCGGACTACATGCTGCCTAAGGCCAATCTTAAGTATTACTCGCTATTGTATGATGTGAGGCAGCAAAAATCAGCGAATTTTTTGCCGGAAGGCGTTTTCAGCGGCAGCTTCCCCGGCTATTCCATAAGGGTTAAAAAAAAGGATGCCGATGGCCAGACCCTGCACGGCGTAATGATTTATATCCGCAAGCCGAGTGACAACAACGCCGATGTGCTGATAGCGAAGGAAGGAAAAATGTACCGTACGCCGAGTGGCAATTTCCTGGTAATCAAACTAAGAGACGGGATAAAATATTCCGAGTCGGCGGGGGATGCCAGTTACAATGTTCGCGAGCGGCTAACGCGCTACCGCTTTAAAGAGACCGAGCAGCGCCTGGACATGTCGTCATTGAAAATACACCGCACCGATGAAAGCGAGTTTAAATCGGCCTACCAGATGATGAGTTTGAGGCAACTGGATGACGCAGCCAAACTCACCCAACGGCAAATAGATAGCGGCATGGAAGCGAATTACAAGCTGGTGTCGTCGTATCTGAAATACTATTCGATACCGGTAAAAAAGAATCCAGCTCAAAAATACCTGCCATCGGACGGAAATGAGTTTAATAAGGCTGACATACATGTTAAGATAAGCCAGTTGGCAAATGCTGCGAGTGAAGCGCGTTCTGTGCAGGATCTGTTAAAAAACCGTGCCGATAGGAATAAGGATCTTATGCAAAATGAGCAGCGCGCCCGTTTGGAGTACCAAAAGAAATTTACACTGTCGGCAGCTTGTATTGCACTGTTTTTGATAGGCGCACCGCTGGGGGCCATTATCCGCAAGGGCGGCCTTGGGCTCCCGGTTGTGGTGTCGGTTATTTTTTTCTTGTTTTTCTATATCATCAGCACCATTGGCGAGAAATATGTAAAGGATGGCGATATGTCACCGGTGATAGGGTCATGGATTGCCATTGTAGTTATCACGCCCATCGGCTTGTTCCTGTCATATAAAGCCGCGACTGATTCGCAAATATTTGACGTCGAATCGTATAAGCGCTTTTTTAACCGGATATTTAAACGCAAGAGCGGGGAAGTGCAAAGCTGATGATAAAGAAACCCTTATCGGTTGTTTTTTCCTGCATGAAGCAACCAGATCGGTGGCGTAGCGGTACTAATTTACAAAGCGCCGACCCGAATGCGTTTTATATAAGTTATTTTTGCGGGGAATTTAAAAAGGAGCGAGGATATGGGCTTAGGCGATAACGCTTTCAATCCGGGATCCCCGCTTCTAAAACTATAATTATGCTGAATACGATACCTGAAGCCATCGAAGCCATAAAAGATGGCAAGATTATAATTGTTGTTGACGATGAGGACCGCGAGAACGAGGGCGATTTTTTAACCGCCGCACGTAATGCCACTCCCGAAACGATAAATTTCATGATCCGTAACGGGCGTGGGCTGGTATGTGCACCGATTACCCAAAAGCGGGCCGGCGAGCTGAAACTGGAGCCGATGGTTAGCCACAATACTACTTCGCACGAGACGAATTTTACGGTCTCGGTGGATTTGCTTAAGGGATGTACCACCGGTATTTCGGCGTCAGATCGTTCAAAAACAGTTTTGGCGCTGATCGATCCTGCCACTCAACCCGAAGATTTAGGCCGGCCCGGGCATATATTCCCATTGATCGCAAAAGATGGCGGTGTGCTGCGCCGCTCGGGCCATACCGAAGCCGCTATTGATCTGCCCGTTATGGCTGGTTTTGAGCCTGCCGGCGTTATCTGCGAAATCATCAAAGAAGACGGCGAAATGGCGCGTTTGCCCGAACTGCTGGAGATCGCCAATGAGTTGGAGCTGAAGATCGTTTCGATAAAGGATCTGATCGCGTACCGCCTTGCAACCGAGTCGCTTGTGAATAAAATCGTTTCAGTAAAGATGCCGACGAAATGGGGCGATTTTGACATGATCGCCTATACGCAGGTAGATACCGGCGACAATCACTTAGCCCTTGTAAAAGGCAGCTGGGAGCCTGATGAACCCATTCTTGTGAGGGTGCATAGTTCCTGCGTAACCGGCGACATTTTTGGTTCGTGCCGCTGTGATTGCGGCCCGCAACTGCACCGGGCTATGGAAATGATTGACCGTGAAGGGAAGGGCATTGTACTTTATATGAACCAGGAAGGCCGTGGTATCGGCCTGATCAATAAACTAAAAGCGTATCACTTGCAGGAAAACGGCCTGGATACCGTCGAGGCAAACATAAAACTTGGCTTTAAAATGGACCAGCGTGACTATGGCGTTGGGGCGCAGATATTGCGCAGCCTGGGCGTTACTAAAATGCGTTTAATGACCAACAACCCCAAAAAGCGCGCGGGCCTTATTGGCTATGGGCTTGAAGTGGTTGAGAATGTACCGATCGAGATTGCCCCCAATCCGCATAACGAGGAGTATCTGCGAACAAAAAGGGACAAAATGAACCACGCCATTTTGCTGGATCACTGATTGCTTTATTTGTGTTGGGCTGCCGCGGGCTTTGTTGAATCAGCAGGGGCCTGTCCAGCGCTTGAAGGAATCGGGGTTTGTACGGGGACAGGTTTCTTTTCATGTGTCCGGAAGAAGTTTCTTAAAAACTCCCCAAACGTGTCAAAATCGCGCTGGTAAACAAACCCCAGGCCGTTTACATATTGCACGCTTAAATTATCATACAATGTATTTAATGTGGTGCTGTTCAATACCCGGTAGGAATATTTGGCGCTAAGGTCGCCGTTTTTTCGGATCAGGTACTGGGCTTCAAAGTCTTTGGTCAGCTGGTTAAAATTGGAGTTGAAAAAACTGGTGTTGTTCTGAAACAGGGTATTGCTGTAACTGCTGCTTCCGTTTGTAATATGTGTGTTGAATAAGCTACCTGTAAGAGTAAGGCGGTCTTTAAACCGGAATGATGCACTTGCATCGTTAAAGGAGCGGATATTCAAGTCGAAATTTTTTACGTTTGATTGCGCGATCAGGCTGTTCAGACGGTTAAAAGCAAATTCGCTGACGGCTTCGCCTGCTGTCCCTAAAACCTGGTTGGTCAAATTGTTGTTGGCACCGTTTGAGAACTGGCGCCTAACGATGATGCTCAGCGCTTGCTGGCTGCGGTTATTCGGATCGGACAGGTAATTACTCAAATCATCTTTGATTGACGGATCGAGTGGAAAATTAAAGTCAAAATCGATGGTCGGTTGTAGTAATGATTTTGTAAGTATCAAATCAGCCTGCACCAGCTCTAACGACTGGCCTTTCGGAGATGATGAACCCGCGGCGGCGTAAAGCGGTGATATATCTGTCCTTACTTCGTAAATGGCGTTTAGGTTGATGGTCGCATTTGTCGGGTTTCCAGTCCAGCGGATGGTGCCACCCTGGTTTACCGAAAAGTTTTTGCTGATAAAGTTTTTTGCCGTAAACTCAAATTTACCTGAACTGATCAAAAAGTCGCCAAACATTTCAAAATCGCCCAGGCTGTTAATGTTCAGCTTCAGGTCCTTTGCCTGGCCGCTTCCTTCCAGCACACCATAATCTGTTGTAATTTTAAGGGTCGTTTTTTCATCAACGCTGAGGTCGAAATTAAGCGTAACGCCGTTAAAGCTTTTTGATTGTACTTCGGCCGGCTGCGAAGGTTTGTTATGGTCGGTGTAGGTGATAAAATCATTATCGCCAACGGTCGAGGAGCTATTGAGCGGGATGTTAAAAATTGTGCCGGCAGCCGTTTGCGCTTTAATATCGATGTTCATATTGTCAACCGGACCGCCAAAACTGAACCGGCCGGTAGCATAAGCTGTACCGTAATACAAATGGTTGTCCTTAAACGAAGTATTTAACGCGAGCAGTTTATTGGCCTCAACAGTGGCTTCGATATCCGGGTTGGCCAGGTCGGTGAAGTCTACCGTCCCGGTTACTATTCCGGTACCATTGTTGTCATCTTTCAGGGTCATTTGGTTAAGGCTGACGACGCTGTTAACGACACTCAGCTTACCCGTAATGGTGTAGGGCGTTTTTAAGTAATTAACAGTAACGCCGGTATTGGCTAATACTACGTTGCCGTTCAATAGCGGTTTTGACGGGGTGCCGGTTAGTTTCAGGTCTGTTGAAACGGTGCCTTTGATATTCGAAACCAGGTCCTTTATAAACGGTTCAAAAATAATGGCCTCTGTTTGGTCCATTTTTACGTTAAAATCGAGGTTATTGCCGCTTTGGTCAGCCAGGTGGTAAAGGCCTTCGATGTTCACTGTTTCCAGTCCATGATTATGAACGTTCAGCTTAACGCCTGCTTCTTTACCATCTTTAGCCAGGTCCGACTCAATTTTTACGTTGCCTACCAACGTCTTATTCATAACTAATGAATCAATCCCAAGCAAGGAGGCAACTCCCGGAGATTTGGTGACGGATGTGAGGTTAACATCGCCGTTAAGCGTTCCTTTTAAAACTATGCCGCCCGGCTTTGTCAACTGGTCAAGGTTGCTCATGTTAAAATTTTCGAACGACACCTTTAGCACGTCGGCGGGATCGTCAGAGATGAAACCGTTGATCAATGCCTTTTGCCGGCCATTGGAGAGTTCAAACCCCGAAACTTCCGTTTTTCCGTTTAACAGCCTGATGTTCACTTTGGTAGCCAACTTCCAGTCCTGGTGTTCCAGCATTACGTCTGAAGGCATCAGCTGCAGTCTTGCCGTCGTATCCCGGCCGAAGTTGACAAGCCCGTATAAGTCAAGGGAGTTGACGTTATTTTGGTCGGAAAGTTTGACGTTGAAATCTAAACTGTCTTTTTTTACCGTATTTACGATAGTTATGTTTTTAATAAACAGGCTGTCGGTAAAATTTACCTTGCTCAGCGAAAGGTTGAGCGTAAGTGCATTGCTATTGGTGCTTTCGTCGATGATAAAATCGTGGAAGACGGTTTTGCCCAATTGTATTGTTTTTATATAGGCGTTGAGGTCGGCAGTTTTACTTTCGGAGTCAAACTGGCCGATAAAAGTTCCCCGGTCAGGTATTTTCAAATCCGGCGTAAAAATTGCGATCAGCGGATCAGGGTCTTTAAGCGTTAAGTTAAAAGCAAAGCTCTGCGGCTTGGGTTGCAAACCACTTGCTTGCAGCGAGGGGAGATATTTTTTTAAGGTCGATTTAAAATAATCCGGCAGCGTCGGCACATCAAAGCTCCCTTTTATGTAGCCATCTGTGACATCTGACCGCAAACTGATCATCCGGTTTTTGCCGGATCCTGTCGAAGACAATATAACGGAGTCGATTGGGTAGTTATTCCTGGGGTCGATCACCCTCGAGTTCAACAGCGACAGGTCCCCCGTAAGGTTGTTCAGGTTATCTCCGGAAAATTTGGCAGTCATCCGGGTGCTGAAGGTGATGGTATCATCCAGCAGTTTCAAGTCATGCAAATGAGCAGTATTGATATTGGCGGTAAAATCATAAGCCGGTAAGGCCGCATTCAAGTTTATGCTGCCATTCAGGTCAAGATTAAGATTTTTATCACCTATGGTGACTTTGGCAGTCGCCACTTTCTGATTAAACGCGCCGTTTATCGTTAGGGCATGGTAGTCATAGTTCCTGAATTCAACATCGCCCACATTCGCGTTAATGTTTGCATTTAAGTTTTTCAAATTATCACCGCTGCCGTTTACATCCGCTGTCAGCGTTGCCCGGCCAAGCCCGTCCACACCAATCAGGCTGCCCAGGTCGAATGCATAAGTATCCAGTTTGCCGCTGTAGGATGGAACCCCGGCCTTGCTGATCTTTAAATTGATATCCGGATCGAACCGGCCCAGTTTGGTTTTAAAAGTACCATAGGCCACGAAATCATTCTGCAACCCGGTGAAACGACCGTTAAAGTTGATATTCCCGAATTTGGCCAGGATATCCGGGGCGCGCTTGTCCGGCGTCCCGCTAAAGTTCGCCAGCAGGTAATCCATGTCGGCTTTGTTGGTGGCTATCTCCTCAAAATTCAAGTCGAGGAAGGTGTTTTTCCAGTTGGGCAGGCCACGCAGGTTAAAATCGCCCTTAACATAGGTGGCCTTGCCGCCCGTAATCAGCAGGTGCTTTGCCCGCAGGTCGTTAACAAAACCCGTGATCCGGCCATCAAGGCCAACTTCAAATTTGGTATGGGCCAGTCCGTCGGTAAAGTAAGCGATATCGCTGGATGAAACCTGCGACGACCTGAAATCACCCTCCATAAAAACCTGCTCCTCAATCTTGTCGAAGGCATCAAACGACTTAAACCTCATCCTGAAGTAGTTTTTGATGTTGGAGTGGCTGGTTACAATGTACAGGTTTGTGGTAAGTATCTGGTTGCTGTCGACCGTGGCATCGGCATTGAATTTTTTCAGGTTGAACCCACTCTTTGCTTCGTATAGGCTCAGGTTGCTGATATTCCCCTTAAAAACGTGGTGCACCAGGTCCATATTTTTAATCGTCGCACTAAAGTTGTGTATGTCGACGTCGTCAAAATTAACCTCTCGCATAAAGGTGTCCTTCAGCATGTTTTTATACCTGAAGCGGAATTTATTGAACACCACTTTTTCAAATTTTACCTGCCATGGTTTTGATGGCGTGGTTGGTTTGGCAGTGACGGGGGTTGAACTGAAATAGTCGATGATGAACTGCATGTTCGACCCCCCTTTTTGTTTTTTAAGGTGGAACAAGCCGCCGTCAAATTCTATTTTGCTCAAATCCAGCTGGCGTTTTCTGATACTGTTAAATAATGAAAAGCCGTTTATGTCGACCGTTAACTTCGGTGCATTGAGCAGGGTGTCTTTTTGCCGATCCAATATGGTAAGGCTGTCGATTGCTATAGAAGAGAAGGGCTGTAAATAAAGCCCCTTGATATCAACCGTTGTATGCAATTTATCAGATAAATAGCCCGCCATTTTTTTGGCGGCCCAGGTTTGCACCGGCTTATATTGAAACAGCAGCAGCAGGATACTAATCATCAGCAGGATAACCAATACGATACTGAGCGCTATTTTGAGTAGTTTTTTAATAACTTTGCGGTTTTAATTAGTGAGTTAGTGATTTAACGATTGATTTAACACAAACTACACAATTAGGTTTAATAACTTTAGGTAAATATAAACCTGTTGCAGGTAACTACCTAAAAATCACCACATCACTAATTCACTAATTCACTAATTGATCATGCCTGTTATACTCGCCATCGAATCGTCATGTGATGAAACATCAGCCGCCGTTTGTGTTGATGGTAAGATATTGAGCAATATTATTGCCAATCAAACCGTACACGAAGCCTACGGCGGCGTGGTCCCCGAGCTTGCCTCGAGGGTCCATCAGCAAAACATCGTTCCGGCCGTACAACAAGCGTTGCAATTTGCAAAAGTAAACAAAAATGACGTGGATGCGGTAGCATTTACACGCGGCCCCGGGCTTTTGGGATCGCTCCTGGTAGGCGTATCATTCGCCAAGGCTTTCGCGCTAGGCCAAAACATCCCGTTGGTTGAGATAAACCATATGCAGGCGCATGTGCTGGCGCATTTTATAGGCGATAACAAGCCTTCATTTCCATTCCTCTGCCTGACAGTTTCCGGTGGCCATACACAGATTGTTCTGGTGAAAGATTACTTTGATATGGAGGTGATCGGCCAAACGCTGGACGATGCTGCCGGCGAAGCAATGGATAAGACCAGCAAAATTTTAGGTTTGCCTTATCCGGGAGGCCCGCTGATCGACAAATATGCGCGGCTGGGCAACCCGGACGCATATCATTTTCCGGAGCCACAGATACCCGGCCTCGATTTTAGCTTCAGCGGTTTAAAAACTGCCATCCTTTATTTCATCAGGGATCATGTTGCCGCCGACCCGGATTTCGTCCAAAAAAACCTGAATGACATTTGCGCTTCGGTCGAAAAACGTATTGCCACCATCCTGCTAAATAAATTGAGCAAAGCAGCCACGGCTTATGGCATAAAAGATATAGCTTTGGCCGGCGGTGTATCGGCCAATACCGGTTTGCGGCAGGGCTTGATTGCTTTATGCGAAAAGAATGGCTGGCGCAGCTTTATACCCAAACTGGAATATTGTACCGATAATGCCGCTATGATAGCCATTGCGGGATATTATAAATATTTAAAAGGCGAATTCACCGGGCAGGACGTTGCGCCCCTGGCGAGGATGCCTTTTTAAGAAGTCGATAGACCATGGACCATAGTCCATAGAAAAAAACGAAACAAGCCATGGACTATGGACCATGGACTATGGACAAAGAGAAATGACCACAGCATCCATCATTTTCTGGCTGGTATTTGTACTGCCGTTTGTTGCATTTTTGGTTTGGCTAATGCGCCAGGATAAGCGTAAAGGCAAATCGGGCCTCATCGTTTTGGCCATCATCGTTATTGTCGGCATTGTGTATATGTACTGGAAAACGAAGGGGCAATAACGGCTGAAATTCTTAAAAATCTAATTGATTTTCAACGGTTGTTCCCACCGAAACACTAATTGCAGCTTCTTTCTGACTTCCGGACTTCGGACTTAATTACCACATTTATCCCATTTTCATCAAAAATTTGACGGCGCCGCTTTGTAAGCGAAATATTTTATACTTTTAACTGCATTTACACATCAATCACAAAAAGGTTATGGGGTTATTTACCAAGTTAATGAACGAATTTGTCGATATCATTGAATGGGTCGACAGTACCACCAATACGCTGATATGGAAGTTTCCGCGTTATGATAACGAAATAAAGATGGGCGCCAAACTTACCGTGCGGGAATCACAGGCAGCCATATTTATGAACGAAGGGAAGATCGCCGATATTTTCGGGCCGGGGATGTATGAGCTCACCACCCAAAATATGCCCCTCCTTACTACGCTGAAGGGCTGGCAATATGGCTTTCACAGCCCTTTTAAAGCCGATGTTTACTTTGTGAGCATGCGGCAGTTTACCAACCAAAAATGGGGCACGCAAAACCCGGTGATGCTGCGCGATGCGGAATTCGGCCCAATAAGGCTAAGAGCTTTCGGCTCCTACAATTTTGCCATAGGCGATCCAAAGGTTTTCATAACCCAAATATCAGCCACCAATCCTGATTTTTATACCGACGATATCAACGAGCAACTGCGCAATATTGCCGTATCCAAAGGGATGGATGCAATCGCCTCAGCAAAGATCCCCGTTTTGGACCTTACCGCCAATTATGATGCGATATCGAAACTCATCACCGATAAAATACAGCCTGATTTCGCCGAAATGGGGCTTAACCTCACCAAGTTCCTGGTTGAAAATATTTCCCTTCCGCCCGAAGTGGAAGCGGTGCTGGATAAACGTAGCGAGATGGGCATCATCGGCAACCTCGGTGCATATGCACAATTCCAGGCCGCGAATGCGATCGAGGAGTCGGCAAAAAATTCTATTGGAGGAAACCTTGGCGCTGCGGGCATGGGCCTGGGTGTAGGCGCTGCTATGATGGGGCAGATCGGCAACGTATTCCAGCAAAACCAGGTAAACTCATCGGCTGGTGGTCAAAACGCAGGCCCGGACGTTCCCCCGCCAATACCGGTGGCTGCCGAATATTTTGTGGCGGTGAACGGAAAGTCCGAAGGGCCGTACAGCATGGACCAGCTAAGCCAGATGGCTTTTGCGCAAACTTTTCAGGGTGGCAGCATGGTTTGGAAAAAAGGCATGGCCGGATGGGTAGCAGCCAGCACCGTGCCCGACCTGGCCGATGTTTTAAATAATGTACCCCCGCCAATACCGGGCTAATGTTAAGTCTTAAGTCGAAAGTCCTAAGTCAATTTTGTGCTTTGGCGACTTAAGACTCAAGACTTTCGACTCAGGACTAAAAACTTTCATTTCACCTTTATAATTTTATCGCAACATGGCTGACGACGAAAAAACCGTGATCACTAACTCATTGAACTGCAATAATTGCGGGGCAGTGCTTCATTACGAGCCGGGCACCCAATCGCTCAAATGCGACCATTGCGGCAGTGTGAACGAAATAACCGATACCACCGGCAACCCGGATATTGAATCGTTTGATTACGATAGTTTTGTCGACAGCCTGGAGAATGCGCCGCCCGACCCGGGTATGCAGACGGTGAAGTGCAACAACTGCGGATCGAGCACGGTTTTACCCGCCAATGTAACGGCTGATAAATGCCCCTTCTGTTCTTCACCGCTGGTGATTGAGCTGACGGATAAGCAGGGGTATGTGAGACCGCACTACATTTTACCGTTTGCCGTGAGCCTGGAAGTGGCCAAACAGGATTTTATTGATTGGCTTAAAGGACTGTCGTTCGCGCCAGCCGATCTGATCCAGAAAGTCACCAATTCTTCCACACCGATAGATGGGGTTTACCTGCCTTACTGGTCGTTTGATGTGGATACGTCAACCAGTTATCAGGGTATGCGGGGCGAGTATTATTACATTACTGAAACCTATATGGAAGAAGTTGACGGCGAAGAAGTGATGCGCGAACGCGAAGTGCGCGAAACCAACTGGTTCCCGGTATTTGGCAATGTGGCAAACAGTTTCCGGAATGTCATCATCGGCTCCAGCAAATCACTTGCTCCCGAAACGCTGAAACGGTTAGGCTCATGGGACTTCAGCCAGCTGGTTAACTATGATGAACGCTACGTGAGCGGTTTTCGTTCAGAGACCTATCAAATCAACCCACCGGATGCACTTGAAGCGGCTAAAAAGTCGATGATGCCAGTGATCAACCAAACCATTTGCGAAGACATCGGCGGCAATGAGCAGCAGATATCCGGTTCAAATACCACGTTGGACGACGTTGGCATCAAATATATCCTGCTGCCCATCTGGATCAGTGCATACGTGTATAAAAACAAAACCTACCAATTTGCTATCAATGGCTTTACCGGCCAGGTGAGCGGTAAAAGGCCTTTCAGCGCAGGGAAGATTATTGCGCTGGTGCTGATTATCTTAGTTGTTATAGCGCTGATCGTGTTTTTGGTGACTAAGCACAGCGGATAATTTGCGCCCGATACCGACCTCCAATTTTACTGATTGGTTATTTGGTATAGTAGTGTATATACATTTCTCCGACGTCACCGGTAACAACATTATTGTTTTTTGCCACTAGGTATGGAGCGGGCTCATTAAAATTATTAGTATAATCAAATATCCTTTTTACCGGAGCATTGATGCCGGGTGCAACGTACAATCCCAGCCCCCTGTATGCATAATAAAAGTTGCCGTCACTTTGTACGCTCAAGTTTTCGATAAAGACATTGGAGTACGCTGTTAATAGACTGTAGGTATTTCCGGCATCTTTTGAGATGTAAATGCCCCCCGTGCCGGGCTCGCTTCTGCTCAGGTAAAAATTGTTATTGTTATCGATATAAAACGCAAAGACTAATTGGTTTGTGTGCGGCAAAGCAACCCAGGTTGTGCCGTTGTCAGCGGATTTATACAACGTACCTGATTCCTGACCCACCACATATAAGTTCCCGTTAGCATCCTCGGCAGGCCAATTAAACGAACTTTCTCCGGGAAATGCTGTTGAGCCATAAGTTGTCCAGGTTTTACCTTTATCGGCTGAAATATACAGTGCGTGATGCTCATCGGCCACCATCAGCAAACCGCCGCCGGTGCAAACCGCCGAACTATATTCCGAAAAGGGTACGGTACCGTTGTTGGTCCAAGTTTTTCCCGCATCCCCGGAGTAATAAGTTCCATCATATGCAAAAGCGAACAACTGGTCAGTTTTGCTTGACAGCACACCCATTAAACTATGCGTGTTTCCCAAGCTTGTAAGTGCGTTCCAACTCATGCCATTATCGTCCGAATAACGCAGATAGGCATTTCCGCCATTCCAGCAAGCAAACATTCTTCCACTGCTAATTTTGCAAATAGCTGATACGCTGACGCCGGCCCGGACGTTGCAGGCCGAAAAGTGCCATCCAGACCCGGCGGCGAGGCCGGTAGCTGTGGCCGATACCGAATCAACCTTTTGACTTTGGTTATTTAAAGCGTACACTTTTAAGGTTTGCTGACCAACATCGCCGGCGAGCCACCAATTATAACTGGCTGTGCCATCAGCCGCGGTATAGGCTGAAACCACGTTGTCCTGGTTACAGCCAGAACCCTGAAATTGCACCGAATAATGACTTAGCGGAGATCCATTTTGAGTAACTTTAATCACAATGGGATTCGCAACAGGCAAGCCGATCGTATCAGTCTGCCCGCTACCACTTAAAATTTCAATTTTTACCGGCATAGTATTTTGCGGTCCATTATTGGAATTACTACTTTTTGAGCAGCCGAAATAGAGCACACTGATGCCCGATATGGCGATGATAAGGCTTTTATTCATAGTTAAAATAAGTCACCCTAAGGTATGATAGTTTTAGCATAGAAAAACAAAATCCAGAAAATAAACACGCTAAAGACTGACCCGGCAGGGAAGAAAATTAAAACCCGAATCGGCGGCCGCCTCTCCCTTGAAATATGTTCTTTTTTTAATATGCTTGTATCAACACTTCAGCCGGGATGTGCAACACTTCATTGAGCTTTCGTATCATCGCTAAACTTAATTTGCGTTTGCCGGAAAGTATTTCAGATTTCCGCGAGCGATATCCAAGTATTTCGCCCAATTGCTTTTCTGACATTCCCATCTGCTCGATCCTGAATTTGATAGCCTCCAAAGGGTTTGGGGATGGAAGAAGGTAGTGTTCACTTTCATAATTCTCAACAAGAATGCTTAGTACTTCCAGCTCATCAGATTCATCGGAATTTTCCTTAATATCTCTTTGCATAAGATCATATACTCTTGCAAGCGCTTCGTTGTATTGATCTTCTGTTTTAATCGGTTTTAACATAGCTTATCGTTTTTGCGTCAATGCCATCGTACTGTTTGTGCGTCCCAAACCACACAATAAAAACTATTTTTAAGCGATATTCAATATCAACTATAAACCTGAAAGTATTCCCGTGTATATTGAATACGACTCTTTTATTATTCAATATCGATGCGTTCCTATATTGCAATTTAAGCTCCGCCGGACTACTCCATGAAGCGGCACAAGCTTCATCATACCAGCTTAATAACGCTTGTTCCGACTGATGGAAGTCCTGGACATAGCTTTTTAAAGTTTTGACAGCAATTATTCGCATCGATCGATATGCAAATATATCATTTTGTTACCATTTTGGTAACATTAAAGAAATTATTTCATAAATAAATGCGCCAAAGAAAAAAGCGACTCAATAAAAAAACTCCCGGGTCCGTCCCGGGAGTTCAAAAATCCTTTAAATCTATAAAATCTTATAAATCGCGTCACTTGCCGCTGCCCACCTGCATCGGGTTAACCGTACCGGTTGCACCGCCGCGAGCTGCCTGGCGTTGTTTAAACACCTGGAATTTTGAAGGTTCCGGCAGTTTGCCCCAATAGTTGTTGCTTTCGTCGATATCGCAGGTTTCGCGGTACGGGTCGAGCTGTATCGAGGCTACTTCCTTATCCTGCACATAAAATTTGGACACATGCTTTTCATTTAGCCGCCAGATTTGCGCGGGGATACGGTCGATGTTTTTTGTACCATCGGTGTAAGTAAACTGCACGATGATCGGCATTACCAGCCCGCCTTTATTGCTAAAATTTAGCTCATAAAAATACTTGTTGGCGAATTTCGCTTTTTCCTCATCAGTAAAAGTTTCAGGGGCGCTGTTGGCCGCGTTTTTGGCATTGGTGTAGTCCCTGAATTTCGAGCTGTCAACCTGCGCCAGCCCGCGGTCGTACCGCCAGTAAAAATCGCGCACGGTAGTATCCCGGTCTACATAAAACTTAATCGTCTTATCTTCCCGGTTCCTGATCTTCGATATGTCATCGTAGCTGTTTACGGCAGGCGGCGCTACGGCGGCTTGCGCCCTTCCCTGGCGGTTAAACGTTGCCGGCAGGTTGCCGTTCATGTCCGCGCGTGCCACTTTAACCGAATCCAGCGCAATGTCGCATGGATCTGTGCCGTAGAACCATCCGCGCCAGAACCAGTCGAGGTTCTCGCCGCTGGCGTCTCCCATTGTTCTGAAGAAATCGGCGGGTGTTGGATGTTTAAATTCCCAGCGGCGTGCGTATTGTTTAAACGCGAAGTCGAAAAGCTCGCGGCCCATGATGGTTTCGCGCAAAATATTCAACGCAGTAGCGGGTTTGGTGTAGGCGTTAGGGCCAAAGCGTACGATATCCTCAGAGTTGGTCATGATGGGTTCCAACTCATCCTTGGGCAGCTTCATATAATCGACCTGGGTGTAGGCAGCACCTTTTTTGCTGGGGTATTTGTTATCCCAAAGCTCTTCCGTAAGGTATTCCAGGAATGAGTTGATACCCTCATCCATCCAGGTCCACTGGCGCTCATCACTGTTGACGATCATCGGGAAAAAGTTATGGCCCACTTCGTGGATGATCACGCCGATCATCCCGTTTTTGGTGCTTTCACTGTAAGTGCCGTCTTTTTCGGTACGACCGAAGTTAAAGCAGATCATGGGATATTCCATCCCGTTGGAGGCTTCAACACTTTGCGCTACCGGGTAAGGGAAAGGGAAGGTAAAATGCGAGTAGCTTTTAACGGTATGCGCCACCAGCTTGGTTGAATATTTGGCGTACAGCCCATACGCTTCCTTGCCATAGTAGCTCATACACATTACCTTTTTGCCTTCTACATCCTGGCCCATGCCGTCCCAGATAAATTTCCGTGACGATGTCCAGGCAAAGTCGCGCACGTTATTGGCCTGGAAGACCCAGGTTTTCTTGGCGCTGCTTGGGTGGGTTTCCTTATATTTTGCCTCGTCCAACGTAACCATTTGTACCGGTGTAGTTGCCATTTTTGCCTGGTTATACCGGACCAGTTCTTTTGCCGATAAAACGGCGGCATAATTCTGGCACTCGCCGGTACCGCCAACTACGTGATCCGCCGGTACGGTCATCTGCACATGAAAATTACCGAAAGTTAAGGCAAACTCACCGCGGCCGGTAAACTGGTGGTTTTGCCAGCCCTGGAAATCGCTATACACGCACATGCGCGGGTACCATTGCGTCATGGTGAACAGGTAGTTGCCATCTTCAGGGAAAAACTCATAGCCCCCTCTGCCGCCCATGCTCATGCGGTCGCTGATCTTATAGCTCCATTTTACCTTAAAGATAATTTGCTGACCGGGTTTAAGCGGCGCGGCCAGGTCAAGGCGCATCATGGTTTTGTTAATGGTATAGCTAATAGGTTTCCCAAGTGCATCGGTAATGCTGGCAATTTTATCGCCAAAGCCATTATCATCTGCGGTCGTTACCGCGCGCTCCAGGGCATTAGTGCTCGCCACTTTGGGCATGGTGGTACTGCTTTGGTAATTGGCGTTGTTGATGTTGCTGTGCTGGTTCTCGTCCAGCTGCATCCACAAATAATCCAACGGGTCGGGCGAGTTGTTGTAATAGGTGATCGTTTCCGAACCCGTCAGCTTCAGGGCTTTCTCGTCCAGGTCGCATTTAATGTCGTAATCGGCACGTTGTTGCCAGTATTTGGCGCCCGGCGCCCCGCTGGCGGTCCGCTGCTCGTTCGGCGTAGGCATAATGGTGCCCAGTTGCTCAAACTTGTTGCCGTGGTTGCTGCCCGGGTTGTTGTGAATGTCCTGGGCGATGGCGCCGCCGGCAAACGCGCAACAGATCAATAATGAAGTAGCAATTCTTTTCATTTTAATAAACAATTAATGGTCAGTTATAATTTTAGTCCGGAAAGTCCGAAGTCGGAAAAGTCCGGAAGATATATTTCGTTCTAGTCAAAGCATTGCGTTTTTCACCCGTATTTAGCCCCCTCTAAATCTCCCCCGGTAGGGGAGACTTTAAGAAGATTAGGGAATTAAAACGTCCCGCATTCCGACTTCCGCATTTAAATAAATCTAAAATCGTAATTCGTAACTCGTAAATCAAAACGGCAATCGCTCCAGCGCCATCTTCAGCGCCAGGGCAAACACACCGCTTGACAGGAAAAATATCCAGTCCCTTCGTTTTATTTTCAGCCCGTATAAGAACAAAATGCTGACGATCAAAATGATCGCCACACAAAATATCTGGCCAACTTCGAGGCCAACGTTAAAGCCAAACAGCCCCCAGCCGATGGTTTGATCTTTTGCCAGCATGATGCGTATCGCGTTAGCAAAACCCATCCCGTGTATCAGCCCGAAACACAGTGCAAGATAATAATTTACCCGCGCACTTCCGTCCTTGGTATCTACCCTGAAAATATTATTCAGCGCTGTTAAAAAAATGGTGCAGGGTATTAAAAACTCCACCCATCGGCTGCTAAACCGGATAATATCATACACGCTCAACGCCAGTGTAAGCGAATGCCCGATGGTAAAGGCGGTCACCAGGATGAGTACCTTTTTAATGTCCCTTATACTATAAACGCAGGCCAGGGCCAGGATAAACAGCTGATGATCTAAAGCATCTTTGCTGATAATATGTTCCCAGCCCATCTTAAAATAAAAACCAAAGTCGGACATTGCGAACTCAGCGTTGAAAGCACTAATTTAGGACGTTTTTTTAACATCAAAAACCACGACGGGCTATGG
>DASRTD010000236.1:0-9327 GCA_035656115.1 Mucilaginibacter sp.
TTTTCCACAGCTCAACTGCTTTTGTATTGGTGCTCACAACAATATTATATTGCATTCCCCTGTACCCGAGCTCTTTCGCGGTCTGCAACGAGTGGTCACATAATTTGCCGCCAATGCCCTTTCCGCGCGCACCAAGATGCACCATGTAACCGCAATTGGCAATATGGGCGCCAAGGCCAGGTTGATTTGGCTTAATGAAATAGGAGCCAGTTATCCTGCGGCCTTCATCGGCAACATAGGTTTTCATATTTGGCCCAAACCATAAATTCTTAAATTCATCTCTTGAAGTCCCGGGAGAAAACGCGTAAGTGTCCCCATCGTTCACTACTGATTCAAAAATTTCCCAAATAGCGTCAAAGTCAGTCGCGGAGGCTTCCCTGATGGTCATAACATTTGTGTTGGTTACCTGATGAGCGTAATATAACCGGATTCAACAACTTTTGAATTGTAATAGGTATTGATCCCGTTAAATATCCAATAGTAGGTACCCGGCGGCAAAGGGTCTCCGTTATATTTGCCATCCCAGCGCCCGTCCTCCGATAAGGTTTGAAATACCTGGTGCCCGTAACGATCAAATATCCGCAGCGAGCTGAATTTACCATACCCGCTGACCGTGAGCGAAAAATAGTCGTTTATACCATCATTGTTGGGCGTGAAGGCATTGACCGCCTTTATCGCAGGTGGTGGCGGCGGGGTTACCGTAATGTACACCGGCTTAACGGTAGCGCAGCCCACTTTGTTGGTCGCCTCGATATAGTAGGTGCCGGTATGCGCAGCGTGGCGGTAATCGGGCATTACGATGGTAGCTTCGCTATTGGTAAAATAACTATAGGTGTTGTTGTTGTCGTGGACAAAAGTGGTTGAAAGATCGACCGTCACTGGGTATAACACCGGTGCCGGGTTCGTCACTATAAGCGCCGGGTTCGCGATGATAACCTGTACCGGCAAAATATCTGAACACCCTTTTTTGCTTACCGCTTTTATGTAATAAGTGCCGCTCGTATCAACGCGATTTGGTTTGTACACGTAATTAAGCCCGTCCATGTCAGTAGAATAGCTGAGGGAGAGATCGCTGCTGCTGCCTGTCGTTACCGATGCTGATGTTAGGTCAACAGTACTGCCGGCACACGCAGCCAGCGTGTCTTTCACCTTAAAAACAAAGTCTGCATCATTTTTACCCACAACCGAGTATAGGGTGTCCTGGCAACCAAGTCCAAAAAAAGGGGTCAAAACAACCGCGTACTTAGTGCCATCGGCCGGTGGCGGCGAAAGCGTGAGCGCCTGGCCTACTCCCACCAGCTTCGACAGGTCGGCCGTATACCAGTTATAATTGCCAAAGCCGCCGGGCGCCAGCAGCGTCACCGATTTTTGGTTGGTGCAATAAATATTGCCAGTAACGGGTGAGTTGCAATCCTCGTTCACATCAAGATAAGCATAGCCGAAATGATGCCCCAGCGTACAGTCATTGGTGGTGAACTCGATGCGCATTTGTTTGCCTGCGTATCCCCGCAAATGCAGGGTCGATGGCGCCCAGTCTTTGTAAAACACCGTATCGCCCGCCGGAGATGCTTTGAAGCCGGGCAGGTTTGCAGAGGCTATAAAATTAAATGAGGCGCAGTCAACATAGGTGGCATCCGTTACATCGAAAGTTTTTACGGTGAATTTTGGCTGCTGGTAACTTAAATGAGGCGGGTTTTGAAGCACCACCGCATAGTAAAAGATCATATCATATTCGTTTGCGCCTGCGGGAACAGTGAACGTATAAGATATTCGCTCGGCCCGCTTGCCGATCTCCTGGTTACCCAGGCGGATAGAATACCGGCCGCCCCAGGGGCACAAAGTCGGGAAATTACCCCATGGATCGAGTTGCGGGTAATACGCGCTGTCTACAATGGTTTGCCTGTCATAAACGGCATCACTTGGGAGTAAATTTACATTACCTAAAAAGTCTACCCGGCCGGTATCGCACGACCAGCCGGTGAAAGTCCCGCTTTCAAAGCCAATGTTAGGCGGCGGACAATAAACTTCCTGGGCGAAGGCTGATACTGCGCTTAAAACAAACAAAATGATTACCAGGGATTTCGTTCTCATCAACCACTAAAAATACGTTAATTTACACACTGGCGTTGTTTTGGGGCAGTAATATTTTAAAGATAACATCGGCAAATTATTTTATAGTGTCAACCATATTATACTTTCAGTGAAACCAACTGTTCAATCCAGAGAGATAAGTAAAGGCCAGAGTATAACAGGGGCATTATTTAATATTTTTTGGCCGCGCTTAAACCCTTATATTTAAGCTGTTATCAGCATCGCTGTTTAAATCTCCAATTTTCAAATCAATGTCTAACCAAAACATCAGCCGCCGCAAAGTAATCCAACTTATTGGCGCCGCAACGGCCGGGGCGGCCTTTGCTGGTAAGGCAGAAGCGCATCCTGTTCAAAAAGCGCCGTCGGGCAAGTATAAATTTACTTATTGTCTTAATATGTCAACCATCCGCGGGCAAAACCTCGGTTTTGTAAAAGAGCTGGAAACGGCTGCTGCAGCAGGCTTTCGATCGGTAGAGATATGGATGGACACCATGCAGCAATATTTACAAAGCGGCGGCACAGTTAAAGATGTTAAGACGCGCCTGGACGACCTCGGGTTAAAAGTTGAAGACTGCATAAGCTTCAATAAATGGATTGTTGACGACAACGTCATCCGGCAAAACGGCATTGAGCAGATGAAAAGAGACATGGAAATGCTTGCGCAGATCGGCTGCAAACGCATGGCGGCAACCGGCATGGGCGCCACAGACTCAGATGTTCCGGCACTGGATGTAATTGCATCGCGGTACCGCACCATACTTGATATAGGCAACTCGTTCGGAGTAGTACCGCAGATTGAAATGTGGGGCTTCCAAAAAAACCTGCAGGATGTTGCCGAAGTAATATATATAGCCATGGAAAGCCGTCATCCGTCAGCAAGGGTATTGCTGGATGTGTTCCATTTGTACAGGGGGAACACTTCTTTTGAGACCTTATCCCTGATGGACCCAAATGCCGTGGAGATGTTCCACATGAACGACTACCCCGCCGGTTTCCAATACCAAACCATCACCGATGCCGATCGTATCTATCCGGGCGACGGGATCGCCCCTATTAAACAGTCGCTTAAGATACTGCTGCAAAATCGTAAAACCCCGCTTGTGCTATCAACCGAATTGTTTAACAAAACATACTACCGGCAGGATGCACTAACCGTGGCCAAAACGTCGTTAGCAAAAATGAAGGCTATTGTTGAAGATTTAGGATAAATATCGCGATGCTTCATGCAGGCTGAACAAACATTTTATCTATTTTTACCCTTATCACAAATTTGACCCGTGTCAGTCCAAAATATTGAAATTGCAGCCAGCACCGAAATGGGACGCTTGCCGGTTATGCACTTAAAGCGCTACTGGCATAAAACACTATTAAAAAAACAAGCCCTGCTGGCCCCTGATTTACTGCAGGATGAGTGGCAAACGGACGTGATGTTACTGAATACTTTAGGGCTGGGTTTACACCAAACACTACAATATCTCTACGAGAACGGCGACTACTTTGATCAGTTTGAAAATTGGGTGATCAAAACTGGTGGTGAACCGGACCAGGAAAAGGTCAGGCAGTTCAATGCCATTTTTACCGGGGAGATCATTTTGACCGAAGAAAAAATCGAACCCGCCGTGTTGGTATCTGCTGATTACGATTTTTGGGAAGAAAATGGATATGTCATTATCAGGAACGCAGTCCCAAAGGAAGATTGTGATGCGGCGATCGGAGTAATTTGCGATTTTTTAGAGATCGACCGGTATGATCCGGCTACCTGGTATCGTGACCATCCGTCAAAAAAAGGCATTATGGTGCAGCTTTTTCAGCATCCTGTGCTGCAAAAAAACCGCAACTCCCATCGCATCCGCAAAGCTTTCCAGGAAATATGGAGGCGGAACGATGTTTGGGTAAATACGGACCGGGTGGGCTTTAACCCTCCCCAAACTAAGTCGTTTAAATTTTACGGGCCGTTCCTGCATTGGGATGTCAGCTTGCAGCTTCCGATCCCTTTTGGTACGCAGGGCATACTTTACCTGGCCGATACGGCCGAAAATCAGGGTGCCTTTACGCTGGTGCCCGGCTTTCAAAACAAGGTGGAAAGCTGGTTAAAAGGTTTACCTGCCGGGGTCAATCCACGCGAACAGAACCTTTACGCGCTCGGCGCAAAACCCATAGCCGCAAATGCCGGTGATTTCATTTTATGGCACCAGGCGCTGCCGCATGGCAGTAGTCCTAACACCTCGGCACTGCCGCGGTTTGTGCAGTATATTAACTACGAGCCTGCTGACTATAAACCGAACAGCGTTTGGATTTAGCACGCGGTTTATGCTCCGGCATTAGTTTCCCGATTAAATCGACACATTATCCATCGAAGATTGCCGGCAAAGGGCTACCTTTATAGCAAATATTTTGCATGCGCTTTGTTCTTGTCTGCCTTTCCCTACTTTTTTTTGCCGGTTCTCTTTTAGCTCAAAAAAAAATCATCATCAGCGGAACTATCGAAGACAAAGCTACCGGGGAAAAACTGATTGGCGCTACGATAAAAATTAAGGAACTCACCAAAAGCGGCACAACCACCAACAACTATGGTTTTTATTCGCTGGCGGTCCCTGCCGGCAACTTCACGCTCGTTTACTCATATGTAGGCTATAATACTGTTGAAACGCCAATCTCGGCAGCCGCCGACCAGGTGATCGATATAAGGCTCGATCAGCAAAAAGAACTCAGCGAGATCGTGATCAGGTCAAACAAACCCAATAATGACAATGTCGCGTCGCCACAAATGGGCGAAGAACGGCTAAACATGGCACAGGTAAACAATGTGCCGGTACTGCTGGGCGAAAAGGATATTTTAAAAACCATAACACTGCTGCCGGGAATTGAATCCGCGGGCGAAGGCAATACCGGCTATTATGTGCGGGGCGGCGCCAGCGACCAAAACCTGATTTTACTGGACGAAGCGACGGTATACAATGCATCGCATTTTTTTGGCTTTTTTTCCACGTTCAACTCCGATGCGATAAAAGATGTGAGCATTTACAAGGGCGGGATGCCCGCAGAATACGGGGGGCGTTTGTCGTCCGTTTTAGATGTGAAGATGCTCGACGGTAATAATAAAGATTATACGGTTGAAGGCGGGCTTGGCCTGATCTCGTCCCGCTTAAAAGTGGAAGGGCCAATTGTGAAAGATAAAGGCTCGTTCATGCTGAGCGCCCGAAGGACTTATATCGACGTGTTTTTGCATGCCTCATCCGACTCCACGCTGAAGGGCAGCTCGTTATATTTTTATGACATCAATGCCAAGGCTAACTACCATTTCGACGATAAAAACGCCCTTTATGTCTCGGGATATTTTGGGAAAGATGTTTTGGAGTTGAAAAGCATTTTTGGCACACTATGGGGCAATTCCACCGGGACCATCCGGTTCAACCACATTTTTAACAACCGTTTATTTTCAAACACTTCGCTGGTTTACAGCAACTATAACTACACTATCGAGGATTTTCAAAGCACCAATTATTTTAAAGCCACTTCGCAGATCAACGACGTCAATTTTAAAGAAGACCTGCAATACTCGCTCTCAAATACGCATACTTTAAAATTCGGGCTAAATGTACTGCATCACACCATTGCTCCGGGCACCATTACCACTAATTCTACATCAAGCTTTAATGATGTTAGTGTTGAGGAAAGATACGGGTACGAAAATGCGGCGTACCTGAGTGACGAATGGCGATTAAACAGCAGGATCACTTTTCTTTACGGGTTCAGGCTGAGCAGTTTGTTTTTGCTCGGCCCGGGTACATTTAAAACCTATGACGCGGCAGGAAATGTGCTTAGTTCAGCAACTTATTCGTCGGGTGCCCTTGTAAAAGATTATTTTAACCTGGAGCCCCGGTTTACCGCGAGCTACTTATTTAGTGACGAGAGCTCGGTAAAAGCTTCATACAACCGCAACACACAAAATATTCACCTGCTCAACAACTCTACGAGCAGTTCCCCCGCTGATCTTTATGTGATGAGCAGCAACAATATAAAACCCGAAATTGCCGACCAGGTATCGACTGGTTACTTCAGAAATTTTAGTGAAAATACTTACGAATTTTCGGCGGAAGTATATTACAAATGGCTTCAAAATCAAATTGACTATAAGGACGGCGCACAGCTGATCGTTAATCCGGATGTCGAATCACTGTTAACTTATGGATCGGGTCGCGCTTACGGTGTCGAACTGTTTTTGAAGAAAAAATATGGAAAGTTTAACGGCTGGATTGGCTATACCCTTTCCCGAACAGAGCTTAAGTTTGCGGCCATAAACGATGGCAATTATTTCCCTGCAACACAGGACCGAACGAACGATCTTTCCGTAGTGGGTATTTACCAATTGAACGAACGATGGTCGTTTTCGAGCGATTTTATTTACGCGACGGGCAACGCCGTAACCTTCCCGACCGGCAAATATGAGATCGGCGGGTTGACCACCTTTTCTTACTCCGAGCGTAACGGCTACCGGATGCCTTCGTCGAACCGGCTGGACATTGGTGCAACTTTGGAAGGAAAAAAACATAAAAAATATCATTCCAGCTGGACTTTCGGGATTTACAATGTTTATGCACACCGCGATCCGTACCTGATCACTTTTCGCGATAGCAAAACGGTGCCGAACACAACGGAAGCAGTTGAAACCAGCATCTTTGCAACACGAATACCGTCAGTCACCTGGAATTTTAAATTTTAACGCTCATGAAAAGATTTAAATTTTGCCTGGTTTTTTTAGCCGTAACACTAACTTTCGCCGCCTGCACCAAAGTGATCGATCTGAAATTGGGCAACGATAGCGGGAAACTCGTTATTGAAGGTAATATTACCAATTTGGATAGTCCACAATACATAAAACTGTCGCGTAATGTACCTTTCACCAGTACCAATACCTACCCGCCGGTTAGCGGCGCCACAGTTACGGTAAGCGATAATAAAAACAATATTTATACTTTTACGGAGGGTCCGGCCGGTACTTATTCTTCGGCTCAATTCCCGGGCGTTTCCGGAAATACTTATCAAATGACAGTGGTAACAGGGGGAACGACGTACAAAGCAAACTCGGTCATGCCGGCATTAGTACCCTTCGATTCCATCACTTACAAAAAAGCCGATTTTAAAAGTGGCAATAACCGCCGGGAAATAACGGTACACTATCAGGACCAGGCGGGGATACCCAACCAGTACCGGTTTATTATGTGGGTGAACAGCGTAGAAGTAAGCGCGGTTTTTGCATACGATGATGAATTTTCTGATGGCCGCTACGTTGACCAGGACCTGGTAGAGAATACCACTGATATTTATCCGGGCGATACCGTAAAAGTAGAAATGCAGTGCATTGACAAACCCGTTTATACCTACTGGTTCACTTTAATGGAGCAAGGATTTGGCGGTCCCGACGGCGGGGTTGCCCCTTCAAATCCCCCAACTAATATTACGCCTGCTGTACTCGGGTATTTTAGTGCCCATACCACGCAAGCCAAAACCATTATTGTTCAATGATAATCGCATTATAGGTCAAGGCTGCCGGCCTGGTTGCTAATAGGGAATTCCAGCCTGAAAATTGTGCCAATATCCAATGTGCTTTGCACATGTATTTTACCACCCAAATTTTCAGTCTGCATTTTCACCATAAATAGCCCCATCCCCTTTCCTTCGACGGTATTGTCAAATCGCTTATAAAGTCCGAAAAGGTTTTTAATATTTTTTTCGTCGATGCCTTTGCCGTTATCTTTAAACAATATTTCAAGGTTTCCCTCTTTCTTCCTTGTCGATATACTTACCATGGATTTTACACCTGTTTGTCTGTAATTTATACTGTTGACTATCAGGTTATAAAATATGCTGTACATATAACTTTTTATGGTGAAAATCTTCCCGGATTCGCTGAAATTGGTCTCGATAGCTATATTTTCCATCGCAATTAAATGGCCCAGGTTTAGGGTAATCTCGTCCACCAGCGACTGGAATGTCACTTCTTCACTATCCTCTTTGAGATTGCTATGCACCTGCAAAATGTGATTCAGATCGATGATGATCTGGTCGAGTATGTTGATAGAGGTTTCCAGCGCAGACAAGACATCCTCGCGTTCCGTAAGATTATATTCAAAGGTGTTCAGGATGTTCGATAGCCCCATTATATTGGCTACCGGCGCCCGTAAATTATGCGATACAATATAAGTAAACTGCTCAAGGTCTCTGTAGCGCTGCACAAGGTCGGCCGTCATCCGGTCGCGTTCAATTTCCGTTACTTTTCTATCAGTTATATCTTTAAAAGCTAGAATAAAACCTATGTTTTCCTTTTTTTCGTTCGCAACGCCGGCCCATCTAACCTCATACCATTTTGAAGAGCCATCGGGCAGCGCATAGCTGGTTTCATAACTCACGCGTTCGTTATTCAGCACTTTTTTAATGGCTTCCTTAATATTAGGTATCCTTTTTTGAGGAAAATAACTGAATGCGAGGCCGCCTGTTTTTAGTTTTTTATTAAACTGCTCCATGCAAAGCTCGCTGGCTTTTGCATTGAATGACACTATTTTGTTATCCCTGTTACATAAAACGTATGCGATGTCGATATTTTCAAATGTCGTCCTTAGGTTGGCTTCCGATTGCAGCATTAGCTCTTCCGCCATTTTTCTCTCCGTGATATCGATGTGTAAAACCACGGCGCCTTTTCGCCGTTTATCCCTCAGCGGCGCCACGATAATTTGGTACCAAACTTTTTTTCGTTTTTCATAAAACGAATATTCCAGCGAAAACTCGTCAATCAGACCGGAAATCACGTCTTTGATGCCTTTGGCAATCTGCTTACCCGATACTTCATCAACTCCTGTGGCTTTTTCCGAAATTGCGGTGTAACTGTAGTCGATACCGTACCTCGGCACCCCGAGGTTGTTTTTCAACGTAAATTTCCGCCACGATTCATTTACTGCCACTATCTTGCCAGCCTCGTTTAGCAATACAATATGAGGAGGCAAGGCATTTAATATAGCCGATTGCCTTTCGCCCGCGGCCTGCAGCTCTTCGATATTCTTCTGAATCTCAATTTGGGCTAATTTTTGTTTAGTAACGTCCTGGTTAAAGCCGGCGATATTTTCAGGCCATCCGTCTTTATCGAGTTCCGTTTCAAATTGCATCCGGATGTATTTCCGTAAGCCATTTTTATCAATGACGCTAAATTCTATTTCGCCCTGCCTGGCTTTCCCTGCATGT
>DASRTD010000237.1:0-9243 GCA_035656115.1 Mucilaginibacter sp.
AATTTCTGGAAGGCCGCAGAAGTATTATTTGCGCCGGTTATTTTTGAAAACGCGGTTGCAATGCTTAAATAGGAGATTGCATAATCGCCAGAAGTTACAGGGTTATAGCTCTGTACATCATTCAGGCCGTCGATCGATTTAAAATTGGTCTGATAGGTATGATCCTGGGTTTTAAAAGCCGTTAACTCGATGCGCAGGTCCTTAATCGGCTGAACGGTGCTTTTTAATTGCAGGTTTTCGTTAAAAGTGGTTACGTACAATTGGTTTTGCAGGGTATCGGTACTGATCCATCCATGTGCTATCGCGGTTGCCCTTAAGTCGCCTTGCCCGCCCAACAGAAATGCCAATCCAGGCGCGCCGTAGTTAAAGTCCTCCCCTAAAAAGTTCGATTGCGGAAGATATCCCGGAATAAAGGTGCCATCGGTGCGCGTAAATGATCCGCTTACACTTTTTACGCTGGTAAGCAAGCCCACCAAAACTTTGCTGAGGCCGTTGGTATTGTCGAGGCTCTGTGCTTCCTTAATAAACGGAAATTTCTTGTAAAGCGTCTCAAAATTGAAGGATGGGTCTAATTGAATGGTACGGGAGTTTTGTATACTGTTGCCAATGTCGAATTGCGGATCGTCAATTGCAAACAGCGGCTGTCCCTGCCAGTTAAAATGCGTACTGTAGTGGCTGGTAAGGGTTACCCAGTCCATATAAGGTATCTTACTTAGCGGTACGTTGTAGGTAAAATTAATGGTGTGGTTATAGTTTGTTGTTCGCCCTAAATTTAAAATGTTATGCCACAGCGTATCCAATTTCATGCCGTTGAGGGTACCAACAGGCTCGTCCACCGTGGCCAGGTTTGTTGCATCGATGTCCATTGAAAAGGACTTGGTCAGGTTCCAGCCCAGGCCGTAAACACGGGTTACGGTAAATGTTTTATTGTAGGTCGTCGGGATGGTCAAGCTATCCGTTGGGTCATTATTGCGCGGTGTATTTTGCGAATAAAAACGGTCGAAACTAATGCTGAAGTTCAATCTCGACGGCCATAAGCTATAGTTAATGTCCTTTATCAAAGCCAGCGAATTTTTCTTGATCACCTTGGCAAAAGGGCTATAATATTTAGGCTGGTTTGTAAAATTGTAGGCCAGGGCGAATTTATAGGTTTTTTCGATGTCAGAAAGTGTCACAAAATCGTGGTGTTCATATTCGCTGTAGGAAAGCGTCGCTGTCCAGTTCTCCAAATCATAAAAATGATTCTTTGCTTTGGGGTCGGTTTTTGCTTTATGAACGTTAGTGAAATTTATGCTCCTGCGCATCGTATAGTCCTCAGCCGCATTTTTGATCGAGTCTTTTTCATGCGCCGTCGGCGCTGCATTGATAACGTCTTTCAGCAGGATATCGCCTGTATGCGGGTCATACTCCGGTGTACTCACCTGGGTAGAAACATTAACATAAGCAGGAATATGCACGCCCGCTTTTGCCGGGAAGAATTTGCCAAGCTCGACATTTGCGGTAACCGCATAACCATTAACATCATTCAGGCTCCGGTCTTCCATCCTGGAATCCAGGGTGCCAAAGCCGGCTGTAGTTTTGTTGCCTGATACCGATATATCGGCAAAGTCGGCCAGTTTAGCTTCAGCCTTGCCGATGGCTGCCCAACCGCCTTTTTCGTTAAAATCGGTCATGCGCAGTTCGTCAAACCAAACCGTTCCGGATTTTGGCAAGCCATCGTCGGTGCTGGATGTTGCCGCAGTTTTTAGCGGATTGCGCACACCAAGCATTATAGTGGTTACTATTCCAAGGTCGGGGTTACCTACGATGGTGATCTTGTTGTGTCCGTCCATAACAGTAAAGGGCATGGTAAGCGGCCAGGGCTGACCATTTAACCTCGCGTTGTCGCGGGCCAGTTTGGCGTTTGTAAGTAAGGAAAGCTGAAGTGCAAGTTCATTTGGGGCCGGCCAGATTGCATTGGGGTCCGATGTTCCGGGCGGCGTTATTTCCAGCGGTATTTCGTACTCGTAGTAGTTATTGATATAATCGGACCCAAGGCGGATAAAGGCGCTGATATCATAGTTTTTTAACCCGGTTCCCTCGCCGTGGATAAACATATCTATCTGTTTATACTGGCGTAAGTCGTTATTAAACAATTTAAAGGCTGCCCGCGAGTAACCATCGCCCAGGTTATTTACCAAAACCGATAACGATTGTTCGTTGAGCTTGGTATTTGCCTGCAGGTTACTATAGTCTATCTGGCGGTTAATGCCCGGCGGCACAACGTACGGTATTGGCGAACGGGTGCCGTTCTCTTCGATATTTACCGTTTCAACGTCAATTGTTGAATTATCGAGCGGTGGATTTACCAACGAGGGATCAGCGATCACTAAAGTCGGGTCGTTTTGGGTGTTAAATGCGGTCCAGGTACCACGCACCAGTTGATAGGTGGCCAGGCGGAGTACTACCGTATCGGCAAAGTTGGCAAGGTACGTCCGCATGTAGCGGATCGACTTAAAGTCCTGGATACTGCCAATAGTTGTAGAAAATGAATTGATGGGGATTCGGAATTGGTACCAATTTACCGTGGTGGAAGACCCATTGGCCAGCGTTACCTTTGCCTGCTGAACATCCGTGATATATTTTTGCCCAAGTGCCAGGGTCTTTGGATTTATGGGTATATGATACTCGAAATACTCATCGTCCTGGTCCATGTTATTATCATGATTCACGTCTTCCCCGTCCGGAATAGAAGTGGAAGCCGATGTTTGCAGACCAAGCAAGGCCTGCGATTGCTGTGAAGTTGGTGAGTTACCCTCTGTTCCGTTATACCGGCTATAACGCTGCAGGATGCCTGCACCGGCCTTGTCCAGTTGTGGCCCCTGGTAATATTGATAGTCGTCAGATGAAGGGTCGGCCGCGAAGGCTGCGCCGGCGGTTGCCCCTACCTGCCCTTTCACCTGGGTTACTACGCTGGCAAACTGGATCCTTTCGTCGGCATCGCTCAAACCGTCAAGGCCCACGTCCTGCAACGCCCGCGAAGCCGGGTCGCTGTCAAATGAGTTGACAACAGGCTGTACGGTAGGTTCGCGTCCCCAAACGGTAGTTGTTGTATTGTTGGTGGTCCCATCCACCGGCAGGCCATTCTCCAGGCTTTTCTGGCCGTCTTTCAATATATCTTCCGAGATTTCGCCAAGGTCGATATACAAGTCACCGCCGGTAGAGTTTGGTTTATAGGTAAAGGGGTCCATCATCCAAAACTCGATATACTGTACATTCAGGTCCTGGAAATCGCTCGAATTGATGCCCCTGAATATGCCGCCCCAGTTGTTTGCCGGGTTTTGAAGCGTACCATCGGTGTTTAAACCGGTAGTTACATAGTTGTACGGGCCACGCACCATCGGGTAATAAGCCATGTCGAACGTTGCGATGGGCAAAGGCTGGCCGGTTGGCGATTGTTTAAAGGGGAACACTTCTGTTTGGAGAATTTGCCGAACATAGTTGTTCGATAATTCATTGCGGCTTACCGGGATAGAGCCGCTGGTGTAAAATATCGGGTCGATATTGTAAAAGGCAAGCCGTGCCCGATGATAGCCGTAGCTCAGGTTATTGAATGCGTTATAGTCGCTGCCCCAGGGTTCGCCCGTATTATCCGGCACCCCTGAAATATACCACGAAGCCGCGCTGCTGAGATCGATATAGGATTGAGCGCTTTCAAAATCATCAAGGTAGGCGGTGCCATTTTTTGATCCTGCGAAATTCAGCGCAGACGGGTTTCCAGGCAAAAGCTGAGCAAATTCGCCGTTAAAACTAACCGACGAAGGCACCTTGGTGTGTATAAGGGGTATTTTGTCGACCAACCTTGTAAGGAACCTGGAAGGCGAGTTATAATTGGCATCAAACCCGACCATGGTATTGGATATCGACTCCTGCCCTATAATCTCGTTTTGGGTGATGGGCTGTTCAGTCAGGTGCATTAACGTGGCGCCTAAGCTCAGTTTATCATTAACCTGGTAGTCGAACCTCGACCCAAACAGCGATTTTTGCTGCACGCCGAACAATTCGTTGTTTTCAACTTTGACGGTGATTGGCTGACCTGAAGTAAGCAGCGCCTGGTTTAGTATGGTGATGCGTCCGGCATTGTAATCGATTGTGTAATCGGTTCCTTCTACCAGCGTTGTGGCCCCCGCGTTCACCACTACCGAGCCCTGCGGGATGTTTACCGCATTTAATTGATAGGATGAACCCGCCGTAGCGGAGAATGTGCCGGAAATAGTGTACCGGTTCAGATTCTGAAAAAATTGCTTTGCTACGAACTGCGTAGAATCATATAATGCCTGATAGACATAGCGGTTGACCAAATCTGTCTCACCGGGCGAGAATTTGGCGGCAAGATCAGCGCCGAATGGCTCCAGCGTCGGAAAGATAATTACGCCGTTATTCGAGTCGATCGTTATCCCCTCTAAAAAGTCGAAATAACCGTCGGGTTGTTTGTTTTGCTGTGCGTCCAGGTTATCCAGGTCGGTGAGTTGCAGCCATAGTTTGCCCCTGGTATTTTGCCCTTCCTCCATCGCCTCTTTCTGGATGCCCGATTTATCGTCGAGCCTGGAAATAACCATTTTAAAATTACTCGAGCTTATCTGCGAAGCGTTCAGCGAGTAAATATTTTTCATCATCAGGTTCCAGGTCGGAAGGGTGGTTTTCAGCAATTCATTTTTGAGCAGCTTTACATACAACACCTTGCGGGTTGTAGCATCAACCGGCTGGTCGCTGGAAAATTCGCCCACCTGGTATTGTACGCCATTGTAGGTGTACTGGTAAGCCACGGCGAGCACCTCGTCGTTATTTAAGGCAGATTTAAGGGTAATATAACCCAGTTGGGGATGCAGTGTGTACTCTAAAGGTGTCAGCTGGCGGGCGTAAACCAGTTTTGCATAGTTATCTGATCCGCCGCTTGAGGCAAAATAACTTGCAATGCTGTTTTGCGGATCGTAAGTAAGCCTGGCGTTCGCAGGCAAACCCCGCACCAGCGAGTTCGACTGCTGCGTGAAACCGGGCGTGGTTGTACCTGCCGGCAATCCTGAAAAGCCCGGCCCACCGCGTATGACCGTTGTATTGTGCGGATTATTCTCGCCTAAATCAAGGAATGCCAGCACGTCACGGGAGTTAGTGGTGCTGTTTACCCTGTTGGTTATCCAGACTTCAATTTTGGTGATATTTACGTTTGACCCGATAATCGGGATGTTGGCAAGAGCCTTGTTATAATTATTGCGGAAAAATTGCGATAAAAAGAAGTGCCTGTTGGCATCATAATCCGCCGATGTTAACTGGAAATTTCCCTGCTGCGACCCATTGGTTATAGTGATGGTTTGTGGCTGCGAACGCTGCTGCGAGAAAATGCTCGTCACCTTCAGCTTGCCAAATTTGAGCTGTGTTTTTACGCCAAACAATGCCTGGCTGCCGGTGATCAGCGTCGTTGGCAAAGGCATACTTACAGTACCCAACTCAATTTTCTGGATGATTTCGTCCTGATGCCCGGTATAGTCGAGTTTTATCTGGTTCTCAAATTGGAACTGGGCATCGGTGTTGTAGTTGGTTGTAATTTTTAATTTATCACCGACCGTACCGGTAACATTTAGCTGAATTTTCTGGTCGAGGTTAAAATTGAACTGGTTACGCTGAATAGTATTAAACAGCGGGTTATCATTTTGGTTGAGCTGACCGGAAACAATTGCTTCAGCCGAACCCTGCGGTCGGATATTAATGTCCGATCCGCCGAATATCTGTTGAAACGTTTGATTGCGAATGCTTATTGTCGGGATAAACCCGGGCTGCGCGGACTGGTAAGTGTAGTCGCCCGACAACTTTTTAAAATAGTTCCGCTGGTTCTCCCTTATTACCAGGTTAAGGTAATCATCGAAAGTTAAATATTGCGGCGGGCGGTATAATAAGTTGCCAACGCGTTCATATAAGATATAGCGATTGGTAACGGGGTCGTATTCCACCGTCCGCACCAGGTTTGGCGGAATAGTGTCAAAGACGCCCTGCCGCAAACGGAGGTTGATGGTTTGCGGCAGGGTTACCGGAATGGTAACAACCGTTGTATCTTTTTTTGCAGCTTGACTCTGCTGCTGTGCATAGGCACTTCCGAGCCCGCAAACAGCAGAAATCAATAATATTATCAGAAACCTGGAGGTAAAAACTCTAATCAAGACCTGGCAAAAAATACAACGTAATTATAAACTTTTTAAGGCAAATTTTATCAATTGTTCAACGGACAAATCGCCGCTGTTTTTATTAATCTCCTGGTCGAGCACTTTTTCGGCGGCTTGCCTGGCAAAACCCAGCATAACCAGCGCCGAGAGCGCCTCGTCCTTAACCGTTTTGTTCAATGGCGCGGGGCTCAGCGTATCCGTGCCCTCCTTACGCAGTTTGTCCTGCAATTCAAGGATGATACGCTGCGCCGATTTGGGGCCTATTCCCTTGATCCTTTGAATCAATGAAACATTACCCGAAATGATCGCGCTTTGAATTTCCTCAGGCGTTATCGACGACAACATCATCCTGCCTGTGTTCGGCCCGATTCCCGATATGGAAATCAGGTGAAGAAACAGGCGGCGCTCCCCCTCGTCTACAAAGCCGTATAGCGTGTGCGCATCTTCCTTCACGTGCAGCCAGGTAAATAATTTGCAACGCTCGGCATTCCCCAGCTTTGAAAAAGTATTTAACGAAATATTGATGTGATAGCCCACTCCGCCCGCATCGATAACAACGAACGCGGGGCTTTTAAAAACCAATTTACCATCAATATAAGCGTACATAATACTAAGCTTAAAGCTTTTTTTATATTTATTTTATCTTTCTGCCTTAAGCTTTTTGCTTTAAGCTCTCTGCTCCTTTTTCCTGTGCATCCACCACCGCTATGGTTATCATATTCACAATTTCTCTTACTGAACTGCCCAACTGCAATACGTGAACCGGTTTTTTTAATCCGAGCAATATCGGCCCAACCGCCTCGGCCCCGCCCATCTCCTGCAATAATTTATAAGCAATGTTGCCCGACTCAAGATTAGGGAATATCAGCGTATTTGCCGGCCGCCCCTTTAAGGTTGAAAAAGGGAAATTATCAGCCAGCAGGTCGGCATTCAAGGCAAAATTTGCCTGCATATCGCCGTCAACGATCATATCCGGGTAGCGCTCGTGCAAAATGCGAACGGTTTCCCGGGTTTTTTCCGGTATAGGGCCGTCATTCGATCCGAAATTTGAGTAGGATAAGATGGCTATGCGGGGAGTAATATTAAACTGCTTTACCGTATGGTCCATCAGCACGGTGATATCAATCATTTCTTCTACGGTCGGGTTAACATTTACCGTAGTATCCCCAAAAAATACCGGCCCTTTACGGGTAATCATCATGTACATCCCCGCTACGCGCTTAACGCCGCTGTCGGTGCCGATAATTTGCAACGCCGGCCTTATGGTGGTGGCATAATCTTTTGTGAGGCCCGATATAAGCGCATCAGCTTCGCCAAACTGAACCATCGACGCCCCATAGTAGTTACGATCATGCAATAATTTTTTTGATTCATAAAGGGTTATTCCCCGGCGCTGGCGTTTTTGATACAAGTAGTCGGCATATTCGTCAATATGCTCACAATTTTCATTCGGATCAATAATATGTACATCGCCCAGATCAATGTCGCTATCACGCATGATCTGTTTTATCTTCTTGATATTACCTAAAAGGATAGGGGTTGCAATCCCTTCTTCCTTAACAATCTGGGCAGCTTTAAGTATTTTATAAGTATCTGCTTCCGCAAAAACGATACGTTTCGGGTCCTGTTTTGCTTTATTGGTGAGGTTGCGCAGCAACTTATCGTTCATCCCTACCCTGGTCCTTAACTCCTCATGATAGGCGTCCCAGTCGTCGATGTTTATCCGCGCCACGCCTGAGTCGATGGCCGCCCTGGCCACTGCCGATGATACTTCGATGATCAGCCGGGGATCCATCGGTTTTGGAATGATATAATCCCGGCCGAATTTCAGGGTTGTGGTATTGTAAACAAGGTTAACTGTTTCGGGGATCGTTTTCTTGGCCATGTCGGCAATGGCCTTAACCGCGGCGACTTTCATTTCTTCGTTGATCGCCGTTGCGCGTACGTCAAGGGCGCCCCTGAAAATATACGGGAATCCTAAAACGTTATTAACCTGGTTAGGATAGTCGGATCGTCCGGTCGCCATCAAAATATCCTTGCGGGCATGAACAGCTGCTTCATAGGCAATTTCAGGGTCGGGGTTGGCCATTGCAAACACAATGGGATTTTTAGCCATTGCGCGGAGCATATCTGGTGTAACCACATTTCCGGCCGAAAGGCCGATAAACACGTCAGCGCCTTTCATAGCCTCTGCCAGCGTACGCACATCTTTGCGCGTAGTGGCATAAGCCATCCTGATCTCGTCCAGGTCGGTCCGCTCCGGGGTGATCAAACCGTTAATATCGAACATAACGATATTTTCTTTTTTTACCCCCAGCGTTAAATACATTTTGGTGCAGGAAACAGCCGCCGCCCCTGCGCCGTTTACCACCATTTTTATTTTGTCCAGCTTTTTTCCCTGTATTTCGCAGGCATTCAACAGTGCCGCACCGGATATGATGGCCGTGCCGTGCTGATCGTCGTGCATTACCGGGATCTTCATTTCGGCCTTCAGCCGGCGTTCGATTTCAAAACACGACGGCGCGGAAATATCCTCGAGGTTGATGCCGCCGAAAGTCGGTTCGAGCGCCCGGACGATATTTACAAATTCATCAGCTGTCTTCGCGTTTACTTCGAGGTCGAAAACATCAATATCGGCATATATTTTAAACAGAAGACCTTTTCCTTCCATTACGGGCTTACTGGCCTCGGGGCCGATGTTGCCCAGTCCCAGAACGGCGGTCCCATTGGTGATAACACCTACCAGGTTGCCTTTGGCGGTATACTTATAAACGTCCTCTACATTGTCGGCTATGCGTAAACATGGCTGGGCCACTCCCGGCGAATACGCCATGGTAAGGTCGCGCTGGGAATTGGTCGGCTTGGTGGGCACAACCTGAATTTTACCGGGCCGGCCTTTTGAGTGGTAATTTAGTGCGTCCTGGTTCCGGTTAGGCTTGTTCATCTTCTCAGTTTCAATTTCCCAAAATTACAATTCTTTCTTTCGCGTAAAACAGAAAAAGACTCACATGAATAGCTGATTTTTTATTTCGATTTAGGAATTGGAAAT
>DASRTD010000238.1:0-8320 GCA_035656115.1 Mucilaginibacter sp.
TGAATTGAATTTTTTGCTGTTGAGCTAACATCTTAAAGCAGTTCTAATTCGACTTTAAGATAACGAAAAAGGAGCAGAAAACCTAAGCTTTCCACTCCTTTTTTTGCCCCCTTACTTATGAGGGACTTTTTCAGTGCCCTCTTAAACAACGTCGGCCTTTCGCGGTACCATATTTTCCAGTCGGTAGATGAAAGTTTGCAGCGGCTTCAGTTGGATCATATCGACGTTTTATACGTCCACGGCGTTGACCCTAAAACACCCGTAGAGGAAATTATGCGCTCGTTAAATGACATTGTACAAACCGGCAAGGTTCGTTACGTAGCAGTTTGCAACTGGCCAGCCTGGATGGTTATGAAAGCGCTTGGTATTGCCGAAAAGCATGGGTGGAACAAGTTTGTCGGGATGCAGTATTATTATTCCCTCGGCGGCCGCGATATCGAGCGGGAGCTTGTGCCGTTGGCAATTGATCAGAACCTGGCAATCATGCCCTGGAGCCCGCTGGCTGGCGGTTTTCTTTCTGGCAAATACACTCGAAACAATGAAAAAGCAGGTAATTCACGCCGCGACAACTTTGATTTTCCGCCTATTAACAAGGAAAAGGCTTATGATATTATCGATGTGCTGGCGGAAATAGGCAAAGCGCATAATGCATCTGTGGCTGAAATTGCTTTGGCGTGGGTGCGCCTTCAAAAAGGTATTACCAGCACCATTATCGGCGCAAAAAATGTTGATCAGTTAAACGCCAACATTAAATCGACAGAATTACAACTGTCTGACGATGATTTGAAAAGAATCAATGACATCAGCGCGCTGCCAAGGGAATACCCGGGCTGGATGGTTGAGCGGCAATCGGCTGATCGGGAGATCAAGTAGTTTATGGTTGACGGTTAATCGCAGAAGAAATGCAATCTATCTGTAGCTGCTATGAACTGTACGCTATTTAAAGTCCCTTAAAACATCCACAACATGTTCAACCATATCGGGATGCACATCAAGGTGCAAAACAAACCGGATGCGGTGTGTATGCGTTGATAGTGCCTTTATTCCGTGAGCAGCCAGTTTTTCGAGGAATAACGACGCCGGCTCAACTGTATCGAACAGAATGAGATTCGTTTCAACTGGCAAAACGTTTGAAACGGCCGGGCAGTTTCGCAGCGCTTCAGCCAATATTTGCGCATGGGCATGATCGATCTTCAGGCGCTCCACATGGTGATCTAACGCATAAATGCCCGCTGCAGCCAAAAAACCGGCCTGTCGCATACCACCGCCAAAAACCTTTCGCACGCGGCGCGCGTATTTTATGGTTTCTTTAGAGGACAGGAATACCGAGCCGACCGGCGCACCCAGGCCCTTGGAAAGGCATACCGAAATGCCGTCGAAATACTGTCCATAATCCGCTGCTTTATCCCCTGTTTTGGTTAGCGCGTTAAAAATGCGGGCGCCATCGAGGTGCAGTTTCAGCCCTTTGGCCTTGCAAAGCGCAGCTATCGGTTTTACATTGTCCAGCGTGTAACAACTCCCCCCTCCCCTGTTTGATGTATTTTCCAAAACCACCAAACTTGTACGGGGGTAATGATCGTTGATCGCGTTGATCTCCGGTTCTATCATTCCGGCGGTTATAATACCACGTTCGCCGTTAAGCAGCCGGGCCGATACGGACGAATTAAACGCAATCCCGCCGCCTTCGTAGCGGTACACATGGGCGGTTTGATCGGCGATCAATTCATCCAGCGGCTGGGTAAAACATTTAATACCAATCTGGTTGGTCATCGTGCCTGAGGGACAAAATAAGCCCGCCTCTTTGCCAAATATAGCCGCGGCTTTTTCCTCCAATTCAATTATCGTGGGGTCCTCGCCAAAAACATCATCTCCTACTTTGGCGCTCATCATGGCCTCCATCATTCCGGGGGTGGGTTTGGTTACTGTATCGCTGCGTAGGTCAACTTGCATCATATTAAATCGGTTAAATGTGCGTTATTTGTATTTTATCAATATGCGGTCAATTTTAAGCATTTTATTTTTTTCGGCGCTGTTTGTATCAACAAAATCATTCGGCCAAAAATGGCTGCCCGGCCATTTTACCGATAATAAAGGCAACGTGGAAACCGGCCTGATCCGCATCGGAGGTTCGGGCAAAGGCCCTGTGAAGGACGAAGGCTTTATTGAATTTAAAGAGGATAACAAATCAAACCCCTTCAGGCTGAGCGCCGGTGAATTGAAATCGTTTGTCATTGGCCGCGACAGTTTTGTAGTTGCGCATGCCCCGGGTAACGAAACCTGGGCCAAAAACGAGTTTGATTTTGTGCGGGTGGTTTTGGACGAAGACCTGAAACTTTATGCCGCGGGCGGCGTGAAAACCGGCAACGGCGGAAACGGGCTGAGTTTTGCGCCGGGCGTATCCACGGGCGTTGGAACCGGCGGTTACGCAGGCGCTGCCGTTGGCGGCGGCGTTTCCATCCCAATCGGCGGCGGGAGCGGCAGCGATTATTATGAAAAGGTTGTCTATTATTATGGCGAAAACACTGCGTCCATGAAACGGCTGAACGATCAGAATTTTGAAGACATCATGACCGATATCATGGGCGATTACCCCGAAGTGGTGGATAAAATAAAGGCCAAAGTTTACGTCCTGGAAAACATCGACCGCCTAATCGCCTATTTTAAACAGCTCAAGGCTGCGGATAAGAAGGGCTCGTAGCCTCTTGCTACCATTAACTATGAACCATGAACTATAGGCTGCGAGCAATCACAAACCCACTGGCCCAGGCCCATTGGAAGTTGTAGCCGCCGAGCCACCCGGTAACATCAACACACTCCCCGCCGAAATACAAGCCCTGCACCTTTTTTGCCTCCAGCGTTTTTGAGGAAAGTTCGTCTGTAGACACCCCGCCGCGCATTACCTCTGCCTTATCATAACCCTTATCCCCTGCAGGCTTTACTTTAAACTTATGCACCAGGTCGCTGATTGCCTGTACGTCAGCTTTACTGAGCGAAGCGAGATTCTTCTCAGCAGGAATTTTATCGGCTATCGCCTCAGCAAATTTTCGGGTAAACAAGCCTGCCATAAAATTCAGCAGCGTTCTTTTGCCATTTTCTTCGCGTTGTGCCCGGATGAGTTCACCGATATTTTGGCCGGGCAGCAAATCGATATAAATACACTCGCCGGGTCGCCAGTATGACGAGATTTGCAGAATAGCCGGCCCGCTGAGTCCCCAATGAGTAAAAAGGATATTTTCCTCAAAACTTGCCTTGTCATTCCAAACCCGGCAAAACAGGCTGTTTCCCGATAGCTGTTCATACCAGGGTTGATCCTTGCCTGTGATGGTTAACGGTACTAATGCGGGCGCTGTTTCCGTAATATTAAGGCCGTATTTGCGTGCGATCCTCAGACCAAGGTCCGTTGCACCCATTTTCTGGATCGGCAGCCCGCCGGCCGCAACCACTACCTTTGGTGCAGGCAAAATTTGAGGCTTGCCTTCTATTTCAGCATAAACGTCAAAACCGCCCGCTACTTGCTGTATATCAGCAACATCAGCATTACACCAAATCTCCTGCGCCAAATCATCGCATAAAGCCGTAAAAATATTGACTACATCTTTTGCCTTGTCGCTCACGGGAAAAAGCTGTCCCAGCGTTTTCTCTTTCCCTTCTATACCATAAGTCCCGAAAAAGCTGACGGTGTCCTCAACGGTCCATTGAGATAGGGCTGACTTACAAAAATGTTCGTTTTGCGAGATAAATTGCTGTGCTGAAGCGTACAAATTGGTATAGTTGCACCGCCCGCCGCCACTGATCAGGATCTTGGCGCCAACATTGCCGTTTTTTTCCAGCACCAGGACACGCTTGCCTAAAAACCCGGCTTGTACAGCACACATCAATCCGCAAGCCCCGCCGCCGATAATTATGGCATCAAAGTTTGTTTGTTTTGTTATTTTTGTCGTCATGGGCAGCGTGGCGCAAATATCTGAATTTGGCAAGATACTCATCTTCCTCATCACGGGGGTAATTATGGTGTGTTTTGCTTTTTTTATCGTACGGCTGATCGCACCAAAAAAGCCAAACCCGGAAAAGCTGACCTCGTACGAATGTGGCGAAGAACCCACCGGCAGTGCCTGGCTGCCGTTTAATTCGCGGTTTTATGTTATCGCACTGGTTTTTTTATTGTTTGAGGTTGAAATGGTTTTCATTTTTCCCTGGGCCATCGTTTTTGGCAGCCATGAAATGAGCAAGGTCGATCCGCGCTGGGGTGCTTTGTCATTAACCGAAATGTTCATTTTTCTTGGCGTCCTCATCACCGGCTTAATTTATGTTTGGGTTAAAGGCGACCTGGACTGGATAAAGCCCAAACCGATAACACCAATAGCCGATACCAGCATCCCATATTCGTTTTACCAAAAGCTAAATGCGGAACAAAGCACCTACCAGGTGAAAGAATTTAAAACGGAGCCTGAACCCGCTACTGCTACTGCTACTGCCACTGCTACTAACGACCAAACCGCTCCTCCCATAAGAAAGCCAATGTTTAAGCCAACTTTTAAAAAACCCGGCAATGAATGAGTTAGGCAACGAAGAAGGCGGCATCGTCGTCACCAAAATAAATGACCTGCTCAACTGGGCAAGGCTGTCGTCGCTATGGCCTTTGAGTTTTGGTATTGCCTGCTGCGCCATCGAGTTTATGGGTGCGTTTGCATCTACGTACGATCTCGACCGATATGGCGTTTTCCCGCGGCCTTCCGCCCGGCAGGCGGACGTGATCATCATTGCAGGAACCGTTACTTTCAAGATGGCTGAAAGGATAAAGCGCCTTTACGAGCAAATGCCCGAACCTAAATACGTCATCTCTATGGGTTCCTGCTCCAACTGCGGTGGGCCTTACTGGCAGCACGGGTACCATGTGGTAAAAGGCGTTGACAGGGTTATTCCGGTCGACGTGTATGTACAGGGTTGTCCGCCAAGGCCTGAGGCACTTATCGGCGCTATACTCGAGCTGCAAAAGAAAATCGAAGGTGAAAGTTTGGTAGGCTGAAGTCGGGCAGGAAAAAAACGTGGTGTTGCAGTGCAAATGCGTGACGGAAGAAACAGCTGCCGTACTTGAAACACACCCCTGATGAAAATGAGGCGCTTACACCCTGGTTATGCAACAGCTTGCAACACCCGGGTTAAAAATTGGTCAAAAATTGAGTAAAAATGAAACACTTTTGAATCTGGGCTTAAGGGTGTACCCCGACCCTGGCGCTAATATGCAGCGCAGGCTTGTGCGATAGCGAGCCTCGTCGCGAACGTCTATACCATCCAAAAAAAAAAATTGCGCTAAGACAAGCCCCATGTTTTTTTACTTTATTTTCTAATTTCTCCTTATCCATTTACCAAATAATTCGCTAAATTTAGGTCGTTCACCAAATCTTATCGAATATGCCGGTATCACTCCAGAATATATCAGCCGACACCCCGATGGGGGCCAATTTGCTAAACGGCGGCGCTACGTTTCGCGTTTGGGGACCAAACGCAACAGCGATTTATGTAACAGGCGATTTTAACAGCGGGCAGCCCGACAACGCAACGCTGCTTAATCCAATCGGCAACGGACATTGGGCCGGCTTTGTGCCTAACGTAAGCGACCGGCAGCAATATATGTTTTATGTAGACGGAGCGGGCAGCCAGGGCCCAAAACGCGACCCGTATGCGCGCGAACTGGCATCGCCCTTTCCCGGCAGCTGTATCGTCCGCGACCCCGCCTTTCCCTGGCATGAAACCGGCTACGTTACGCCAGATTTCTCCGACTTTGTCATTTACCAGCTGCATGTCGGCGTATTTTATGCGCCAAACCTGCCGCAATGCGGCACTTTCTTAGATGTCGCGTCCAAAATACCGTACCTGGCTGACCTTGGCGTCACCATTATTCAGTTGCTGCCGATACAAGAATACTCCACGCCTTTTAGCGAAGGCTATAATAACCTCGACTTTTATTCGCCCGAGATGCAGTATGGCGTGGCCGATGCCGATTTGCCCCCGTACCTCATAGCAGCAAACGCCTTGCTGGCTGCAAAAGGACTGCAGCCCTACGGACCGGGCGACCTGAAAGGCGAAATGAACCAATTGAAAGCTTTGGTAGACCTTTGCCACGTTTATGGCCTGGGCGTCATCTTCGACCAGGTGTATAATCACGCAGGCGGCGGATGGGACCCCGCCTGTTTGTATTATTTCGACCGCGAGGTGGATGACCCGCTGTATTTTACCGGAGTCGGCTTTGTGGGCGGTTTGGTTTTTGATTATTCCAAACCTGATGTGCAGGATTTCCTCATCAATAACGCCAAATACTATTTGAATGAATACCGCGCGGATGGTTTCCGTTATGATGAGGTAAGCACCATCGACCACCTGGGCCAGCCCGATGGATGGTCATTTTGCCAAAACCTTACCTCGACTACCAAATTTGTAAACCCGAAGGCCATTAACCACGCCGAATACTGGCAGGTAAACCCGCTGGTGGTGCAGGATGCGCCCACCGGCGCCGGCTTCAATACCACGCTTACCGATGGCCTGCGTAACGCCATTCGCGATGTGATCAGCAATGCCAGCCAGCCTAATGACAACCCGCTGAATATGGATGGACTGGCCGCCGGCTTATGGCAAAGTGGCTTCGGCCGGCAATGGCAATTTGTACAGGGGCCTGAAAACCATGATATTGTTTACATCAACAACAGCCAGCGGATGGCGAAGCTGGCCGACCCATCAAATTCCCGCTCCTGGTATGCCACCAGCCGGTCGCGCGTTTCCATGGGCATCTCGCTTACCGCGCCGGGCATACCGATGCTGTTTATGGGCCAGGAGTTTTTGGAGGATAAGCAATGGGCCGACGATTATGCTTATTACCCCGGCCAGTTTATTTACTGGGACGGCCTGAATACGCAAAAGCAAATGTCCGATTTCCTCCGTTATACCCGCGACCTGATCAGCCTGCGCTGGCAATACCCGGCCTTAAGGGCGCAGGGCTTTGAAGTCATCTGCACCAACAACCAGGACAGGGTGCTGGCCTTCCACCGCTGGGACGGCAACGGCGGCGATGTGGTAATAGTGGTTCACTTAGGCAACAGCAACGTGTACAATTACCGCATCGGCTTTCCGTGGGACGGTACCTGGAAGGAAGCATTTAACAGCGATGTGTATGAAAATTGGTTAAACCCCAACGTTTGCGGCAATGGAGGGTGGATCACAACGGATAATATTCCTTATGATGGGCAGGGGTTTTCAGCGGAGCTGGCGCTGCCGGCGAATGGGGTCCTGGTGTTTGGGAGGTAGGGTATTAGTTTAGCCGTTGTTATTTATCATGTAAGCGTGGACGCTTACATTTGTTTAAGTTCAAGCGTGCCGTTTGAACTGGCGGGTAGTGGAGGTACTTACAAATGGGATGGTAAACAGTTTGTAAAACAGCCAGATTAATATGAAGAAAAAGACATTGTTTTGGGTATTAGGGGTTGTTCTTCTAGCCGCGTTCATTTATTTCAAATTTGTAAATGGGTGGCTGACATTCACAACTAACACAGATACACCTGACCAATTTTTGAACTTTGCAAAACCCAATAACTACATCTATCAAAACGACAAAAGAAGTTTATTGAGGGCATTCGACTCGCTCTCATACAAAAAGAAAGGATTCTTTAATAACACTTCTATTTCTGACCCGACAAATACGATAATAATCGACACTATTGTCTATAGTCCAGACTTTAAAAAATTGGGGGTTATGATTATTGTAAAATATATTGGCCGCAACGATGGCGACTGGCATTACAATTCGACTTGTTACCTGGGCATTAAGCGGGGTGGATACATCGATTTGGAAGCTGTTGGCCCCAATTTCATATATAGCGACTCGAAAAGAAAAGCTTCATTTTATATTAGGACCGCTTGTTTCCGGAATTTTGTTGTTAAAAATAGCGATATCTATTTATACAACTTAAACGATAAGAGATTTTGGACCTCTCAGATTTGGAAAGAATATTTTTGATTCCCATGCTGTCGCCAGCATTTTTCGCTGCCGCAAGCCGTCCGGCTTGTGGCTCACTGACAAGTCGCCCACCCCCTTCTCAAGCGCGACGCGTTAGCCAGGCGCGCAAAGGCAACTCGTGCTCCGCTGACAGGTAGCCAGCTATGCTTTTGCATTTTGCTTTATATGGTAACTGACGTACATTTAAACTGTTAATTGACCTAATTTTGGTTGAGCCGTTCATACCATGACTTGTATGGTTCATTACCTGTCAGCGGGGCACGAGTCGCCTTTGCGCTGCAGGCCCTGTCGTCAGACTCGCGCCTGAATTAG
>DASRTD010000239.1:0-8560 GCA_035656115.1 Mucilaginibacter sp.
GTTTGGTATGGGAAAGATTTTGGAGTCCCATCACAAGGCCGGACCTGGTTATGTTGATCATGTAGTTCAACTTGCACCACCGCCTGATCCCATAAAAAAGCTTCCGCCGCCGGTGATACCGCATACCACATTGCCACCCCCTGTAGCTACGCATAGATTTGTTCCACCTGTTGTTCAGCCTGATAACAAAGTGACTGAAACGCCGCCAAAAATTGAGGAACTTACCGAGGCGATCGGTACGACTACCACTAAGGGCGCTAAGGGCGACCAACCGGTGCCCATTATGGACGAACCTGCAGGCAAGGGGCCGGATGTTACCGAGGACCTTAATAAAGTTCATGAACTTTATGAAATACAGGTGCTTCCAACACCTGTTGGCGGTGAAGGAGCATGGGCAAAATTTCTGAACAAGAATTTAAGATATCCACAAGAAGCGCAATCGGACGGCGTAAGCGGACGGGTGCTAATGAGTTTCATAGTGGAAAAAGACGGCTCCTTGTCCAATATTTCTATTGAAAGACCCGCAGGGCACGGGTTTGATGAGGAAGCTGCACGCGTACTAAAGCTGGCCAAAGCCTGGAAACCAGGGATCCAGAACGGCCGGCCGGTGCGCGTCAAATTTGTTATCCCCATTAATTTTCAATTCAGCGGGGAATATTGATACCCGCATCAACTGAAACCGACTTAACACCTTATACAACTGAACATGAAGCTTCCGGATATTTCCGGGGGCTTTTTTGTTGCCCGGCTTTACAAGTTCGCCAGGTTCCACACCTACGGCGCGGTATATTTTCTTTCTACCAACCTTCGACCCCTACGGGGCCGGCCCTTTCGCTTTTTAGCTTTTGGCCTTTAACCTTTAACCTTTAACCTTTAACCTTTAACCTTTCACCTTTCACCTTTTACCTTTCGCCTTTCGCCTCTTTTTCCTAATTTTGCGCATCCTTTCAAATAACAGCATTAACATTGGAGCACCTGGAATTAACGACCGTTGAAACCGCCAAAAAACTTGGTTTACTACCCGAAGAGTTTGAACGCATAAAAGAGATATTAGGGCGCGTGCCCAACTTTACCGAGCTATCCATCTTTTCGGTAATGTGGAGCGAACACTGTTCCTACAAAAATTCGATCACCTGGTTAAAAACCCTGCCTAAGGACGGTCCGCGAATGCTGGCCAAGGCCGGTGAAGAAAATGCCGGTTTGGTTGACCTTGGCGGCGGCGTAGGCTGCGCATTTAAAATAGAATCACATAACCACCCCTCGGCGCTCGAGCCGTACCAGGGAGCCGCAACCGGTGTTGGTGGTATTAACCGCGATATTTTTACGATGGGCGCAAGGCCAATAGCGCAGCTAAATTCCCTGCGTTTTGGTGATCTTTCGCTCGATCGTACCAAATGGCTGGTTAAAGGCGTGGTAAAGGGCATCAGTCATTACGGAAACGCCTTTGGCATTCCCACCGTTGGCGGCGAGTTGTTTTTTGACGATTGCTATAACATCAACCCACTGGTTAATGCTTTTTCGGCAGGCATCGTAAGGGCTGGTGAAACCGTGTCGGCTACTTCTTATGGCGTAGGTAACCCGGTTTATATTGTGGGCTCCGCTACAGGTAAAGACGGTATCCATGGCGCAGCTTTTGCATCGAAAGATATTACCGGCGACTCGGTGAACGATCTGCCGGCCGTGCAGGTGGGCGACCCCTTCCAGGAAAAATTACTATTGGAAGCTACGCTGGAAGTAATAAAAACCGGCGCCGTTGTGGGTATGCAGGATATGGGTGCCGCGGGGATCATTTGCTCCAACTCGGAAATGTCGGCAAAAGGGGAGCATGGCATGAAGATATACCTGGACCGCGTGCCCATGCGCCAGGAAAATATGAAGCCATTTGAGATATTGCTCTCCGAATCGCAGGAAAGAATGCTGATCGTGGTGCATAAAGGCAGGGAAGCAGAAGTAGAGGCTATATTTGATAAATGGGACCTGAATTGCGCTATCATTGGTGAAGTGACCGACACGCAGCGCCTGGAATATTATATGAACGGAGAGTTGGTAGCCGATGTACCTGCGGATGACCTTGTCTTAGGTGGCGGCGCTCCCGTTTATCAGCGCGAATACCGGGAACCTGCCTATTTTAAAAAGAACCAGGAATTTAATATTGATGATGTAAAGGAACCGGCTGACCTGGTTGCCGTTGCTGAACATCTGATCAGCCACCCCAATATTGCGTCGAAAAGATGGGTGACTGACCAGTATGATTCGATGATCGGCACCTCAACCATGACTACCAACCGCCCAAGCGATGCGGCCGTGGTAGCTGTGAAAGACACAGACAAAGCAATTGTGATCACCGTTGATTGTAATTCCCGCTATGTTTATGCCGATCCGCAAAAAGGTTGTTCCATTGCCGTTGCAGAAGCGGCCCGCAACATAACGTGTGCCGGCGGCGAACCTGTTGCCATTACCAATTGCCTCAATTTCGGCAATCCGTACAAACCTGAAGTGTACTGGCAGTTTGTGGGTGCGATAAAAGGTATGTCTGAAGCTTGTACCAAGTTTGAAACCCCGGTTACCGGTGGTAACGTCAGCTTTTACAACCAATCATCGGATGAAGGCCCGGTTTTCCCAACCCCAACCATCGGTATGCTTGGCGTAATGGATGATCTTGGCGATATGATGACCTCCGACTTTAAAAACGCCGGTGATTTTATTTATTTGGTAGGTGAGTCGGTAAATGATATTGCATCATCGCAATACCTTGCCTCGTGGCATAAAATACTGGCAGCACCGGCGCCTTATTTTGATTTGGATAAGGAGTACGATATGCACCAGGTGATCAAGCAGTTGATCAAACATAAAATCATGCAATCGGCCCACGACGTTTCCGATGGTGGTTTATACGTTACGCTTGCAGAGTCTTCGCTGCCGAATGGTTTAGGTTTTGAAATAGAGACCGATGCATCCATCCGAAAGGACGCCTTCCTTTTTGGCGAGGCGCAGGGTAGGGTAGTAGTTAGTATTTCCCCGCTCGACCAGGAACGTTTTATCGAGCTGATGGCAACCAGTGAAGTAGATTTTACATTCCTCGGCACCGTAACCGGCGGATTTTTAACCATTGACAATGAACCATTCGGACATATCGCGGACATAAAAATGGTTTATGACAATGTGCTGCATGAGTTGCTGGGGGCGTAATTGGGTTTCTATGTTGCTTTTTTTTGTTCCATAGGAACAACTGGTTGGTAGAAAAAACAAAAAATAAGTTTTCGTTCCATAGGAACGATTGGTGCTTAGCAATTAATACAATTTCTCATTTCAGAATAATGAGTCATGTCGAATAGTTATACACAAATCCATATTCAATTTGTATTTGCGGTAAGATATAGGGGCGCACAGATAGATAGCGCATGGAAAGAGCGACTGCACCAATACATAACCGGCATTTTTCAACAAAATGGTCACAAAATGCTGCAAATTAATAGCATGCCCGATCATATTCATATTTTTGTCGGGATGCGGCCAAACCAGTCCATTTCTTCATTAGTTCAAAACGTAAAAACAGAAAGCAGCAAATGGATTAAGGAAAAAAAATTTTGTTCCTTTCCATTCTCGTGGCAGGAGGGGTATGGTGCTTTCTCCTATTCCAAAAGCCAAATACCGGCTGTTGTTAGGTACATTAAAAACCAGGAGATTCATCATCAAAAAGAAACGTTCCTTGATGAATACAGAAGGCTGTTAACTTTGTTCGAAATAGATTGGGAAGAGCAATACATTTTCAAAGAGCTGGAATAACGGCGAAACCAGGCGTTCCGATGGAACGCTTAATGATTGTTATGTTCTTGCTACCAACCAGATGTTCCGATGGAACATGAAGATCGTCAATTGATGGTCGGGTTGGCAGTTTTTACTACCTTGTACAATGGAAAAATATCTTGTGGTAATTGAAAAGGCGACGAGTAACTATTCCGCATTTTCACCGGATGTATGGGGATGTGTCGCTACGGGCGCAACAGTCGAAGATGCACTATCTCAAATGAAAGAGGCGCTTCAAATGCATCTCGAATCAATTGTAAATGACGGGGAAGAAGTGCCAAAGGGTAAAGGTATATCTCAACATATTGCCGATGGCGTATTTAATCCTGGTGAAATTGCCGATGAATATTTTATAACGGAAGTGGAGATCGCTGTCCCGCAGCATGCTTAAAATCAACCGCATCCATCATATCGCCATCATTTGTTCCGACTACGAAAGATCGAAACATTTTTACACGCAAGTACTGGGTTTAAAAATAGTTCGCGAGGTTTACCGCGAAGAAAGAAATTCCTATAAGCTCGACCTGGAAGTGGGTGACCAATACCAGGTCGAGCTTTTTTCATTTCCAAATCCACCGAGAAGGCCATCCCGGCCGGAAGCTGTGGGTTTACGTCATCTTGCCTTTGAAGTTGATGATATTGAAACCGCAATTGCTGAAGTGGTTTTACATGGTGTTATTGCTGAGCCTACCCGCGTGGATGAATTCACCGGCAAACGTTTCACTTTTTTTGCCGATCCGGACGGGTTGCCTATTGAGTTTTATGAGAAATAAGATTTTTGCTGATTATTCAAAGTTATTAGCATCTTCTTGTACTTTAGTAAAACTGTTTCTCAACCAATAAAACCTCATGAAGCATTTAAAACTATTGCCGGCGCTGCTGTTGTCGGTTACTTTTTTTGCAAACTCCGCCTGCGCCCAGGACCGTTACCAGGCAACCTGGGAGTCGCTCTCCAAATACAAAACTGCCGACTGGTTCCGCGATGCCAAGTTTGGGATATTTATCCACTGGGGCGTGTATTCCGTGCCCGCCTTTGGGTCGGAGTGGTATCCGCGTAATATGTACCAGGCGGGTTCGGAGGAATACAAGCATCATATAGCCACGTACGGGTCGCAAAGCAAGTTCGGTTACAAGGATTTTATCCCGATGTTTAAGGCGGAAAAGTTTGATCCGCATGCCTGGGTGGCCTTGTTTAAAAAAGCAGGCGCGAAGTATGTGGTGCCGGTGGCCGAACATCACGATGGTTTCGCCATGTATAAAACGTCCCTATCCAAATGGAATGCCTACGATATGGGCCCGCACCGCGACGTAGTTGGCGAATTGGCGGCCGAGGTAAAGAAACAGGGACTTATATTCGGACTTTCCTCGCATCGGATAGAGCACTGGTTTTTTTTCAACGGTGGGAAAAAATTTGAATCAGACGTCCTCGACCCCAAATACGATGACTATTACGGCCCGGCGCATAACGAAAATGAGACAATGACGCCGGAATATATGGCCAACTGGCTGATGCGCGACATGGAGCTGGTGAATAATTACCAGCCCCAGTTGGTGTGGTTCGACTGGTGGATAGAACAACCGGCGCTTGATCCCTATAAAAAATCCTTCGCCGCATTTTATTATAACAAGGGGCAGGATTGGAACAAGGACGTAGTGATCAACTATAAAAACAATTCATTCCCCGAAAATACTGCGGTGCTGGATATTGAACGCGGAAAACAGGGCGAAATACGGACTTTACCCTGGCAAACTGATGATGCTATTGGTAACCAGTCGTGGGGATATACCACCACCAATACTTTTAAAGATGCCCGCTATGTGGTCACCAATTTGATCGATATCGTGAGCAAAAACGGCAACCTGTTACTGAATATCGGCCCAAAATCGGACGGCACCATTACCGATGAAGAAACGCAGGTTTTACTGGGGACCGGTAAATGGCTGGACGTGAACGGCGCAGCAATTTATGGCACCCGTCCCTGGAAAGTATATGGCGAAGGCCCTACCAAATCAGCCAGCGGCTCGTTTGCCGATCAGAAAGAACCGTTTACCTGGCGGGATGTACGGTTTACTACAAAGGGCGACACGTTATTTGTCACCGCCTTAGGTTTGCCTGATGCAAAACTGGCTATAAAGGCGTTAGGCTTAAAAGCGGGCAACGGAAAAATTTCGGGCATAAAAATGCTGGGTAGCGGGCAGAAAGTCTCCTGGCAACAAAAAGACGATGCCTTAATCATTGACCCTGCGAAAAGTTATCCGTGTGAATATGCAGTAAGTTACGCCGTTGAATTTGTTCATTAGTTCACTGGTTCATTAGTTCATTGGTGATTTGCAGCCGGATAAATCTAAAATCGTAAATCGTAATTCGTAAATCAGAGTGTTTCGTTTTAAACAGTTCAGCGTTGATCAAAGCGGGTGTGCCATGAAGATCAATACCGACGGGGTATTGCTTGGCGCAATTGCTGAGGCCGATGAGCCGAAATCGATTTTGGATATTGGCACCGGTACGGGCGTAATCGCTTTGATGCTGGCACAGCGGTATCCTGACGCTGTTGTTGATGCCGTGGAGATTGACCCGGACGCTGCAAAAACTGCTTCCGGGAACTTTGCCATATCGCCGTTTGCAGATCGTCTGCGGCTTTTTTCAATGGGGTTTGAGGAATATTTTGGCAAGCATCATGATAAAAAGTATGATCTGATCGTTTCAAACCCTCCTTTTTATGTCGACTCATTGAAATCCCCCGGAGCAAAGAAAAGCCTTGCCAAACATTCAAATAATGACTTTTTTGTGCAACTAATGGCGCATGTTGCTGCTCATCTTAGCCCTGCCGGGGCGTGCTGGTTGGTGTTGCCGATGAGTTTGAGGGACCTGGTTATTGAATATTCAGAGGAAAATAGCCTTTATATACAAGAAATAATTGAAATCCGGTCGTATCCCGAATCCGCTCCGCATAGAATGATTTTAAGTTTATCTGCCAGTGAGCCGTTGTTTTTAGAAGGCGAGATGATTATTTTTGATTCAAAGGACGTATATTCGGGAATGTATCGGGATTTATTACAGCCTTATTTTTTAGCGTTTTAGTATGAAAATTGTCTCTATTTTTATGGCTTCCTTCATGTTTGTGTTTACGGTATACAGCATCTATGATTTTTTTGAAACTCCTAAAGAATGGCCAACTCCACCCTTCTCACCAATTTTGGTTGAAGGTTTACAGCAAGCTTCATTAATATGGTCGATCATAAATTTTGCGTTTTTTTTGCCGTTCCTGTATATAGCAATTAAAAGAGCACAATTAGCAAAATTCAAAATACTCGGAACAGTTTTCCTATTATATATCATAACAATTCTTGTGACAAGTTTTATTCGTGTAAATGGTTAAAATAGGCCTCCTCTCCGACACCCACGGCTATTTAGACGACGCCGTTTTCAAACATTTCGAAACCTGCGACGAGATTTGGCATGCCGGCGATTTTGGCAGTTTGGAGGTAATTGAAAAACTCCAGGCCTTTAAACCGCTGAAAGGCGTTTACGGCAATATCGACGGGCCTGAAATAAGGAATATCTTTCCGGAAAACCTGCGGTTCAACTGTGAACTGACAGATGTTTGGATAACACATATCGGTGGTTATCCCGGCAGGTTCAGCCCCCTTGTTAAGCGTGAAATATACACTAAGCCTCCGGATATTTTTATATGCGGCCATTCGCATATTTTGAAGGTAATTTATGACAAAACCCTCAATTGTTTGTGTATAAACCCGGGTGCAGCCGGAAAACAGGGCTGGCATAAAGTAAGAACTTTGGTTAGATTTTGTATTTCTGGCCAAAATATTCATACTTTTGAGCTCATCGAGTTAGCTAAATAACTTGTATTAAATACACTAAGTCCCTATGAAGATCGCTAAAACATTAGGCCAGTTCATCATCGAAAAGCAGGCCGACTTTCCCTATGCCAAGGGCGAATTGTCACGATTGCTGCGCGATATTGGCATTGCAGCCAAGATAGTAAACCGCGAGGTGAACAAAGCTGGCCTGGCCGATATTTTGGGTGAAAACGGGACAACCAATATCCAGGGCGAAGGGCAAAAAAAGCTTGATGTTTATGCCAATGAACAATTCGTATCGGCGTTGAAACACGGTGGCGAGTGTTGCATAGTAGCATCTGAAGAAAGCGACGAATATATTCCCATTGAGTCGGCAGTATCGATGGACGCCAAATACATTGTGGCGATCGATCCGCTGGATGGTTCATCAAATATTGATGTCAATGTGGCTGTCGGAACTATTTTTTCTATCTATCGCCGGAAATCAATCAAAGGAAAAGCGACTATTGACGATGTTTTACAGCGCGGAACGGAACAAGTGGCTGCGGGGTATGTGATCTATGGTTCATCAACCATGCTGGTTTACACCACCGGAAAAGGGGTTAATGGTTTTACGCTTGATCCGTCCATTGGGGAGTTTTGTTTGTCGCACCCAAATATGAAGATACCGGATGATGGCGTGATCTATTCTATTAACGAAGGTTATTATGTGCATTTCCCGGATGGCGTAAAAAAATACATTAAATATTGCCAGGTTGAAGATGCGAAGACCAACCGCCCGTACACTTCGCGGTATATCGGTTCCATGGTGGCTGATGTTCACCGCAATTTGATCAAAGGCGGGATATTTATTTACCCGGTAACCGCCGGCGCGCCTAACGGCAAATTGCGCCTTGTTTACGAGTGTAACCCGATGGCTTTTATAATTGAA
>DASRTD010000240.1:0-16205 GCA_035656115.1 Mucilaginibacter sp.
AAGGCAAAGAAAAGCTCAGAGGACCGGGATGAATTGGTATCGGAAACCCTTGCAGCGATCTACTCCGACCAGATGCTATACCACAAGGCCATAGCCTCATACAAAAAATTGATGTTGAAATTCCCGGAAAAAAGCCGTTACTTTGCGGAGAAGATAGAACAGTTAGAAAAGAAAACCAATTAAAATAAAATAATGATCCAGTTACTACTGATTATAGCGCTGTTGATATGTGTATTTTTAGTGCTTATCGTACTCATCCAAAATCCTAAAGGCGGCGGTTTGTCGTCAAATTTTTCAAGTTCATCGCAATTGATGGGTGTACAAAAAACAGGTGATTTCCTTGAAAAAGGCACCTGGGGCCTCGCCATATTTTTGATGGTACTGGCCATGGCGATAAATGTGGCAGTAAAGGGAGGTTCGTCTGCGTCAAGCAGTGATGGTGCAGTAAGCAAAGCCGACTTGCTAAAAAAGCAAGCACCGGCTCAAAATACGGCAAGCCCTTTCTCGAATGGAGTTGCAGGTAAGGCAAACCCAAGTACACCGCCAGCTAACACACCGGCGCAAAAACCGGCAAAATAAAACTTAACAATATTTCAAAAAGCCCCGCCGGACTTTAGTTTTGGCGGGGCTTTTTGCTTTTAAGCCGTGGCTTAGTGTAAATTTGCACTGACATGATGGCACTTCGGTTTTAAGCTATTGTTAATTCAAAAAGGCCATTTTTAAAAATCTGACAATACATCAGTGTTTGTCTGTCAATAGGCCGGATAAAGCTGATTGGCATAATTGATGATGATAGGCAAGCAGGCCTGCCGGACGGCGGGGAGAACTTAAATTAATTTCAAAAAATAAAATAATCGAATAACTATGTCATTAAATTTTAAACCAAATGGAGATAGGGTTGTAGTAGAACCTGCTCCGGCTGAAGAAAAGACGGCTTCTGGGATCATCATTCCGGACACTGCAAAAGAAAAGCCACAAAGAGGAACTATTGTAGCTGTTGGTCCGGGTAAATATGCAGACTTAACAGGAAACTTAATACCGGTAACCTACAAAGCGGGAGATCAGGTTTATTATGGCAAGTATTCCGGTCAGGAAATCCCAATCGATGGGAAAGAGTATTTAATAATGAAAGAGTCGGATATTTTAGGTTCTTTATAACCAGCGAAAAAATAGTGATGGAGCAGAAATGTTTCGATCACATCAGTTAAACGATCGCACAATTACTAAATTAACAAAAAACAAACATGGCAAAACAAGTTAAATACAATGTTGAAGCCCGCGATGCCTTAAAGCGCGGTGTTGATACTTTAGCTAACGCAGTTAAAGTAACATTAGGCCCAAAAGGTCGTCACGTAATTATTGACAAAAAATTCGGTTCACCGGTAATAACCAAGGACGGTGTAACTGTAGCAAAAGAAATTGAACTGAAAGACCCCATCGAGAACATGGGCGCCCAGATGGTAAAGGAAGTGGCCTCAAAAACTGCTGACATTGCCGGTGACGGTACAACAACTGCTACCGTTTTTGCGCAGGCGATCATAACAGCCGGTATCAAGAACGTGGCTGCCGGCGCTAACCCGATGGATTTGAAACGCGGTATCGACAAAGCTGTTGCCGCTGTAGTTGAAGATTTGAAGAGCCAGTCGCAAAGTATCGGTGAGGATAACAATAAGATCAAACAGGTTGCGGCAATCTCAGCTAACAACGATGAAATGATCGGCGCGCTGATTGCAGAAGCGATGGAAAAAGTTGGTAAAGACGGTGTGATCACCGTTGAAGAAGCAAAAGGTACCGAAACCGAAGTGAAGACCGTTGAAGGTATGCAGTTCGACCGCGGTTACCTGTCGCCTTACTTTGTTACCAATCCTGATAAGATGGAAGCCGAGCTGGAAAACTGCTTCGTGCTGATCTACGACAAGAAAATATCTTCGATGAAGGAACTGCTTCCGATCCTCGAAAAACAAGTTCAAACCGGCAAACCGCTCTTAATTATTGCTGAAGACCTTGATGGCGAAGCATTAGCTACCCTGGTAGTTAACAAGATCCGCGGCTCGCTGAAAGTGGCTGCTGTTAAGGCCCCTGGTTTTGGCGACCGCCGTAAAGCTATGCTGGAAGACATCGCTATCCTGACCGGTGGTACCGTCATTTCGGAAGAAAGAGGTTACAAACTGGAAAATGCTGACCTATCGTACCTGGGTACTGCCGAAAAGATCGTTGTTGATAAAGACAATACTACCATCATCAACGGTTCAGGCAAGCCTGAAGAGATCAAATCACGCGTAAGCCAGATCAAAGCGCAGATAGAAACTACTACTTCTGACTATGATAAGGAAAAACTGCAGGAGCGTTTAGCTAAACTTTCAGGCGGTGTGGCTGTATTGTACATCGGCGCTGCTTCGGAAGTAGAAATGAAGGAAAAGAAAGACCGTGTTGACGATGCTTTGCACGCAACCCGTGCTGCGGTTGAAGAAGGTATTGTTGCCGGTGGTGGTGTAGCTTTCATCCGTGCAGTTGATGCATTGAAAGACCTGAAAGGCGCAAACGAAGACGAAAATACCGGTATCCAGATCATTCGCCGTGCTATTGAAGAGCCGTTGCGCCAGATTTGCGAGAACGCCGGTATCGAAGGCTCGATCGTAGTGCAGAAAGTTAAGGAAGGCAAAGCTGATTTCGGCTACAATGCCCGTACCGATAAATATGAAAACCTGATCGGCGCCGGTGTTATCGACCCAACTAAAGTTGGCCGTGTAGCGCTGGAGCACGCTGCTTCTATCGCAGCGATGCTGTTAACTACCGAGTGTGTGTTGGCAGACGATCCGGAAGATGAAAAAGCAGGCGGCCCGCCAATGGGCGGCGGCGGCATGGGCGGCATGATGTAATCTGTTCATAGTCGATAGACCATAGTCCATAGTTGAAAAAGCTTAGCCGAAAAAATCCAATCGGCCCGGAACATTCAATTTAGGGCTTGAAAATTCATAAACAAACCCTGTCTGTTATAACAGACAGGGTTTGTTTTTTACTATACTTTTCGCAATGTCATTTTGGGGTAAAGGGATGGTCATTTGTTAATCAAATGATTGATTAAGTATATTTTGGGTTACAATTCGGGTTAAATTTGTATAAATATTCAGGTAGGCCGTTGCAGGCATAACATTTGAATAGGAAAGGATACTATGAAACATCTAACCGAAACAACAAGATTTTTGCAAAGCCAGCTATTGGATTGGGTTTTTGTTAAAGGACCGGAACTTTTTATAGCCATTTACGGTAAGTAATAAATTACTATTTTCGCTTCGAAATGAAGCTGGAAAAATTATATGACCGTGGCATTAATTGGTTAAACACTCACGGTCCCGATGCATTTGTCGGACTACTGCTTTTCTTTATCGGCCTGTGGGTGATCAGATTTCTTCGCAACAGGCTCCGGGCGCGGCTCAGCCGCAAATACGCCCACTCGTCGTTGCAGCCGTTTATTTTAAGTTTAACAATTACAGCCCTGTATATCGTACTGATCCTGACGGTATTAGAGATTATCGGGGTGCATGTTACCATTTTTACCACAATTATCGGTGCATTCAGCGTTGCGGCTGGTTTGGCCCTGTCCGGTACCTTTCAAAACTTCGCCGGAGGGGTATTGATCATGCTGCTAAAGCCTTTCGAGGTTGAAGATTATATCGTTGCGCAGGGACAGGAAGGCAAAGTAGTGTCAATTCAAATTTTTTATACGGTTTTGCTTACGATCGATAACAGAACCATTATCATCCCCAACGGAAAACTTTTTAACGAGGTTATTGTAAATGTGAGCCGCGAAAACACCCGGCGGCTTGACTTTGAAATAAAGCTGAGCTATGCGGCCGACATCGATAAGGCAAAAAAAATCATAACCGGCGTTATAACCTCAAATAAAGCAGTATTAACTAATCCTGCTCCGAGGGTGGGCCTCATCGGTCTCGACAACGACAGTATCAGGTTTACCGTAAACGTGTGGCTTGATCCCTCGAACTACCTGGACGTAAAGATTGCTTTGATGGAAAAGGTGGTTAAGGACCTGGGCGCGGCGGGTATCGCATTTCCAAAACCCGGGATATGACAGACGAGAAATTTAGCCAAATTTAGGATTACCCACAAAACCTCACCACGCGATCGTCCTTGCGAGGAACGAAGCAATCTCTGCAACAGCCAGTCAGGGAACTGAATGCACGGGTGCCCTGCGTGGGCTGATAGGTAATTCGAAAACACAGGTCCCTTGATGAGCATGTGTAGCGATTGCTTCGTTCCTCGCAAGGACGGTCTGGTGGATTTGTTGGTAAAACTAAACTTTCTAAACACCCAACAAAACGTTTAAAAAACAGGGATACAGGCGGATATAAGAAACCCGGAATGGCTATTTGCTGTTTTCAAAATCAGATATTTTGCCGGGCTTTAATTTCCAGGTACCGGTTAATGGTATTCACCGTAAGGTTTTGCGGGGCCGTCAGTATGGATTGAATATTGTTTTTAGACAGCTCCTTAACGATCAGTTTTTTATCGTAAGCAAATTTTTCGGCAATAGTTTTTATGTAGATGCCTTCAACGTCTGTCGCGGGCGTCTCGCTCAGCTTTCTCAGTTCGGTATTCTCGAAAAACACCACGAGCAAAAGATGGAATTTTGCAATGCGTTTCAGGAAGGGCATCTGCCTTTCGAGGGCTGACATGCTTTCAAAATTGGTAAAAAATACAACAAGGCTTCGTTGTTTCATCACGCTGCGCACAGTCGTGTACAGCAACTCCATATTGGTTTCCATGAAGCGTGTTTTTTCTTTATACAATACCTCCAGTATTTTGTTGATCTGGGTTGGCCTGCGGTCGGCCGGGACTACTGCGCCTATTTTCTCGGCCACGGTGATCAAACCGGCCTTGTCCTCCTTTATTAGCGCGATGTTTGATAAAACCAGGCTGGCATTTATGGCATAGTCCAGCAGGCTAAGGCCATCAAAAGGCATCTTCATCGCTCGTGATTTATCAATGACGCAATACACATGTTGCGATTTTTCGTCGGTATAGGAGTTTACCATCAGGCTACCGCGCCGGGCCGTAGCTTTCCAGTTGATGGTGCGATAGTCATCACCCTGCACATAGTTTTTTACCTGCTCAAACTCCATACTATGCCCCAGCCGCCTGATCTTTTTGATGCCGAGCTCGGATAAATTGTCGGATATCGCCATCAGCTCATACTTTCGCATCTGCAAAAAAGAAGGGTAAACAGGTAAAGTTTCTGCCTGTTTAAAATTGTACCGGCGCCTGATCAACCCCAGTGGTGAGCGCACAAAAATCCTGATGGCGCCAAACTCGTATTCACCACGCTTGGTTGGCCGCAAAACATAGTTGATCAGTTTTCGCTGCCGGGGCTTCAATTCGCTTTCAAACCAAACGTCGCGTTTTTGAAATTGAAAAGGGATCTCGTCGATAATACCAACGGTAACGTTAAACGGATACCAGTTTTCAATAAAAATGCCCAGTTCATTATCATCACTGTTGCTTAGCCTTTCGGGTGCGTGGCGTTTTGCAAAAATCCCCTTTTTGGTGCGGTAAAGCATCAGCAGGTCGCAAAGTAGCAAAAGCATCAGCACATAAAACAACACTTCGGGGATGATACCCATCCATGGCAGAAAGAAGCGAAAAATAAAAAGCACCGCACAGCACCCCAGCCCCGTAAAAAGCCGGCCTGACAGAAACAGGTTGTAATAAAACAGGTTAAAAAACTTTTTCACAAGCGGTGTTTACCTTGGGATTTCAATTTTTTGGATAAGCTGTGCAATAATATCGTCCGGGGTTATGCCTTCCATTTCCTTGTCGGGCGTAAGCATGATGCGATGCCTTAACACCGGCGCCGCTACATAAACCACATCGTCAGGGGTAATAAAATCGCGCCCCCTGATGGCGGCAATAGCTTTTGCCGCCGAAGCTATGGCAAGCGAGGCACGCGGAGAACCACCCAGGTACAATGATTTATTGGTACGGCTTTCGTGAATGATCTTTGCTATGTAAACAAGTATCTTTTCTTCCACATGAAGCCCCATAACAGTCTCCTTTAGCGAAATGATCTCCTGTGAGGACAACACCGGTGCAATATCTTTTAGCTGATCCGCCGGTTTGTGCTGATGCTGCCGGGTAAGGATAGCTATCTCCTCATCCAGCGAGGGGTATTTTATTTCGACTTTAAAAATAAACCTGTCCAGTTGGGCCTCGGGTAACCGGTAAGTTCCTTCGTGTTCAACGGGGTTTTGCGTCGCCAGCACAATAAATGGCGGCGGCATATGGTAGGTCTGCCCGTCAATAGTGACCTGCCGCTCTTCCATTACTTCAAATAAAGCCGATTGTGTTTTAGCGGGCGCGCGGTTTATCTCATCTATCAGGATAATGTTTCCGAAAATCGGCCCTTGTTTAAACTCAAAATCGGCAGTTTTGGGATTGAATACCGAGGTGCCCAGGATGTCGGAAGGCATCAGGTCGGGCGTAAACTGTATACGCGAATATTGCGCATCGATCGATTTGGCAATCAGTTTCGCGGTCAGCGTTTTTGCAACGCCGGGTACGCCTTCAATCAAAATGTGCCCGTCAGCGAGTATGCCCGCTAACAGCAGGTCGATACTATCCTGCTGGCCGACAATTATTTTTGCCAGTGTAGCCTTTATTTGTTCAACGGCGCCGGCGAGCTTGCTGAGGTCTGTCCTCTGTTCAAAAATTCCATCTTCCATGTTACCTGGCTTTAGTATAAAATTGTTCTGTAAGTTTGTTTAGATCGATCAGTTGCTGGTTGCTCACATATTGCTGTGCGCTTAAAAAATTGATATAATTCACCAGTTGCGCGGCGAATTCAGGCCCGATACCTGTTTTATTTGAAAAATTTTCAATAAATTCATTATCAAGCGGGTTAGTTTTAAGGTTATACTCAACACGCAGGTGCTCCAAAAAGTAAAGAATTTTCTTCCTGGTGATATTGAGGTTATCACGCCGCTCAAAATAAACCTGGCCCACGGTGCTCACGAAGCTTAACGTCGAATTCTCTAAGGGTTTCACAACCGGGATGATGCGCTGACGTCGTTTTACCTCGTAAAGCACAAAGGCCAGCAAAGTAAAAATGCTGATGTAGTAGGCCCAACGCAATGCCGGATTGTTTAAAAACACACGCATTGCCGAACCCTCGTTTTCTGCTCCCTGCGTATAATATTCGTCCCAGGCTACGTTTTTTGTGTTTTTAACGAACGAAAGCGCTGTTGAAGCATATTGCTGCCCTTCAGGCTGCAGCAGGCTGTAGTTGGTAAAGAACAATGGATTGGCGCAAAGGTACAGTGAGCCTTTTCCGAATTTAACTTTAATAAAATTAGCTTCATGCTGCTTATTGCTGCCCAGCACGATAGTTCTGGCAGTATCAAAATCGCTGAAAATGACATTGCCTGTGCGCTTGCCCACGGTGTAATATTTAGCCGAATCTAACCAGGGGCTTAAAAAATGAGCCGGGATCCCTTCCTCTGTTGCATTGTCAGCTCCTTTTGTATAAATGCCTAATTTCTTTCCAAATATTTTGCCGAAATCCTCGGATGCGATAAACACATCATTGCCTTCCCTAAGGTATTTTATCAATACGTCATAATCGGGTTTGGCGAAATCAATTGACGGCGCAATAATAACGTAGGATGAATTGCTGATAGAGTCGTCGGCGATTACGCTATAAACCGCCTGGCGGTAAGGCGTAATTTTTGCGCCAGGGAAGACATCATTAAGGCGGTTGGACGTAATGTAAGCCCCAAACGGGATTTTATCACTGCTGCTCAGTGTTTCCGTCCAGTTAATAACCTTCGGGCGGTTGGCCTCGGCAAAAATATACAACACCAAAAATATGGAGCCGATGATCAGATATGTTTTGAGGCCCTTCACGGTAATTGTTTTTTAAAATCCTGGAATAAATTAAAAATGTTCCCGAAGGCCTGCTGGTCTATCGGGAAATTACCGTACCAAACATATTCAAACTGCCGGGTAAGTGTTCCAAAGGTGTGCTTATGTGATGCTTCCTTTAATTCAAGCAGATAGGTTGAATTTGTTTTGTCGATTTGCCAGCTGATCAGTTTGGTGTCGCTTAACTGTTTTAAACATTTTAAGTAAAGCAGCCGCACTGCCAGCCGGAAATCGCGCTGCGAGACCGCTTTTTCTATTTCGGCGTCGAAATTTATAGCGTGGATATTTTCAAGCGACTCGGTAAACTCAAGGTCAACTTTTTGAGATTCGCTCCGCCATAGCCTCGAAGCATCGACGCCGGCAGATTTTAAGATAAAATATACCAGCAACCCTGTTGTTATTCCAAGCATCACATACTCGAGCGCGGCTCCCCCGCCAGCAATGCCCGAGAAAATTTTCCGCCAAAGCCAGTTCCAAAATCTCGCCCATAGCGTTTCTCTGTATGCGGCGCCGGTGCCGCTATAGTCGAAGTCTTTGTCAGATTTAAATTTTTCAATCGCGTCCTTATTAAAAGACCTTATGTTAACGTGTGATGTATCGTTTACTATTTTAGCCCCCCGGCGTTGTTTTGCACCGGCAAAACTAACACTGCAAAAAAGTGAAAACAGAATAATTAAATAAAAGGATACAAACCGCCTGCGCATAAGATTAATATTCTTCCGACGGCAAACCTGCATTGTCGTCTGTGGTTTTTCCAAAATTTTCCATACGGCCAAGCAGTCCCAACCCCTCTTTTTCCTCCGACAATTTGAAGTAGCACAGGGCGATAGCAGTATTTGGTAAAGTATAGGTAAGCATCAGTAAGTTCCGCAAAAAGCTAAATAGTACTATTAGCGGGAGCGTGTAACTCTTGTGCGCAAAAAAGCCCCCCATAAGGGTAATTACAGTTATGGGCACACCGGCAACCGAGCTTAGCACCGATACGATGAGCCCTGTAACGATAGACATCCCGAAAACGAACCACCAGTTCTCCTTAATTAACCGGAAGCTTTTATTAAATGCATAGCTAAACGATGCATTTTCCATAACAATGATCGGGATAACCAGCGAAAATACCACGCTAAGGTATATGCCTGGTATCAGGCAGCAGACCATTCCGAGCATAATCAAAAGCAATAACACAAACCCGCTGCCCAGTATCCTGAAAAAATAATACCTGAAATATCCCCAAACTTCGGCCAGGGTAGGTTTCGCGCCTCCTCTTTCAAGATATACCGATATGTAACTCATGGTTGCCAGGTAGGTACATAATTCCAGCATGAGCAGGATGAAGGCGTTAAAAAGAACGCTGAGCCAATAGGTATAACTATAGGTTGTGACCTCGTATGCATTACCGCTGTTTCCGGAAAACGCATCACCGTAAATGCCCATCATCCCCATGTACTGAAATGTTGAGGTTACCGTACCGACGAGTATAAAAATACCGCAAATAACAAGCAATGAAGTAAACAGGGGTTTAAAGTTTTCGCGCAGAAACTGGAACGAATCGCTGATGATCTGGCCGAAGTCGCGTGCTTTTCTTAGCTCAAGTGGCTGGTTCATAATGTATGGTTGTTTTGTGATTGAATTTTTGGTTGAGGATTTTAGGGTAGATAATTACATACCAAATAATGAAAGTAAATGATGAAGCCAGGATAGTGATACTTAACCAAACCGGCATTTCGGTGTGGCGGGTAACAAAGCCTTCAAAAAAAGCGGCCGTCAAAAATATCGGGATAAGGCCGATGACGATTTTTAAACCGTCTTTAGCGCCTTTCTTCAGTGATTCCATCCGGCTGTAAGTTTTTGGGAAAAGAAAGCTGTTTCCAAGTATAAGGCCCGCGGCGCCTGCTAAAATGATGGAAGAGATTTCGAGGGTACCATGGCACCATACTACTAAAACCGATTGCCAACCTAAGCCTTTGCTGAAAAAGTAATATTGGAACGATCCCAGCATTATTCCGTTAAATAATAACATATAAATACTGCCGACCGAAAAAATAATGCCCATTACAAACGTTGCCAACTCTACATAAATGTTATTCACTGCAATCTGAAAAAACATTAAAAACGAATTACCCTGTTTGTAAACCCCGAACGGATCTCCTTTGGCGATATTTTCATTGGTCATATTTACGTAATCGTCGCCTAATATCACACGCAAAAAAGAATCATCGTACCGGGCGGAAAGCGCGCCCATCAGGCAAAAAATAAAGAAAAACACAAATGAGTATAAAAGCGGTTTTCGCTGCTCATAAAATATCTGCGGCAACTCATATTTCCAGAAGGTGATGAGCCTGTTGGCATTTTCTTTTCTATTCCGGTAGATGGACTGATGGAAAGTGGCCGCTATGCCATTTAAATATTTGGTGGTATTTGATTTGGGATAAAATGTTTTGGCGTAGGCCAGGTCGTCCGTTATCCGGATGAAGGATTCGGCAAGTTGATCCGGGTCGGCATTGGTTAAATTTTCGTATTCCTTCCAACGTTCTTTGCTCTGTTTTACGAATAAAGCCTCACGCATTTTTTTCTTCCTTTTTTTTGCTTAAAATAGTGACAAAATTTCAAACTGCAAACCATAAATTGACGAACAAATTTATATTTGTTTAAAATGGAAATAATAACGATACATACTACCCAAAATATCGACATCGAATATGAGATAGGCGGCATTGGCGAACGATTTTTGGCCCGTTTAATCGATTATGCGCTATTCATTCCTTTATTTATTTTATTCGCTGTGGTTTCCGCGGCGCTTTCGGAAACGGGTAGTTTAATCTTTGTGTATAGTTTGTTAGGGATATACGTTTTTTACGACCTTGTTTGCGAGGTGTTTTTTAACGGGCAGAGCATCGGCAAGCGAATAATGAAGATCAGGGTGATCAGTTTGGACGGATCGCGGCCAACATTCAGCCAGTATTTATTGCGCTGGCTGTTCCGGATAGTTGATTTTACGCTTACTTTGCAGTTGGGCGGCTTAATTTCCGGTTTTGTTACTGAAAAATGTCAGCGTATAGGGGATATAGTTGCCGGAACTATTTTAGTGCGGACAGTGCCGAGAACAAAGATCAATAATATCATTTTCCGGAATGTGGAAGATACCTATCAGCCTGTATTTCCACAGGTTACCCAGTTAAGCGACAAGGATATTGCGCTGATCCACGAAGTGGTGGAGAATTACTTCAGGACCGGTTCGTCAATGGTGCATACCATGGCTGACAGGGTTAGGGCGCACCTTTCAATCGCTTTGCCGCCAGGCATGAACGACCTGCAGTTTTTGCAAACCGCTTTAAAAGATTACAGCCACATTACCGCCTCTACTGGCCCGCTGATAAATAGCTGAAAGGATGACCCGGGATATTCCGTACGATACCAAAAACAACAACCAGCACAAAAATAATTTTAGGAGTTAAGGGGTGATAAATAACGCCCCACCGGCAATCTTTTTGCAAGACCACTGATTTTACCTTATAAAAAAAATGGACTAAAAGAAAGGGTATGCTGGCTACCAGCAAAACGTTTTCGCTAAGGGCTGCCGGGATATTGCCGTGCAAAAGAAAATAAAATGCCCTTTGCGATCCGCAACCCGGACAATCAAGGCCGGTTAGCGAATGAAAAGGGCATTTAGGAAAAAAACTATATTTTGCAGGGTTAAAGCGGTAGTAAATGATTGCAAAGGCAACCACGCCTATAAATGTCAGTGCAAAATACAGTCGCTTTTTAATTAGCATGCATACGGGACCAGGGCATGAAGCTTACGCCGATGGCAAATACCAAAATAAAGTATAAAATTACAAAGGCAAGCCCAACCCAAAAGCCGATTTTGGTCCACTTGCCGGCTTGCTGCGATTGTGCCAGTGCGCCCGCATAGTCGCCAGCGTCGTATTTGGTGTTTACCGACGAAGAATAAACAATTCCTACGATGCCGAAGGGCAAACAGCAGAAAATTGTAACTAAGATTGACTCTACCAGCCAGTTTTTTGGTCGTGGAGGCGGCATTTGGCCGCCGGGTTGTGATTGGTCCATTTTGTGTGAGTGTTTTTTGTTAAGTGATTTTGAGTTGAAAGTATTAAATCTATTTGAAATTTCAAATAATAAATCCGGAAATAAATTTTGATGCGTTTAACTTTGACCCATGCAAAAAGAGCAAATATCGGTTTTTGATATGTTTAAGATCGGCATCGGGCCATCCAGTTCGCATACCCTCGGCCCATGGCGGGCGGCGCAGCAGTTTGTGCAATCACTTGATGATAAAGGCGTGCTGCCCGATGTAATAGAAGTTAAAATACTGCTGTACGGGTCGCTTGCCAAAACCGGCAGGGGCCACGGTACCGATATCGCCATTCTTTTAGGCCTGTGCGGGGACGACCCGGTTACGTTTGAGGTGGACCAGGTAGGGCCGAAAACAGAACAGATAAAGAAATCGCACCAACTGTTGCTGGGCGGGCAGCAGGAAATTGTTTTTAACGCCGATGAGGATATGCTTTTTCTTTTTAGTGAAAGTTTGCCCTTTCATCCCAACGCGGTAACCTTCCAGGCATTTTTGAATAATGGCACTGCCATATCGGAAACATATTACTCCATTGGCGGCGGTTTTGTAGTTAAAGATGGGGCCGATGGTCAGCAAAAATCAGAGGTTGATCTGCCTTTCCCGATAGATACCGCCAATAACCTGTTGCACTGGTGCATGAAGACCGGTCTCAAAATATCGGAAGTGGTGATGGAAAATGAGCTGGCCTGGCGAAGTGAGCAGGAAACATTGACCGGCGTGATGAACATTTTTAAAGCCATGAAGGAATGTATTTACCGCGGCTGCCATACCACAGGTTACCTGCCCGGTGGCTTAAATGTGGCCCGCCGTGCGGCCAGCCTGAACAGGAGGCTGATCGGTAACCGCGTTTATACCAATTTCGACGAGTGGGTGCAGGCCATCCGCGATACCGGTAACAGCTTTCACAATATATTGGATTGGGTGAGCTGTTTTGCGCTGGCCGTGAACGAAGAAAATGCCTCGTTCGGGCGCGTGGTAACCGCCCCGACCAATGGCGCCGCGGGCGTGATACCTGCGGTTCTGCAATACTTCCTGGTATTTTGCGACGGTTATCAGGATAGCAAGGTCATACAGTTTTTGTTTACTGCCTCCGAGATCGGCAGCATATTTAAAAAGGGTGCAACTATTTCGGCGGCAATGGGCGGATGCCAGGCGGAAATTGGCGTTTCCTCGGCCATGGCGGCTGCAGCATTGACAGAATGCATGGGAGGAACACAGCGCCAGGGCTTAATGGCTGCGGAAATTGCCATGGAGCACCACCTGGGCATGACCTGTGACCCAATCGGTGGCCTGGTGCAGGTGCCCTGCATCGAGCGCAATACCATGGGCGCCATCAAAGCCATAACCGCCTCGCAACTGGCCCTGCAAACCAACCCGGATAATGCCAAAGTAAGCCTGGATGCCGTGGTAAAAACCATGTGGCAAACCGCGCTGGATATGAATTCGAAATATAAGGAGACAGCGGATGGAGGGTTGGCGATTAATATACCATTGAGTTTGCCGGAGTGTTAGGATTCGGCTAAACACAAGTGTTCATGTGTTCACGTGAGTCGGAAAATGAACACTATGAACACTTATGAACACCCATCAATTTATATTAATCGCTGAATATAAGGAAGTTAAACTTTTTTTATAAAAACAGAAAAGTGCTTTTTATCCCAAATGAACGTTCATCGATGAACCTGAGATGAACACCTCCGACAGCATGCTTCACGTCGTCCATCCCTGAAAAAAGTTGACACTTTTACCCTGCATTTCCGTAGAGACGCAACATTTTGCGTCTCGAAACGAAATGATCAGGATATTCCGGTAAATCCCTGCGGAGGGCCCGGGACGCAAAATATTGCGTTTCCACAGTTCCTGTTTGGCCGTATTTCAAGCCCTTCAACTGCCCATCGAAACGCTCACAAACCCTCCCAAAACAGCTTCGAAACCACTACGAAACAGGCACAAACGGCAGCGAAAATTTTTGGCGGCGGCGCAAAAACGTTCATTTTCGTTCATCCCGTGAACACTGGGATTGACCCAAATTGGACGTTGAGCATGCACGATATGCGCAGTAAGCCTACTTTGATTAATCTTAAATAAACTGTTAATTTCGTTCATTGTTTCCCGCCGCCTGGCGCTGGTAAGTTTGGGCCGCATACGCGGCGCTGCAAACACGAATAACAGGCAGGAGACGAAACGATAAACTTAATGTAAAATAAACAGGGTGGTAATGATGAAATTAAAAATCCTTTTTGGCTGTAGTCTTTTGCTGCTTACCTATGCTTGCTCGAATCACCCGGAAAAAAAACATCATTATCGCCGCAAAATTCATTTCAAGGAATTTACTTTTACAACGCCGGATGGCCTTGGATTCTTTGTCACCCAAAATTCCTTAAAAGGAATAATTTCAGATGGTTATATACGTGGCGACACGCTGGATGGAGGCAAAATAAGGTTAGATATTTCGACCATGTTTATGACCCCTCCTGACTATAGTGAAACAGTGATTTTAAAATCTGTGACGATAGGCAGCCTCAAAAAAAAGCTGGTTGTATATAAATTGCCTGGTGATTTAAATAATGTCGAAATAGACGCATGGGATACCACCCTGACAGATGTGTTTAGACCGCACACGAACTCATTTTATAATATCGTGATGGGCGGCAGAAAAATCCGTAGCGATCAAATGGAGAAAATAATCGAATTGTTCAATAGTTTAAAATCAGCTTCTGTTCGGGAAAAATCCGGCTCGACTAAAAAATCAGAGCCTGTTGGTATATGATGGTCATTTTTTCTCCGAGAGAGATATTTCATCGTGGACTTATGATTTTTCATTTAACCACTTGTCCATATCTTCATCCGTTCGGAAAGATTGGTATTGAATAGCTTCACCAGTTCAATTTGCACAATGGTTAACGGATAGTTCAATACGCTCATAGGAAAATATTTATTTGAATTTACGACATTAACAACACGAGAGCAAATTTCTATCAGGCATAGCTTGTTTTCATTTCGTCAAAAACACTAAATTCGTTCATGACAAATCCCCGCCGCACCTTTCTCAAACAAGCTGCCGTGTTAACCGGCGCTTTTTCGGCCACCAGTCTTTTTAACCAGGCGCACGCCGCCGACTGGCAGCAGGCCGCTCAACGCGTTAAACATCTTAGTGATGCCCAGGTGGCGGCGGACGAAGACTTCTGGCGGGTGATCCAGCAGTCGTACACCGTTAGTGCCAATATCATCAACCTCAACAACGGCGGGGTATCACCATCCCCGCTGGTGGTGCAGCAGGCGGTTGAGCGGTATAACGAGCTATCCAACCAGGGCCCATCCTATTTTATGTGGCGCATTCTCGACCAGGGGCGCGAGCCTTTGCGCGAAAAGCTGGCGAACCTGGCCGGCGCATCGCCCGATGAGATTGCCGTAAACCGCAATGCTACCGAATCACTCAATACTATTATTTTAGGAATGAACCTGAAGGTCGGCGACGAGGTGATCGGTACCAAGCAGGATTACCCGCACATGATCTCGGCTTACCGGCAGCGGGCGCTGCGCGAAGGGATAGTTTATAAGCAACTGAGTTTTGATTTTCCAATTGAGGATGATGAGCAGATCGTGAAGGCATATGAAGATGCCATCACCCCAAAAACCAAACTGTTGCATGTTACCCACATGATCAACTGGCTGGGGCAAATTATGCCGGTGCGCAAGATATGCGATATGGCGCATGAGAAAGGCATCGAGGTGATTTGCGACGGCGCGCACTCTTTCGGCCTGATGGATTTCAAAATACCCGATCTGCATTGCGATTATTTCGGTACCAGTTTGCACAAATTCCTGTCGGCCCCCATAGGCAGCGGGATGATGTGGATCAAAAAAGAAAAGATCGATAAGATATGGCCTTTGTTGGGCGACGATAAGCCCAATAGTACCGATATCCGCAAGTTTGAAAATTTGGGCACCCGGAGCTTCCCTATCGAGCAGGGCATCGGCGAAGCGATCAACTTTCACGAAGGCATTGGCAGCAAGCGCAAGGAAGAAAGGATCAGGTACCTGAAGGACTACTGGGCCACCAAAGTTCAGCGAATACCGAAAGTTAAACTACACACCTCACTCAATCCAAAATACTCCTGCGCAATTTGTGGGGTTAGTATCGACGGAATGACGCCCGGTCAGCTGGATAGCGCGTTAT
>DASRTD010000241.1:0-14441 GCA_035656115.1 Mucilaginibacter sp.
AACTGGATAATGATGGCGGGATGTATCGGTATGGTATTATACTTCAGGGAATCAAGTAATATGGAAGCAGCTTTCGGACTATCCGTAACCCTTACCATGCTGATGACCACGGTGTTATTAAGTTTTTACCTATATACAAAACGGTATCCTAAACTTATTACTTACACCGTACTGATTGTGTACCTATGGATCGAGCTTACTTTTTTAGTGGCCAATATGAAAAAGTTCACTCACGGCGGGTGGCTTACATTATTGGTTGGTGTACTGTTGATAACAACCATGTACGTATGGCAGGCAGGACGAAAGTTATACGCAAAATATAAAAAATATTTGCCCCTTGATGATTATATACCGGATATGATAGCATTGAGCAATGATGCTTCGGTGCCAAAATTCTCCACGCACCTGGTATATCTGACCTTCGCAGATAGCCCCGGTTTTATTGAACAAAGAATAATTGAATCTATTTTTTGCCATCAACCCAAACGGGCGGATATCTATTGGCTGATGCATATAGATGTTGACGATGCACCCTATACGATGAGCTATTCGGTTAAAATACTTGCGCCGCAAGACCTTATTTACGTGCGGATAAAATTAGGCTTCCGCGTTGTGCCGCGTATAAATTTGTATTTCAGAAAAATTGTGACCAGTATGATCGCAAATGACGAGGTGTTAATTAAAAACGCATATTGTGTGGCCGATAATCCTTATGCATGCGGCGATTACCGCTTTGTGGTGATGAATAGTTTTCTTTCTTTTGATAACGAGCTTTCCTTCTGGAAAAGCCAAATGATGAGGTTCTATTTCATACTCGATAAAATCAGCCTGCCCGTTCCGGAAGCATTTGGACTTGACTATAATAATGTGGTTGTGGAACGTGTACCCCTGGTGGTTCAGGATATAGCCGATATTCCATTAAAAAGAGAAGTTTAAAAAATATCATAACAGCCGGGATACGGTACAGGGAAAATAACAACGCACATCTGCCCTCTGAATAAAAGTCTCGAAACGGTCGACGTGCGACTTTTCGACTTACATTGTAGCACTGACAGGACTAAAATCGAACTGCTTTTTGGCGATTTTAAACGTTTGGCTAATATTTACTTAAGCTAAAAACAAATTGTCTTTTATAAAAAGCTGTACAAAAATTAATTATTTTTTTTAAAGCTTGAATAACCCCGGTATCACTGGGCGCTCAATACCAGGCGGAAGCCAAAATTACCCTGGGCGGAACCAGGCGTCCTGCTCACCCGGTATGAAACTGTACTAATGTCTGGGTTCTCGCCGATGCTGCCTCCTCTCAATACCCGGGTGGTACCGCTTTCAGGGCCCTTTGGATCTTTGGAAGTGCTATGTTTATAATAGGTTTCGCTATACCAATCCTGGCACCATTCCCACACATTGCCGGTCATATCGAATATCCCTAATTCATTCGGCTGCTTTTGGCCCACCTGGTGCGTTTTATTGTCGCTGTTCATGGAATACCATGCTACCATACCCAGGTTAGCCGAACCACTATAGTTAAATCCGCTATGATTTATTCCGCCGCGCGCAGCATATTCCCATTCCGCTTCAGTGGGCAGGCGGTAATGTTTTCCTGATTTTGCGTTTAATTTATTTATGTAAGTCTGAACCATATCCCAGGTTACGTTTTCCACAGGGCAGTCGTCGCAATTTGGATGTACCGATGGATTATCGCCCATTATTGCTTTCCATTGGGCTTGTGTCACCTCAAATTTTCCTATCTCAAAACTGCTTATTTCAACCTGGTGCGGCGGCTTTTCATCTTTACGGCCATTTTTGTTTCCCATTTCAAAAGAACCGCCCGCAACGCGAACCATTTGCACCTCGGTCGCAAGCTTTTCCGCCTCTCTCGCCAGGCGCTGGTAGATTAGCCTGCGGAGACTAACCTTAAATATGGTTTCATCAGTGGTTTTAACCGTATCATATGCGGCAAACACATCTTTCGGGTTTTCACCTTCGGCTTTTATCTCATATATACCTTTATCGAGTTTTAGTTTCAAAAATGCCCCCGTTGCAACTTTGCCCTTAGGTTCACCGTCGAGGTATATGGTGCAATTGGTGTCGGGTTGGATTTTTACCATCGCGGTAGCTGTGGTGGGCTTCGCATGTTTTGTTTTAGGGCTTCCCTGCCCAAAAGACGCGTAAAAGGTAAAAATGAAAATTAAGGTTATAAACAGTTTCATATTTATCAGATGCCTAAACGATTTATAAGTGTCTTTCATGATATATTTTTGCGGACATCCGGCGTCGGCCCAGGGTAAATCTTCAAGGCTATAAAATGCCCTTCTTCGTGTAAGTAACAGACAGTACATTTACACAACGCTGAGCATCCCGTTCAGTTGTCACTTTTATGTTTTTAAATCTCCCCTTATATAATTTCTTAAGAAGTTGGTCCATCGTAGAAGAGTTACCATTATCCATTACCTGTGTTGCCGTATTATTGCATAAATATTTATAAATCTCCTGCCCGGTTGATTTGCCGGCAACAACATTATTGGTCAGGAAACTGGCAAAGCCATCATCAGATAAATAATCGGCAGTTTTTTGCGGCTCTACCGGTTTTGGCTTTGGACGCGATGGCGTGTCGGCTGCAGGTTTCTTTGGTTCGCCGGAAGGGGAGGGCGGACGCGCTACTGGCGGCGGCACATCGGCAACGGAAGCGGCAGGCAATATGGTGATTGTTTTGTTAAATGTCTTGTTAGGGTCGTTGTTCAACTGGAGGACAAGGGTTTGAGTGCCTTCCGATACGAAAGTATATTTGGCCTTTTCAGAATGGACTATAGGGTAATTTGGCTGATTAAGAATATACCACTGAATGGCCGTCTCCTTGTTTTTGCCATCATAAAAGAAAGTCACCGCCTTGTTCGCAGTAACGGTCGTAGGTCCTTGTATAGGGTTAACAACGGGCGTGCTGTCCTTGTTAACAACTCGTTGTATATTTAATACGAGCGTGTCTGAAAACTTTCTGTCTAAAGTGGCCGTAACTACTTGTTTTCCCTCGGTCAAAAAGGTATGTTTTACACTTGTTCCGGTGGTATTCGCGCCATCGCCAAAATCCCAAACTACCGTTCCGGAAGTTTTTGCCGTAAAAGTAACTTCCTCATTTACAAACAGGGCATTTTTCTGCGATCCCGAGACGTCGGTCGCTAAAATATCGAAATGCTCAATTTTTTTGTCCGTAACAAACCTGAACACCAATACACCGCCTGCTATTACGGTGACGATCAGCAATGTAAGCCAAACGTTAATATCCAGTCCTTTAAATCTCCTGGTTAATATAGAATACGCGCTTTGCATAAAGTCTATCCTGCGATCTGTTATTTAATTTATCACCGGTAAATTCTTATTTTTTTTCCAGCAGGGCAACGTTGGCCTGGCATTGGGCTAAATCTCTTCGGGCATCATTTAATTGCTGCTGTAATTTTGCTACCTGGTCGCTGCTTGAGCCGTTGTCGCGCAGCTGTTTTAAGGCCTGGTCAAGTGAGGACAGACTCTCAGCTACATCACCAAATAATTTTCCATGGGCAACAGTATCAAGGCCAAGCAATCGCAGCGAGTCGATGTTGCTGGCTATAACCACCTCAGTTCCTGCGCCCACCCCGGGCATATTTATCTTGTCCAGCATTTTTTTTGTTTGAGACAGCTTTGCGGCAAATACTTTTAAAAAAGTCTGTTGTTTCTGAAAATCATTAACCTGCGCCTTTAACTGTTCGTTTTGTTTGGTGGGAACCTGCATCCCATAAAAGATGGTTGACATTATAATACCAATGCTTACAATAAAAAAGACTGTGAAAATAAAAAACGACCGTCTTCTTTCTGAACTATTAAGTGGGCCCATAATCTGTTGGTTTTATTTTTTATTAATAAATCTATCCCGCTAAAAACCTCGAGCTTCTTATCGTCTTCTGAGGGTCCGCCGGTGCTTCCTTTTTTTCATCTACAAAAATGCCTTCTTTACGTTTTCCAATAAACTCAAGCGTGTTTAATGTTTCAAACAGTTGCCGTATAAAATTCACGAATTCTACCACAACCACTATGTTTTTGTTTATGTCGTTGTTGTCATAGCGCTGATTCGCCATCTCTACCAGTATCTTCTCAATTTCGCCTTGTTTGGGGTCGCACCATTCAGTAAAATAAGTCATCAGGACATCTTTGCCCGAGTCGACGTAAAGGTCGATGGCGTTTTTCATGATGCGCGCCAAACCTGATAATGCCTCGAACATATAAGCCGGCGATTCGTGCAGCAAGGTCCACCTGAATCTATTGATAACATATCCTAAATGGCTGAGTGTTCGATCACACAATGAAAGCACCATTTCGGATATATCATTTTTTTGTTTCCGTACGTATATTTTTTGAATGATCTTAGAGCAGAGCACTTCAAACCTGTTCAGGAAGCCTTCAAGGTCACTGTACAATTCAACAAGAGCGGGATGGGCGCTGACCGAAATACATGGGGGAACATAGTCTTCATCGATTTTATAATTCGATCCTTTTACCAGCACTTTACCAATCATAAGGCCAAATGGGTGGCTCGCATACTGTGCATATTGCTCGTCGCTGATAACCATCAGCTTGAAGACGGGTAAAATAAATGGGAAGCGGGGGGGCGTTTCGTCGATAATAAGGTTTCCGGCGGGCTGTTTTTCAAAGGGGTTTATCGTTAACACTACCCAGAACGCTCCCGCGCCCGAAGGCTGCGGCAACGGAAATGAGATCGCAGGAATAGCATCGGCATCATTTGGGCCTATTTTTAACGATGCTGAAATATTTACGGGTACTCCGGCCAGCGTAACGGCCTGGCAATCCAATATGGAAACCCGAAGGGTATTTTGATTGTCTAAAGATATATTTACATTGAAAGTGCTTTGCCCGGCAGCTAAGGGCGGCAATACACCATATTTTATCGGCGAAAGATTCAGCGAGGCGACGTCATGCAGATCGTTTCGTACGGCATCATCCTGGGCAATGAAAATATTTTTGTTGATTTTCATCCCGTCGATCCAGTTGATGTGGAAATATTGCGTATTAGCCCTCATTTTCCTGTTGATTTACCTTGCGCCTTAACAAGTTGTTCACATATAATGACTGAATTTTCTTTTATAAAATTATCCCTGATCCTCAAGGTCGGATCGAGAATTTTATTGGCCTGGTACCACTTCTTTTTCAGTCTGAACCACCATACGATCGGATCTTTGTTTGCATCCAGGTATTCGATAGGGGTTTCACTTTTTTCATCATTGTACTCGTTTACAAAATGATAAAACAATTCGCCGAGTATAATATTTTCAGGCGCCTTTGCTCTAAAAACGGTTTTCTTTTCTGAAATCTTTTTTGAAACGTTAAAACCTATCACCAATAAGTTTTCATTACCGCTTTCTTCCGGCGGATCAATCCTTTTTGAAACAGGATACTCCCAAACATTAAAATCAGTCGCCGGGATATCGGCGGCGGCGTCAAAAGTGTAATAAAAAAACTGGGGGACGATAAACGCCAAAACCGACAGCATAACAGGGTAAAACAGGAAAGTTTTGTCCTTTAAAAAATATAATGCCAGCGAGGATAAAATGGTGACAAATAGCATTAAAGCTATTGAAAACAGTATTTCAGCAAACGCACAAGAATATTTTTTTTCGCCATCGAGCGGCAAAAATCGACCGTGCATCAAAAAGAAATTGATAATGCCAAACACCAGGTAAATTAAACAAAACAGCCAAAAAACAATGAACAGATCACCAACCAAATAAGTGACGGCCAATAAAAAAACGGCATTCAGGAGGGAGAAAATAACCAAAACAAAAATATTCATTTTAGTTAGTGCTCCTAAACTTTTTGAAAGGCTCTTTGCAAACGCAAAAAAAGCCGTCATGATAACAGCTCCGATAGCCGAGAAAATAAATAAAGTATTTTGAAGCATCGTATTAAGGTAATTGAAAAGAGCAAGGTCTAAAGTGGCGAAATCAATTCAATATTGAAGGATATCTATATTAAACCACTTTACCATCCCAATTTCCCACTTTATCATCATCGCCTTTATAACCGTCAAATTTAACAAGGAAACTCTTTGCTGTAAAGAATGGGGTCATGTTAATATTTATATAAATGTTTTTATCTTCCCCCTGTTCAAAACGGCCGATCGAGAATTTTTCAATTAACTGCCCCGCACCTGTTATGCTATCTAAAAATTTTACAATCTGCCGGCGTAAGTTGTCCTCAAGTTTGTCGTCCCAAATTTCAAGGGCACGCCTGTTCAGAAAGTCTGAAACTACTTTGGCTACAAAGTCAAACACCCTTACTACCGAATATGTTTGCATGCCCAGGTTATCGCCATTAAAAAGGGTCTTTGCAGAGAAAGGCATAACTTTCCCCCATTCGCCTACCAGCGGTATCAGTCCGGCATTTTCCAATGCCGAAATTTCGGCCTTCTTTTGTTCAAAACGTACCGCATCCACTTCATCAATCGTTCCAAAGGTTTTGCCTGCAACAGGTTGAGATAATTTTGTGCAATACATTTTGCCCGCTAATGCCGCCGATCCGGGAACATACATGTCTTCTTCTTCGCCGACTTCATCTTTTTTTCCACGGCCGACGATATAATTGCAAGTCATTAACACATTTGCCTTGTGCGGGTCTGCCGAAGTAAAATTAAGTTCAGTAAACAAATCCAAAGCTTCATCGGGCGTTTCTACGTTTTCAAAATCAGTAACCAGCGTCACCTTATTTTTGTAAGCCATTTTACCCCATTTATCAACAACTTTGCTCGACTTAAGAAAACCGGGTATTACAAGCATGGAATAATTTCTTCGCAGGTCGAGCCTGTCGTATTGGGTTTCGAATTCCTCTCCGATGTATTCTATAAATTTCGGCTCGTCCAGATCAGTCAACTGATCTATCGAAGCGTTCATTAAATTTACATTTTTTAGTTTGGTCGATTCTGTATTCTTATAAAAGAGATTAACAGAGCGGTAAGACTGTTCAAGGTCGTGGGTTGTGTCAAGTATTTTTTTAAGGTTGCCTTTTAACAGTTTTTCGGCGACGTCAGCTTTATTAGCTGAAAAATCGATCATTTCCGAAACGGAACCTGTTTCGGACAAAAGATCCACCCACATCTGCATTTTCGACTTGAGCAGTTTGCGCTGGCCTTTTTTATCGCTGTCTGTCCTGAATATTTTACCCCTGGCTTTTTTTGCCGGGTTGAGGTTATCGATCCCATCCACTACGGATTCGAGGAAATCGAAACTTCCTACTCTTTCCAGGGTCTTTAGCGATTCTTCCAGCGGGGCAACTGTTTGGGTCTGCAGTTTTTCGCCCTCTTTATATTCCTTCTCAACTGAGCTTTTTAATTCTTCCGGCATGATCTTATTTTTTGAAATTCATAGGTTACATACTTTGTTTTCGAAAGCTTTGGAGTAATTTCTTTATTCCTCCAATTCGGATATGAGTATTTTTAACGAGTCGATGAAAGCTTGTTTGGTTTCTGGGTTTTCAATCACGTTTTTTAGTGACTTATTCGTCCCCAGTTGCTTAACAACTTTTAAATAAAAGTCGTGCTGGATATTGGTATCGGCGAGAAACGAACTTTGATTAACAAGATTTTTGGTGTCAAAATCCCCCAGGCCGGCAAATTTAAACGTTTCCTTAATTGTCGAGCCGTCTTCTTTGTCCAACTCAACGGCGCACGATGGCTTAAAATGATCAAACACATCTTCAACCGTCTGCAAGTCCTCAATAATTTGAGGCTTAACCGGATCGTCATAGGTGAGTTTTTGAACAAAAAGTGTTTTGTTTGGCGATATTTCAACAAAACCCTCGCCAACTGGATCCGGCGCGAGGATTGTTGTGGCTATACCTGGTTTAGCTTGAGGCATGATTTTGAAATTAATTTATGTTTAAAAGTATTATTAATTTATAATTATTTCAAGAAATACTAAACAATTTTCCAGCTCAACTCCTCTTTATCCAAATTTACACTCACGGTTTGTCCCTTTTTTAACTCGCCGGATATAATATACCGCGAAATTGGGCGCCTGATCTGGTTCCTGATAACGGAGGATATTTGCCGGGCTCCGTATTTAGGGGTAAACCCGTTTAATGCCAGGAATTGTTTTGCGTCATCTGCTATCTCGAATTTTATACCTTGTTTGTCGAGCAATTCAAGCAGTCCCTTCATCTGTATGTCAAAGATCCTTACAATGCTTTTTTCACTAATCGGGGCAAAAGGCACTATTTCGGTAAGCCTTGCCAAAAATTCGGGGCGGAAATATTTGGTCATAATTTCCATCAGTTTGTTTGAAGACGGAATTTCGCCCTTCTCAAACTGTTCCGCGATCCACTCGCTCCCGATGTTCGAAGTAAATATGATCAAGGCGTTTGAAAAGTCACCCTCCTTTCCAAGCCGGTCATGCATATGGCCTTCATCAAGAATTTGCAAAAACGTGTCAAAAACAGATGCGTGAGCTTTTTCTATTTCATCAAATAATAAAACCGAGTATGGTTTTTGCCTTATTTTGTTTACAAGCATGCCGCCTTCCTCGTATCCTACATACCCGGGAGGGGCTCCGTAAAGTAACGCAGCAGAATGTTCTTCCTTAAATTCCGACATATCAAAACGGGTCATCGCCTTTTCATCGTTAAACAAAAAATCGGCGAGTGATTTCGCCAGTTCTGTTTTACCCGTGCCGGTAGGACCCATAAAAAAGAATGACCCGATTGGCTGCCCCGGTTTATTTAAACCGCTTCTGGACTCCAGAATAGACTCGGAAAGCAATTTAACAGCATGATCCTGTCCAACCACTTTCTTTTTAAGGTGTTCTCCCATGTTCAGCAGCTTCTCTTTTTCCTGGGCTTGTATTTTACCTAAGGGGATGCCGGTTTTATACGATACAACTGCGGCAATGTCGTCCTTATTTACATCTTCCTTTTTATCCGCTGACAATTCAAACAGCCGGCCTATCGACGCAGTTAAATAGGCATCGAATTCTTCGGAGGTTTCGAACTTGTCTGTTTGCGACGAATCTTCCAGCTTGCCAAGCAACACCGGGCTTATTTTATTTTGCAGCAAACCGTTAAGCCACTGATATTCGGTAAATTTTTCACGCTCGTTAAGTTCACCATCCGCCTGGAGTTTCTCAAGATCCTGTTTCAGTTCGGTCAGGTTTTTTTCGTTGGTGTCAACCATTAATTTAATGGCAGCCATGGTCCTGTCCAGGATATCGATTGCAGCATCGGGCAAGCGACGGTCTTTGATGTATCTTTTTGACAACCTGACGCACTCAATGATCGCATTTTTGTCAATGGTGATCTTATGGTGGGATTCGAATTTTGATGCCAAACGATCCAGCATCTTTACGGCGCTTTCAATCCCCGGTTCAGGTACGTTTAATACCTCGAACCTGCGGGTAAAAGCCTGGTCCGGCTCAATGAATTTACGGTATTCATCGTTGGTAGTCGCCCCAATCACTGTAATTTCTCCACGGGCAAGTTCGGGTTTCAACAGGTTGGCCACGCCACCGCCGATACTGCCTTTGCTATCTAAAAGGATATGGATCTCGTCGATAAACAAAATGGCCTTTTCAAATTGTTTTATCTCCTTAAGGATATTTTTTAACCGGTCTTCTATTTCACCTTTGTAGGACGCCCCCGCAATCAACGATCCCAAATCCAATTCAAATATCAGCGAGTTTGCCAACTGGCCCGGAACTTTGTTGCCAACAATATCCATTGCCAGGCCATCAATAAGGGCTGTTTTGCCTACCCCGGCTTCCCCGGTGATTACGACATTTGGTTTTGTGCGGCGGCACAGAATTTCCATCATCATCCTGATTTCCCTGTCCCTGCCAATTATCGGGTCTGTTTTCTCCTCGCGGGCGAGCGTGGTGCGCTCAACGCAGTATTTAAAAAGCGCACCTGTACCCGGTTTAGCTGCCGCATCGGGCTCGGGCCCGCTAACCGCTTTTTGAATGCTTTCCTCGTTCACAAAAGTGCTTAACAGCTCTCTCTCATTTACCGGGAAAGATTTTAATTGTTCAGCGCTAAATGCGACGCCAGGTTTGGAAATTGCAGCAAGTGCGCAAACCGGGGTGATTGAATCCAGCCCCAGCTTAATTCGCACCAGGTCGGCCTGTTCAAAAACAGCCGTTATAGATTTATCGCCGGTTATGGTGTCCTTTACTTTCGCCGTTTTGGGGTAATCCTCTATTCTGACTTCGGCCCATTCCATTATAAAACCGGTATCCAGGCCAGCGGATTCGAGAACAGGTTTCAATCCAACCTCTTTGTGTAAAAGACCGCGCAGCAGGTGCGCCGGGTAAAAGTATTCATTATGATATTCCTTCGCCAGGGATTGCGAAACTTCAATTGCAAACTTCAGAGGTTCGTTTAAGGAAAGTTCTGACATGCACGAATAATTTATAGTTGAAAGTACATTTTTTTTATTTTCCAATAACAATTTTTAGAAATTATTTATTTATTTAAGATTTTAATCGGCAGGAATTATAAATTTATAATTCGAAAATCAAAACATTAAAGTTCTTAGGATAAGTCAAGTTCGCATTTTAATTGGTAGCGTGATATAATTAATTAAAATATATTATCATATATGGGAGCGATTTACTATAAAATACCCCTGAAGTTATCAAGTGTGCTGGAGGGTAATGATTTACCAGCCTGTAACTTAAGCGATTCCATCACAAAAAACCTCGAATTGATAATTATGACCAATTATGGGGAGCACAGGTGCGATCCTTCGTTTGGCTGCGGCATATGGGAATTGGATTTTGAGATCATCACCAGCCAGAATTTATGGGAGGAAAAATTGAGGCTATCATTGCTTGAATCGATAAAAAGCCATGAAGGCCGTTTATCAAATGTTGTAATAGTAGTGACAATTAGTGAATTACAAAAGCAGAATTATCTTAAACAGTATCCGGAAATAAGAAAATGCGTGGAAATATCTATTAATGCGATCATTAAAAAAACGGGCGTAGAGTTTAATTTTAATACAAATTTATTCCTGAGCCCGCTTTCAAAAAATTAAAAACATGTATTCAGAAATAAATAATTCCAAAGAGGCTATTAAAAGACGTATGATAAAACATGCGATGAATTATTGGGATATTAAGACCGGCAATGAATACGATCTTGATCCTATTGTAAAGCTGATACTGGAAGCTTTATCTGCCGAGCTTTATAATTTGGGGAATGATTTTGCTGACACACAGGTAAGGGTGCTTGAGAAAATAGCCAGTTTGTTGACACCCGATTTTTTAACCTGTCCCAGCCCTGCACATGGCCTGTTGCAGGCATTACCCATTGAACCAACGGAGCTGCTTAACGATAAAACAGACTTTTTTACACAGCTCAGGATATCGTCAAAAAAAGATGAAGTGTTTGACACCAGCATTAACGTTTATTTTACCCCGGTTGACAATATCGAGGTTTTTGATGCGCAAATAGCTTATGCCATAACCGGCAATAAGCTAATGAAATACGACGGTGGTTTAAGCCGCCAGCTTCTTCCGAATCAGTCGCGGGGAGCTTTAACCGAAGAAAACACCTTGTGGCTCGGGTTAAAGCTTAATAAGGATATTGAGGATATAAACAATTTAAGTTTCTGTTTTGACTGGAAAAACATTGAGCCGCAGCATGCTTTTCGTTTGTACCAGTTACTTCCGTTAGCGCAATGGTATGTTGACGATCTGGTCGTTAAAACAACAGGGGGAGCCCCCTACGTTAAAAGCCTGAAAAGCGACGACCCTGCCGAAAATATTTTTTTAAACTATAATTTATTATCGCTGATTAAGAAAGATGTAAAGAGTTTTTACGATGCAAAATTTGTGGCGATCAATGACGATGGGCTAGGCCGGATCAGTGGTTTGAAAAAGAATTACCCCGAATCATTTAAAAACTATTTCAAAGAATCTGATCTTCAAAAGTGGAATGAAAAATTGCTTTGGGTAAAAATCGTTTTCCCGGCATCGCTGAAGCAAGAGCACCTGGATGAATTAAATATCTATCTGAACGCGTTTCCGGTTATCAACAGAAGGTTGATAGATAAAAAATACCGGCTTACCCGCAGCAGCAACATCATACCGCTTGAAACATCGTCGATGGATCAATTTTTATCCATTCAATCGCTTTCAGACGACACAAGGGAGTATAAATCAATACCATACCGTAAAAAGGATGACGCTGAGATTGGAACTTATACGCTGCGCAACGGTGGTGTTGAGCGTTTTGACGTTAGGAATGCAAAGGAACTTATCAACTATTTGCTGGAATCCCTGCGCAGCGAAAGCCTGGCTTTTTCCGCATTCGGACTTGATAATATTACCAATCCGCTAAAAGAAATAAGTCAGCGAATTGCGTTGATAGAGTTAAAAACACAGGGCGTTGCAAACGATGCTGTTGAGATACCAACCTATATTATTGTTAAGCCTTATGAGGGAAAAGATTTAATGTTTATTGAGCATTGGGTTACGCTGGCCGAAGAGGCAAACAATTTAAGGGCCGGTACAAAACTCCAGCAGCTTACCGGCTCGAAAGTGAGGCCGGGATCGGTATTTTTATTAACGCCAACCATCGGCGGAAAAAGCCGGTTGAAACCGGAAGAAAGACTAAATGCATTTAAGTACGGTTTGATGACCAGGGACAGAATTATTACCAAGGAGGATGTTATCAATTTTTGCAACTACGAATTGGGAAACCGGGTGACCAAAATAACCGTAGCCAAAGGATTTGAAATGTCCAGTCACCCGCAGCAAGGGTTTAACCGCACGATTGATGTTATAATCAGTCCTCAAAAAACAGAATCGCAAAATAAGGAGGAATGGCAGATATTGTGCGAACAGCTGAGGCTAAAACTTCAAACACGATCGGGGATGAGCAATAATTATAGGGTTTTGCTGCAAAATGGGGGCAATTGAATTTTCGAGCAGGATGACAGTATTAAATAAATACTTTATATGAAACTTACCGAACTTTCCCAGTCACTTTCCTTTCATATCGATAATGATTTTAAAGCAGAGGTAGTTGCTGCTGAAGCGGTGGAGGCTGGTTTTCCTGACGACCAGGTTATCATATTGATGTTTGGCGCCCTAAAACGCCCATACAGAAAAGACGTGGACGCGGTTGACGAAGAATTTTCGGATTACGATCATAATAATTACCTGGTAATAAAAACACCAAAGGAAGGCATTTATGATATGCTGCCCGAAGGTGTTTTCCATTCGGTTAGCCTGCACCAGTCTTCTACAGATCATCGGAAAATTATCGAAATGATGAAGCTGCACAAGGTGCAGGAGCGCAATGCACGCCAGTTTTTTATGCCATTTGAAACTGCCATTAACCACCTGAGAATGCAGATGGCGCTTTATGAAAACAGGCTCGACAAAAGATCCCACTACAGCGAGCTTTCGGATATCTTCTCAGGCAACTGGGAGATATTTAATTACCTGGATGCTATACAGGCCAATTTATTTGTACAAATACTACCCATAATACACGATATACGCGACAATTACCCACTTGCCGAAACTGTTTTTGAACTGATACTAATGCTGCCTTTTAAAATTACCGCGGCAAGGCGCAAACCTGTGTTATTAGATAACCCGGTTGTATCGATGCTTGGCGATAATGGCCTTGGCGTTGATTTTACGACTGGAAACGTATTGTTTGATGATGGCGACGATGAGATTACCATTAAAATAGGCCCGTTAAATAAACAACAGCTAAACCAGTTTATACCCGGTACTAACCAAAGCAAAATATTTGAGGCACTATGCGATCACCTGCTGCCCGTGCACCTGGATGTTAGTACCGAACTCATATTGGTAGATGCAGACAAAGCTTGTGTGCTTGCCGACGGAGAAAATACGTTTAACAGCACCATGGGTATGAGTACCTATTTGTAGGACTTAATTTAAATAACATTTTTGCATCTGTTTCCTATTGGGAAATTCGGATGGAATAAAGACATGCTAAATTTATACGCGCTGAAACAGTATATTCTCTTAAACGAGGGTTGGAGAACAAAGTGCTATCCCGATACTGCCGCGGCGCATAACCCGACCATCGGTGTTGGTTTTAACTTGAATCAGCCGCATGCGAGATTCATTTTAAAGGGTCTCGGGCTTGATTACGATAGCGTTTTACAAGGCAAGGTATCTTTATTGCCGCACCAGATTATGGCATTATTTAATTATGATCTAAGAGATGCGATGCGGGAGACACAAGGGTATTTCCCCAATCTTAGCTTAATAGACGATGTCAGGCAAATAGTTTTGATAGATATGGTTTTTAACCTCGGCCCGGTTAAATTCTCCCAATTCCATAAATTAATTGCGGCGGTTAATAAAGCCGCAATAAGTAAGAATCAAAATGATTGGAATGATGCGGCCAACGAAATGGAATTCTCA
>DASRTD010000242.1:0-12115 GCA_035656115.1 Mucilaginibacter sp.
GGCATTTCGCCCTGCAGCTGATCGATACCTTCGAGTGAAACCGGCACTTTTAAACCTTTATAGTAAACATCGCAATTAGCATACGTACCGTTTTGCGAATACACTTCTACTAACATAACGTTGCCCGGTATTCCCTTGAAAGCATATTCATATGATGACGTTAGATTATCGTTGGTATACAATGTATTTGTCTGGTTTTGCACGGTGGGGCTTGACTGGGCGACTAAAAGCTTATAACTGGCGCCTGCTTTCACATCTACCCTAACCATATTGTTAGCCGCATCCGAAACCGGCTTTCCATCAACAGTAAGGTCATTCTTTTTGCAGCTCGCTAAAAACAAAATCACCGCTGGTATAAGGAATAGCAGCTTCTTCATAAAGTTGTAATGCCTTGGTTAATACCTATGTTACGCACGCCGTGTGTCGGTTGCAACACCGTTAAGCAGAAATATTTTTATTGCCCGGTTTTATGAAAAAGCTTTTGCAGGAAAGCGCGCAAATACGATACTGCCTCGAAGAGGGTAGCGAGGACGCCTATTATCAACGTATATTGCTCGAACGGGTTCATATACCAATAAGACGTTAAAGTACGGGAAAAGTTACTTCATCAAAATTATTTTACCACAAGGTGATCAAAGTCCTCGTGGTAATCCAATTCCTTAAGCGGGGGCAGCCAGGTATCGATAAAATCATTTTTTGTTTCAAGCTCAATCGCCGGTTTTGCAGCAACGTGATAACGGCTTTCTCGTGCATCATTCACCCCGGCAATAAATGCCCAGTTACCCCAGTTGCTTGCGGGCGAATAATCGATCAGCTTCTCTTCAAAGTAAGCGGCGCCTTTTGTCCAGTCTACTTTCAATTCATTCACAAGGAAGCCGGCGGTGATTTGGCGGCCCTGGTTGCTGATATAGCCGGTAGCGTTCAGCTCGTGCATGATGGCGTCAACCATTGGCACGCCGGTCTCGCCATTCTTCCAGCTTTCAAAAAGAGTCTCCTGGTTCAATGCAAAATCTTTCTGCTTGCTGCTGTTTTTCGCGGCGATAAACTTTTGCCCATGTTTTTTAAACATAAACCTAAAGTAATCGCGCCACAACAAATCAAGCAACATGGCGCCATATTCGCTGTTGTGCGTTGATTGCTGGCGTTTTGACACTTCGTGGTAAACGTGCCTCATAGAGATGCAGCCCAACGCTATCCAGGCAGATAATTTCGAGGAATAAGCTCCATGTAATGCTCGACTGCCTTTGCCGCTTTCCGCGTGATCATTCCTTGAAAAAAACTTTTCAAGCTGATTTAACGCTGTCGTTTCACCTCCCGGAAATACTACCTCCGACCGCGTGTCATGTAAAGGTTCACTCAGCCCAAGTTGTTCCAGCGTTGGCAAATTGCCCGGATCGTTTATAGGTGGTGTAATAACAATTTCGGGTGTCCCCAGGCATGGCCGGACAGTACTATCCCTTTCAATTTTCTTTTTAAAAACCGCGAAACTGTCCGGAATATCTTTTATGGGGAATGGAAGATCTTCCTTGTGATACAAGGTATGACCGATGAAATGTTTCAGGTTGAGCCGCATTTTCCAAAGAGCAGTTTCTACTTGTTCGGATATTTCGGTCTCCTCGTGCGCCACCTCCCGGTGGTGGTATACTTCATTTACATGGAATTCTTCTGCCAGGGCAGGTAAAACCTCAGCCGGGTTGCCTGTACGTACGATGAGTTCGCCGCCTATGGCCCGTAAGTTTTTCCGGAGATCGGCTACCGACTCAAGCAGGAAGCGGGCGCGGAGGCCACCAGTTTTGGGATTGCCGGACGCGTTGGCTTGGAAATAATAGGGGTCGAAACAATAGACGGGTAAAACCTTGTCGGCCTTGCGGATCGCTTCTAACAATATCTCGTTATCGTGAATGCGCAAGTCATTCCTAAACCAAACCAATATTGTTCTGTCGCTCATACTTAAGCAGGGTTTCCCGGGTCGCAGCCTGCAAATTTGCAATTTATTTGGCTTTTAAAACAATTTTCAGCAACATTTGACATCTTTCCAACATTTTCATTCCTAAATTTGCTGCGACCAGCCGGATTTACTAAAGTAACAACTATTTCGATAAAAACCTTGTACATTTTTCGGCGTTGTTTGTAAACAAACTGGTCAAAACACACCCAAAAACTGGTTCCATGGCAAACGAAGAAAAACTAAGCGCAGCTGATTTAGCTGCGGTTGCGGTGATCGTGCTCATTCTTTTATTCTTTCCATTCAAAATGGCAAGCGAGCACCAACAGGACGCGACTGCGATGAGTTATTATCACAACGGACGGTGACTGATCACAACCGCAGGCATCACCGGGTAACAAATCCTCCACCACTGTACTATCCTTAAATTAAGACCGTTAATTTATAGATATGCATGACATTTACTTTGTGGTAGTGTTATAATTTTATAACGTCTAAATAAGCACTTATGGCAACTATTGAAGGCATCCGGAAAGCCTATATTGACTTTATGTTAACCGAGGGCGAGCAGCCCAAATCCGTTTACATTTTCGCGAAGAAAAATAAGATGCCCGACGAGGAGTTTTATAAGTTTTTCGCGTCGTTCGACGCTATTGAACAAAATATATGGACGGGCTTTGCAGTAAAAACCATCGCCGAAATAAAAACTCAGGCGGTTTGGCCTGAATATACCTCGCGCGAAAAGGCGCTTTCATTTTTTTACAGCTTTTTCGAACTGCTGAGAGGCAGCCGCAGTTTCGTGGTTTACGGCATTAAAAAACAGCCGAAAACATTCTCTGCACCACAAGTATTCCAGGGAATTAAAGATGTTTTTGAGAATTTTTGCAACGATTTGATCGTGGAGGGCATTGAATCGAATGAGCTTTCCGAACGCAAATTTTTTAGCAACCGCTATAAGGACGCGCTATGGGTGCAATTGGTTTTTGTACTGCATTTCTGGATAAATGACAATTCGACTGGTTTCGAAAAAACCGACGAAGCCATCGAAAAGGGCATTAATGTTACTTTCGACCTTTTCCAGCGTTCGCCGATCGATAACCTGATCGAATACGGCAGGTTCCTGGCAAAACACGGCGGCATTAAACACAGTATGGGTTTTGGGAACAACTAAAAGCCTCAGATTCGCCGTCATTTTCGATATGGACGGCACGCTGATCGACAATACACCTTACCACTATAAATCGTGGCAGATGCTGTATAAAAAGTATGGAAAGGGTGATTTAAGCAAAGAAACTTATTATACGCGGATCAGCGGCGTACCGGTTTTGGAGACCATTCGCCGGGTATTTGGCGATGGGCGGAGTGAGGATGAGTTAAAGGCATTGCTCAACGAAAAAGAAACCTATTACCGCGGGATATACGCCCCGCACGTCAAACCCATCTCTGGCCTGGAGAATTTTTTAGCGGCGCTTAAAAATGCTGGGGTAAAAATAGCCATGGGGACCTCAGCAACGCAAGAGGACATCGATTTCATATTGAACCGCATACCTATAAGGGATGATTTTGATGCGATCATCAACTCAACGATGGTTACCAAACCAAAGCCTGATCCGCAGGTTTACCTGGGGGCAGCCGAAAAAATAAGTATGCCGCCCGCCGTGTGTGTGGTTTTTGAGGACTCACTGGCCGGCATTAAATCGGCTCATGCAGCAGGGATGAAGGTTGTTGGAATAACCACTGGGCATACAGCTGCGGAGCTGCAGCCGGTTGATTTGGTGATAGCTGATTACACCGAACTAACTGTGCAGAAAATTGCTGCATTGTTTGAAGAATAAAGTTGTGAGCGACCGGAAAGAACAGCATAGCATACCCACCACCAAATGGTCATAAAAGACAGTATTCAAACGTTAAACCTTCTTCTTCATCATCATCCCAAACGGCCCATATTTATGCTGCTTCCCGCTAAATCCGTCTGCATACGGCCCGAAAGGAACATCGATAGGCTTGTTTTTCAAGTCTCTCCAGTCGCCGCGCTGGTCATAATGCGGGCGAGGCTGTGAGTTAATAAAGGCGGCTACATTCCAGGCTTCCTCGTTGGTTAACTGCGGGCTTTTATAGGTGGCGCCGAAGGGCATATTGTTTTTTACGAAACCGGCCAGGTTGCCAATGCGGTACATGCCGGCCCCATCGTTATAGCTGTGTGGCCCCCATAGCGGCGGGTAGGTATAGGTTCTTTTATCAGCAGTAAAAATGCCCTCGCCATTAACGCCGTGACACACCTTACATTTCGCCGCGTAAACAACCTGGCCCTTAACCGGGTCGGCGGCTACGGTTAAAAATGGCAGCTTTTCTGTGGCCGTTCCCGCAACTTTTTGTCCCTTTTTAACCCCCTGCCCTATCCATTTGATATAAACGATCATCGCCTGCACTTCCTTACCGTTCGTATCAGGCACACTCCCTGCAAGGCTGCGGTTAAAGCAATCCTTTATGCGCTGGCTTACGGGCTGCATTTTGCCGCTGCGATAGCTTAATTTTGGATAGGTGGCGGCAACTGCCGAATAATTATTGGCCAAAATCCTGGTGCCGCCATCTAAATGGCAATTCTGGCAGTTCATGCCGTTAGATAAGTGCGCAATCTTTCCGTTCGGTCCAAAATATTCCCCGGTATGCGCTAAAAGTTCCTTGCCGTAGCGGATCATCTCACCTGTCTTCCCGGCCCGAATTTTGGTTGAGTCGGGCGCGGACCAGTTTTGGGATGGGGGAGTTTTGACGGCTTTTGATGCGGTAGCGGTTTTATTGGGCACAGGCTTTTCTCCGCTATTGCATGAGGCGGCTAACAGCGCCAGCACTGTCATTAATGAAGTAAATATTGAATATCGTGACAAAATCATCAAAAGCAGCTTCCGCTTCGAAAATAAATAATTGACAATAAATATAGATTTATTTGAGTTATGATTTTTGCGCTTCAAATAATCATGTAAATCACGGGGCTTCGATGGAGCCAAAATGTCTTCTGCTGGTTTTTCTATAAACACGTGGCCCTTACCGAGCCTTAAAAAAATTCAATTGAACACTGGTTGACGGCTCAAGCGGAGCCGCGTGTTTATAAAAAACATGCCCCAAACAATTATTAAGGCACCAACGCTCCTGAAATAAATTTTTCATTTGCGTCGAAACTACGGGCCTGCATAAATTTTGATGCGTTTCCCCGGAGGGAAATAACACTGTCTCTATTCCCCTTAAAAAAAATTGCCATATATTGCAACCAAAACAAACACCATGAAAAAACTGGCCTTTATAACGTTGCTGTCGTTACCGGCGCTCGCCTTTGCACAGCAAAAATATTCGCTCACCGGAAGCGTGAGCAGCACTTACAATGCTCCTGCAAAAGTCTACCTGGAATATCGTCTTAAAAACAAAACCATAAAAGACTCGGTAGTGCTGCAAAACGGAAAGTTTCAATTTGCCGGCACGATCGACAACGCAGACCCAGTGAGCGGATTTTTGGTGCTGAACCCAAAAGGCACCGGGCCCAATACAAACGATTATAAATCGGTTTACCTGGAGACCGGCGCCATTACAGTGACCAGCCCCGATTCATTGAATAACGCCAAAGTGGAAGGCACCAAAACAAACGCAGCGAATGCCGAATATGATGCGCTGATGAAGCCCGTAAATGACGATTATGATGCGCTTCAGAAAAAGCAGGATGCGGCAACGCCCGACCAGCAGAAATCGGACGATTTTGCAAAGGAGAATGACAAAACCGAAAAAGCAATAGAAGCGCGGGAAGCCGGGCTGAATAAAAAATTCATTAACGATCACCCCGATTCGTACCTGAGCCTGAATGTGCTCGAAAGTTTCGCCTACAGCGCTGATTACGTAGATATAGCGCCTTTGTATAACAATTTATCTGATGCGGTGAAGAAAACCGAAGCGGGTAAAAAATTTGGCGAAAGGCTGCCTGTTTTAAAAGCTGTGGCCATCGGCGCAACCGCACCTGAATTTGCAGAAGTTGATACCAGCGGCAAAATGGTGAGCCTTTCTTCCTTCCGGGGGAAATATGTTTTAATCGATTTTTGGGCCTCCTGGTGCGGCCCCTGCCGGCACGAAAATCCTAACGTGGTGAAGGCCTTCAATCACTACAAGGGGCAAAATTTTACCATCATCGGCGTTTCGTTAGACCGCCCGGGCGCCAAAGACAAGTGGCTTGCCGCCATTCATAAGGACGGCCTCGCCTGGACACATGTCTCTGACCTTAAATTCTGGGACAGCAAAACCGCGGCGCTTTATGCAGTGAGGGGCATTCCGCAAAACTTTTTATTGGATCCAAACGGTAAGATCATCGCGAAAAACCTGAGAGGCGATGATTTGGAAAATAAACTGGAAGAGTTGTTCGGGAAGATTTAAGTTTTAATCAGGAAAGTCCGAAAGATGCTTTGCGGTTTCGGGCTTTTTGTTTTCCGCACCAAAGCCTTGATTGTTTAGTTATTGTGTCGACTTTGACTGTGGATAGCTTGCAATAACATTTGGTTGAATCCACAAAAATACCCGATAATTACAAAAAGAAACCAACTCACATGAAGAAAACCATTTTGTACATGCTTGCCTGTTTGCCGGCTGTCGTTTTTGCGCAGGGCGGAAAATATACCATTGAAGGTACATTGGGAACTTATGGCCCTCCGGCGAAGGTTTACCTGCAGTACAAAAAAGGAAATTATATCGTTATCGATTCAACCACTATTGAAAACGGCAAGTTTAAATTGGAGGGAAATTTTACAGATGATCCGATACAGGCCAGCCTTAACCTTAACCCGAAAGGAAACGGCCCTTATTCCGGCGAGGGCAAGCGGGTATACATTGACAATGGGACAACGACGGTAATCGGGATAAAAGGATTGAGTGATGCGATCATATCCGGCACACAGGTCAATTTGGATAATGCGAAGCTCGATACATCGCTGAAAGGCCTTAACGGCGATTACGATGCGCTGGCAACAATACGAAATACCACGCCACCCGATCAGCAGCAATCAGACAGTTATAAAAAGGAGATCGACAAACTTGTCGACACCATGCTGGCACACCGGCAAGCGATGTACAAAAAGTATATACAGGACAACACTGCCTCGTACATAAGCCTGGTGACCCTGGTCAGTTACGCCTATGCCGCCGATTATAAAGACATAGCGCCATTATTTGACGGACTATCGGACAGGGTTAAACAAACCGTTTTAGGTAAAACATTTGCGGCAAGGTTACCCCATATCAAAGCAGTTGCTTTGGGCGCCACCGCACCTGAATTTACGGAAGCCGACACCAGCGGCAAAATGATAAGCCTTTCTTCATTCCGCGGAAAATATGTGTTGGTTGATTTTTGGGCCTCCTGGTGCGGTCCCTGCAGGCTGGAAAGCCCCAATCTCGTAAAGGCCTACAATAATTACAAAGAACAAAACTTTACGATTATTGGCGTTTCGCTCGACCCGCCGGATGGCAATGGCAGGTGGCTGGCCGCCATCCACAAGGACGGTTTGCCATGGACACAGGTGTCCGACCTGAAATTCTGGGATAGCGAAGCAGCTATAATGTACGGTGTTCGGGCAATTCCGCAAAACTTTTTACTCGATCCAAACGGAAAGATCATCGCCAAAAACCTGAGAGGCGATGACTTGGAGAACAAGCTGAAAGAGTTATCGGGAAGATTTGAGTTAAAGTCCGAAAGACAGAAATAGTCATTCGGACTTTATATTTGATACCGATAGTTTTCGCGGCATTTGCGGATATAGCGTAAATTGGCGGCATGAAAAATTGGTTAATTGCATTGCTATGCAGCACGCCTGCTATTGTTTTTGGGCAGACTGAAAAATATACCATCAAAGGCAGCATCGGTACCCTTGACGCGCCGGCTACTGTTTTCCTGGTTTATAATAATGCAATAGCAGGAAAAGCTGTTTTAAATCATGGCGCGTTTACAATGAGCGGAACCGTCGACGGGCCTACGCAGGCCTACCTGATGGTGAACCCGAAGGGAAATAGTTCCCCCACCAATAACTATACGGTGCTGTACCTGGAAGCTGGCGGTACGATAAAGGTAGCCAGTACGAACGATCTGACTGAAGCAAGTATTACCGGCACAAAGAATAACGATGCCCGCGCCCGGTACAAAACCATGATGCGGCCCCTGGAAAACCGCGACCGCGACCTGGAAGTGAAAGACACCACCGCCAGCGAGGAGCAAAAACGGTCGCCTAAATTTTTGAAGGCGCTTGAGCTGGCAAATATGCTGCTTGAAAAAGAAAAAAACGCGGCTAACAAAAAGTTCATAACCGAAAACCCTTCGTCGCTGGTTAGCCTGGAAGCCTTGTATTATTATGCCATGTATAATGATTACGCCGCTGTTGCTCCGCTTTACAGAAGTTTATCGGCCGCGGTGAAAAACAGCCCTGGCGGCAAATCATACGCAGAGACTTTGAAGCAAATGGAGCATGTTGGGGTAGGCAGCATAGCGCCCGACTTTACCATGCCGGATACCGCAAACCGGCTTATTAAGCTTTCCTCTTTTCGCGGCAAATACGTATTGCTTGATTTTTGGGCATCGTGGTGTCCTATCTGCCGCGAAGCGGCGCCAGGCGTGGTTAAAGCATACGGTAGCTACAAAAGTAAAAACTTCAACATCCTCAGCGTATCATTGGATAAACCCGGCGATCGCCAAAAATGGCTCCATGCTATCCGCCATGATGGCCTAAAATGGACGCAGGTGTCTGATCTTAGCTTCTGGAAAAGCCCGGTTGTGGGCCTGTATAAACTCACCGCACTCCCGCAAAACTTCCTGATCGATCCCACCGGCAAGATCATTGCCCGCGACCTGGACAGCGACCAATTAGCCGCCAGGCTTGTCAGCATTTTTGGGGTCAAGAATTAAAGCCTGGGAGGGTTTTTGGTTTATTTACAATATTTTATCTTTATTCCGTAAATTTGCTTTGTGTACAACAGGGAACAAATATTAAATATCCTAAGAAGCAAAAAATCGGTATTGGAAAAAAAATATCCGATCTCTGAACTTGCTTTATTTGGGTCCTACGCAAGGGGTGATAACCGCGCGGATAGTGATATTGATATCCTCGTGGACTTTAACGGCCGGATTGGCATAGATTTTATCAAACTTGCGCATGAGATGGAAGATATTTTTAAATCAAAGGTCGACCTGGTATCCAGGAAGGGGATCAAGTCCCGATACCTTCCCTACGTTGAAAAAAACCTGATAAAAGTCTAAACGGCGCCCTGCATTGCTATTTATGCGTGAAATTCGCCTTAATTCGTGAAATTCTTGTTATTACAATAAATCAAACCCAATATCTTTCCGGAAATACATCCCGTCAAAATAAATGCGCGCAGCATCGGCAGTCGCCTGTTGCAGTGCTGTAAACATATTATCCTGCAGTGAAGTAACAGCCAAAACCCTGCCGCCAGAGGTTTTAACTGTTTCGCCATCAAGGTAAGTACCCGCATGGAATACATGCGAATCGCGCACATTCTCAGTACCGGTAATGATTTTGTGCTTTAGGTATTCGCCCGGATAACCGCCGGAAACCATCATAACGGTAGCGGCGATCTTGTCAGAAATAATCAATTCTTTTTGGTCGAGATTACCTTCGGCTACGCCGATCAACAGATCAACCAGGTCCGATTCGATGCGCGGCATTACGCTTTCGGTCTCCGGGTCGCCCATGCGGCAGTTATATTCAATCACCTCTGGTTCACCGTCACAATTCATCAGCCCTATAAAAATGAAGCCTTTATAGGGGATATTTTCGCTTTTTAGCCCTTCGACTGTGGGGATGATCACCCGTTCTTCTACCTTTTGCATAAAAGCAGCATCCGCAAATGGCACCGGGCTAACCGATCCCATGCCGCCGGTATTTAGTCCGGTATCACCTTCGCCAATTCGTTTATAGTCCTTGGCTTCGGGCAGAATTTTATAGTGCGAACCATCGGTCATTACAAAAACCGAAAGTTCAATCCCCTGTAAAAATTGTTCGATCACCACCATCGAGCTGGCGTCGCCAAATTTGGCATCCATCAGCATGGCTTTAAGTTCTTCCCGCGCTTCTTCAAGTGTCGTGCAGATCAATACACCTTTACCGGCGGCGAGGCCGTCTGCCTTCAGTACGATAGGCAGCCCGGCAGTTGCCAGGTATTGCAACCCATCTTCTAAAGTATCTTTTGTAAATGTTTTGGAGGCTGCGGTTGGGATATTATGCCTTTGCATAAACTGCTTGGAAAAGTCCTTGCTGCCTTCCAGTTGCGCGCCGTCGGCTTGCGGACCGATAACGGGAATACGCCTTATTTCGGCATCCGCCAGGAAAAAATCATGAATACCTTTCACCAGAGGTTCCTCGGGGCCCACCAGCACCAAGTCGATATTGTTGGCCAATACTGCCTTTTTTATCCCGGCAAAGTCAGTCACCTTAACATCCAGGTTTTTGCCATACTGGCCGGTACCGGCATTGCCGGGCGCAATAAAAAGCTGTGTGCACTTGGGGCTTTGGGCAATTTTCCAGGCGAAGGCGCTCTCCCTTCCGCCCGAACCGAGGAGCAGGATGTTCATGGGGCCAAAGATAGGGAAATGTGCGGATGTGCAAATGTGCAGATGATTTGACTGCCGGGTTAAAATAGGCCACCCCCAATAATATACTCTCCCTAAATTCGGAATCGTCTGCACATTAGTACATCTGCACATCAAAACACATTTGCACATCCGCACGTCAAAATCATCCGCACATTCGCACATTCGCACATCTGCACATCAAAACGTATCTTTGAATCAAGGAAAAATACTACATGTCTCGCCGATTAGAAAAATGGGAAAAAATACCGGTCTATAGAAAGGCACAGGAGCTTTTTGACCTGGCCGAAGTGATTGCCGACTCGCTGAAGGAAGATGAAATGAAGGAACATCTTGCCGTGCAGATGCTGAGCAATGCGGCTTTGGTACAGGCGAAGATCGCCGGTGCGGAAGGCGGCGGCTTGTATTCGCTGCGGATGCAAAACGCGGTGCTCATCAAACTGGCAGTGCAGGATATGTTTAACGCGGTTTCCTTTGCGTCCATGGTGGAGATCAATGAGGAAGATTACGTCGACCTGATGCGGGACAAAGTAGACGAGTTCCGCGTTATTTTTAATGAGTGGATCAGGGGATTCGATAAAACTTACGACATTCCCGATAACTGGGCCATCCGCTTTGACACCAGCACACCCGAGCAGGAGAAACTGGAAGACCTGATGTTTGATGAGGACCGCTTTTTTGAGGATTTTGATGATGAGGATGATGAGCAAAGTGATGAGCCTGGCGAGGAACAATGAGGCCTCACCCACCCCTCTCCAAAGGAGAGGGCTATTATCAGTCAGTAACCGATGCTTTTTAAAGTCCTCTCCTTTGGAGACGATAGGTGAGGGCTTCGCCGTTTAGGTGAGGCTCCTAAACCTTTAACAAAACCTTTCGTATAAGCATTTTATTACTGCAAATTCCTTTAAATGACCAAGGAATTTACAACCATTTTTCCCTATCCCCTAAAAATAAGGAACATGCTAACTGAAGAATTGCAGGTTAAACCAAGGTACAAACAAATCTCCGGCGTAGACAGGCGGACCGGCTTGTCGCACGAAGAATTCATCAATGAATATGTAAAAAAGTCGCGCCCGGTGGTACTAACCGATGCCGCGAAGGACTGGAAAGCGATGAAGAAATTCACGCCGCTGTGGTTTAAGGAAAATTATTCGCATATCAACAAAAACATAAACGGCGTTAGCTACAACATGGGCGATTTTGTCGACCAGATGCTGACCTCATCAGCCGAAAACCCTGCTCCGTATCCCTATAACTTCGACGTGAAAAAGGTTTTCCCGGAGTTTATGGAAGACTTTCAGCCGGAGATCATCTATGGCAACATCGACCGCATCAACCATAAACTGATGCCTAAAAAATTGCTGCAGGGTACAACCGTTTATGAAATATTTTTAGGAGGCGCCGGCTCCAGCTTCCCGTACCTGCATTTCGATGCTTTGTTTATGCATACGCAGATCACACAGATATACGGCTCGAAGGTATTTATCATGTACCCGCCCGAGCAAACGCCCAGCATGTACCCTTTCCCTGATAATCCCAAATTT
>DASRTD010000243.1:0-22272 GCA_035656115.1 Mucilaginibacter sp.
GTTTCATTTGCTGTAGCTTTTCGTTATTATCTATCTAAGAGGTTTAACACAGAGAACGCAAAGAAGACGCTGAGGGCACAAAGTTTTAATAGTTTGCCAACTTTCTCGGTGTTCTTTGCGCCTTCTTTGCGTTCTCCGTGGTTAAAACTAATCAGTTATTCTAAACAAGATCAGGTCGTGCTCATTCGCCTAATCGCCCTCCTCCAACATAAATATTTCCTCCAACGGCTTACCAAAAATACGAGCTATTTTTAATGCCAGTACGGTTGAAGGTACGTATTTATTACTCTCGATGGTATTGATAGTTTGCCGGGATACGCCTACTTTTTCGGCAAGGTCGCCCTGGGTTATATCTTTGATGGCGCGTTCCACGCGAATATTATTTTTCATGGCTAACCCTCCCTGCTTAATGAACGGTTAAGCCTGAATATGGCCCACCTGAACCGGATGGTAAAAAAGATCAGCGGCACCCAAAGGTTAAGCTCAAGTATGTGGGCGGTATCGTATATAAAAATCAGGCTGGCAATCAGCACAAGGTAGTTAATATAGATGGCCCAGCGCAGCGAATCCAGCCTCAGGTGCCATATCTGTTCATCCTCGATCTTTTCCCTTGAGAATGCAACAATGAATAATCCCAGCGCCATCACCAGGGAGGTGCAGATAAAAAACAGGTGTTCGCCGGTGAAAAGGGATTGGTTAGGCGGATTGTCTAATGGATTGATCATCCCATTAGCCCTGCCGATCATGGACATTGGCACATGGGCGATAACTAATCCCCAGCCAAGGTAGCGGCACCAGTGAGGAAATAAAAAATGTGGTTTCATGATAGTTTATTTTTAAATAGGACTTACCGCCTGTGTTTCTTCTTTTTTGGCCAGCTTGTTTAATTGATATAGCTTCCACCTGAAACGAATGATGAAAAACAGCAATTGCGACATGATGTTGTAGACCATCACCTGCAAAAAGCCGATGCCGTTGATCAAAATAATGCAGATGATCAATAGGCTGTAATTAAAGTAAACCGACCATTGCAAACTGTCCAGGCGCAGTTGGGCAATTTGCTCATCTTCGATTTTTTCCTTGGAGAAACCCACGAGCAGCAGACCGATGATCACCGAAAGGTATTCGGTATCATTAACGGCAATTGCCATATTTCCCGATAAACGCATACCGAAAAACATTTCACCAGGATCAGTGGACGGGTCAAAATAGCCTTTGGTAAAGCAGCTATCGGCTATTATCAGCGCGGCAAGCAAAAGCAGCAAGAGGCCGGCGATGCGCCATTTGTGCGGAAATAAAAATCTTGTTTTCATGATTTGTAAAGTTTAATTTACCAAAAGTAAAATAAACTTTACAAAAATACAAATAAATTTGACAAAAATATTTTTAAGATGCAGTATATCGGCAATATTTTGCTTTTACAATAAGGACCAATTAGAATAAATTACCAGATTGGTTTCCGGGAGGTGTGTAAAATGCGTAGGATAATGACCTGCTGATGCGAATCGTCGATTGTAAAATGAATCAGATAAGGAAAAACATCTGTTAGGGCACATCTTACATTTTCGTACCGAATGGCATATATGTACGGGGATCGGGCAACGATAAGTAATTTCTTTTCAAGGTTTTCCAGAAAACGCACCGCCAAACCCTCGCTACGTCTGTTCTCCCATGAAATGGCCTCCTGCACATCCAATCTGGCATTAGCTGTTGTAATTATTGAGTAAGACACAAAGCTTACAATTTAAAGTGCTTTTTTGCTTCGCTCCACTCCATTAATTCAGCTGTTCCGTCAGCCACATTTTGCAGCTCTTTTTTTCCAAGCTCTATTTGCCAATCGGGTACTGCGATTTCCGTTTGGGCTAATTCTTTTACCCCTGGAACCTGGCTAAGCTCATCCCAGTCCTCTATTGGCAAAAATACGCCCACTTTGTTGCCTGTATGGTCATATGTATATTGCGGAGTAATCATATTATTCTTGTTATTTTGAGATGCTGCGTTAAATCTTTGTTACTACAATATTCCAAACTTAAAGTTACAAAATTATTCCAAATAAATATCCAGCAATCCCTCCGGCAAGTCGACTGTCAGTATTTCGCTTACCACATCTATTCCTTTAATAATGTCTTCGTTCAGCGGAAACAGCACTTCGCAGTTTTTGTAAGTAAGGGCCGCAATCAATTGTTTGGGATATTCGTGTATGGCAGTGATAACCCCCAATTCGCCTTCGTTTTCATCAATTGCCGTAAAACCAACCAGGTCCATTAAGGTAAATTCCTGTTTTTTCTTTTTGGGTTTGAGTTTATTGGGCAGATAAAGGTTTTTGCGAACCAGTGCCGAAGCCTTTTCGATGGTATCCACGTCTTCCAGGCTTATAACAGCAGCATTTTTTTGCCCGTATTTAAGCGAGCTGATAAAATAAGGCACCAGTTTACCGGTGATCTCAATAAAAACAGCATCAAATTTTATTTTATCCAGGTCTTCAAAGTCGACATACATATTTAGCTCGCCTTTTAACCCCTTGGTTTTTAAAATGCTGCCGATGCGGAAATGGTCTTCGTTTGCCATGGTTGATTTGTGTTTAACGCATAGCAACAAGGTTTAACTCCTGGATGTTAGAAAGGAAGATCGCAGCTAAATTCCCTCCCTGGGGAGGGGTGCGGCTGCCTGTGAAGTGGCAGGAGGGGTTTCGCCGTTATATCCTGCGATATTAAAATCGGATCGGACGGCCAAAATAGTTCATTAAACCCCTACCTCCCCTTCCCGAGGGAAGGAATCGCACTTGGCCGCTGCTTTTTAAAATCTTTCTAACATTTCATTTTTAAACCTGTCGCTGTTAATCTGGTAAAAATAACAATGGCGAAGCGCCATCCGGTCACTTCGCCATTAATTTATATTCAATCAACCAAAAATCTTGATTCCTGGCTCTTGATTCTTGTTTCTTACTCCTTATTCAGCGCTTTCGGCTTCAGTTTCGGTAGCTGCATCCTCAGCAGGGGCTTCAACTTCTTCAACCGGGGGAGCATTTTTAGCTGCGATAGCGGCGGCTTTTGCTTCCTTCTTCTTCGCTTCAGCGGCTAAAGCAGCTTTGCGAGCTTCTTCTTTTGAAGATACAAGACCAGTTTTCTTGCCGGTGATCTTGCCTTCCTTATGGTCGAGCCATGCCTGGAATTTTTCTTCAACCTGTTCTTCGGTCAACGCGCCTTTTTTAAGGCCGCCCTGTAAGTGTTTTTTGTATAACACCCCTTTGTACGACAGGATAGCGCGGCAGGTATCGGTTGGTTGTGCGCCGTCGTTTACCCAATCAAGGGCCTTGTCAAAATTGATGTCGATTGTTGCAGGGTTGGTGTTAGGGTTGTATGAGCCCAAACGCTCGATAAAACGTCCGTCCCTGGGTGCGCGTGCATCCGCTACCACGATGTAGTAAAAAGCGTTTCCCTTTTTACCGTGTCTTTGCAGTCTGATCTTAGTTGCCATTTCTTCTTTTTATGTATCCAACATTATCCCCGGAGTCTTTTCAGCGGGGACGCAAAGGTAGGTATTTTATTTAATTATAAAAATGGATTTTGCTTTTTTTAAAAGCGGCGTGATGGTCATAATCAAATTATTAGCACGTGAAGCCGCCCGGGCAAAGCAATGGCAAAAAGAATGAGCAAAGAGTTACCGCATCGGCGCGGCGGGCGTATTTGTTTAAAAGTTAATAATTGTACCTCGTGCGACCGAAATATATCGTTAATTTTATGCCAATGGTAGTTAATTCGTTTTACATCCCGTATGCCCGATCTTTCTGTCTCTAATCTGAACGAATGTACCATTGCCTTTGATGGGGCACTTGAGCAGGTGGTTTTCACGAGCCCTAATACCGAAAACATTCTGGGTTACGCTCCGTCCTGCTTTTATAGCGACCCCAAGCTGCTTTTTAACCTGGCAGATAGCGAAATGAAACAAAAGTTGACAGGCGCGATAGATGGCCTCACCGATGGGCAGCAGGTAGAGCTCGTTTACCCGATTACTACGCCAAAAGGTGAAAAATTATGGGTTCGGGACCGAAAAAGCATCGCTGGCAACGAACAGACGGGGCAGAAGATATTGCTGAGTGTTTTTAGCAAGTATCAGCACGGCGCGACGCCGGCCGATAATGACGCTCTTGTAAGGGAGCAATTTTTAAACTCGCTGATCGATTCGCAAACCAACTTCCTTATCCGTTTTGACACACAGGGGTGCTTCACCTTTGCTAACAAACAGTTTCTGAAAAAGCTGGGCTATAAAAAGAGCGAAGTTACCGGGAAGCATTTTTCGTTGGTGACGATTCCCGACGAAATGGAAATGTGCACAAAAGCATTCATCTATTGCGTTAAACATCCCGGTAAAGTTATCCCGCTCGCACACAAAAAGCGTGATAAATGGGGAAACCTGTTTGACACCGAATGGGAATTTATATCGGTGACCAATGACGATGGCGAGGTGGTCGCCATACAAGGCATCGGGCGCGATAAAACCGAAGCAAGCCAGGCACAGGAAGAAATTGTTTGGACAAAAAGCAACCTGGAGGCCCTCATCAACAATACTGAAGACCAGATATGGTCGGTTGATAAAGAAATGCGGTATGTTTACATGAACAAAGCTTATCGCAGCCAGATTACCAGGTTAACCGGAATTGAGCCGAAAAAGGGCGATCATCCCGGGATGAATGCCGGTTTTACGGTTGAACAAATAGATCTGTGGAATGGTTATTACCAGCGTGCGCTTGCCGGCGAGCGTTACGTCATCATCAATGAAAGCATCGAGCCGGAAACAAACATGCTTTTGAGTTTCGAGATCAGTTTTAACCCCATCTACCGGGTCAAAGGAGATATTACCGGGGTGGGCTGCTTCGGGCGCAACATTACCGAATGGCTCGAAACGGAAAAGGCGGTTGTAGACCAGAACGAACGCCTGAGGCATATTGCTTCGCTCACGTCCCACGAGCTAAGGCGCCCGGTGGCCAGCATGCTTGGCCTGATCAATATTATGGACAGGGCCAACTTTTTTAACCCGGATAACCAGGAGATCATTGGGCATTTGCTTACCGTGGGTAATGAAATTGACGCGGTGATCCGCCTGATCGTGGATAAAACCATTGTTGGGGACCAATCAAAGGATAAATACCAATCGCCTTAAACATTTTTACCCAAATTTTTCCTTTTGCCTCACATTCATAAATTTTTTTGAAAATAAATTTGCGTAAGTAAATACTTACATATATATTTGTAAGCGTTTACTTACGCATTGCAGCAGATGGAAATGAGAAGAGATGTTTTCCAGGCGATTGCCGATCCGAACAGGAGATTAATTTTAAGCATGCTGGCCAATGGTAAGCTGAATGTTAACCAGGTAGCCGATCAGTTTGACATTACCCGGCCTGCGGTATCGCAGCATATGAAAATACTGATGGAATGCGGACTGGTAGCCATTACAAAAAAAGGCAGGGAACGTTATTGCGAAGCGAAAATGGACCGGCTGAGCGAGATTTGGGACTGGCTTAACCAGTACAAAAAATTCTGGGAAAGTAAATTTGATGCGATGGAACAGGCTTTAAAAGAAATACAGTCAAAAAATAAAAACAATGGAAACAAAAAGCACCCTGGTTGACAATGGCGTAGGGCAGGAAGTCAACATCACCCGCATATTTGATGCGCCGCGTGAGCTTGTTTTTAAGATGTGGACCGACCCGGAACTGGTTGAAAAGTGGTGGGGCCCAAAGGATTTTACCAACCCGGTTTGTAAGTTGGACCCATGGGTTGGCGGAAGTATCAGGATAATAATGCGTGGACCGGATGGCATGCAATATCCTACGCGGGGTGTTTTTACAAAAATAGTTGAGCCGGAGCTGATCGTTTTTCATAATGTTAAGGAGGGTGATGACGGCAGCGCGCAACTGGAGATTGAAAATACGGTAAGATTCCTGGAGGAAAACGGAAAAACGAAAATGATATTCAGGGCTGTTGTGCTCATGTCGACACCGGACGCCTGCCAGTCAGTTGGGGGCATGAACATTGGATGGAACCAAAGCATCGACAGGCTTGCCGAAAATTTGCAGCTTTTAACCAACAAATGATTTAAAACTTCATCGGAAATGAAAACAGTAACCTCAAAAGACGGAACTCAAATTGCTTATGATCAAACGGGCAGCGGCCCTGCCGTAGTGCTGGTTGACGGCGCTTTGTGCAGCCGCGCTTTCGGGCCGCTGCCCTCGCTCGCCAAATTGCTGGAACCGCATTTCACAGTTTTTAACTACGATCGCCGCGGCCGGAATCAAAGCGGTGATACACAGCCCTACGACAGGCAGCGCGAGATAGAAGATCTGGATGCGGTAATACAAGCGGCAGGCGGCTCGGCGTTTGTTGCAGGCGTTTCTTCGGGCGCGGCGCTTACGCTTGCAGGAGCTGCCGCCGGATTGAACATGAAAAAAATTGCTTTATACGAAGCGCCTTTTATGGTGGATAAAACAGGGCACCAACCGCCGAAGGATTCGGCAGATCAGCTTAAGAAATTGATCGCCGAAGAACGCAGGGCGGATGCGGTGAAGTTTTTTATGCGTGACATGGTTAACGTTCCGGGCTTTGCGGTTTTCATAATGAGCGTTATGCCCATATTTAAAAAGCTGAAAGCCGTGGCGCATACCCTGCCTTACGATGCATCGATAATGGGCGATTTTTCTCTACCCCGGCAAAAAGCCGCCCTGGTAAAAGTACAGGCGCTGGTTGGTGGCGGCGAAAAAAGTCCTGTATCCATGCAAAACGCGGTCAAGCAAACGGCTGCAGCCATACCCGGCAGCGTGTTGAAAATGTTCCCGGGGCAGACACATAATATCTCCATGAAGGTGCTGGCCCCGGCCCTTATCGAATTTTTTAACAAATAATTTTATGTCTTTCCAGGCTTACCTCGATAATATTAAAGCAAAAACAGGCAAAACTGCTGACGATTTTAAAGCTATGGCTGCTGAAAAAAAGCTGACCAAAACCGCCGAAATACTCGCCTGGTTAAAAGCTGATTTTGGTTTAGGCCATGGCCATGCTATGGCAATCGCTCACCTCATTGTACACGAAGAACACAGACACGCTTCATCGGACGACAAAACGGACAACTTGTTTAGCGGCAACAAAGCAAAATGGCGTAAACCGTTTGATGAGTTGGTAGCCCGTATAAACAGCTTCGGGACTGACGTGATAACCTCTCCCGGCCAAACTTATATCAACTTGTTACGCGGCAGTAAAAAGTTCGGCATTGTTCAGCCCTCGTCGGCGGAGCGATTGGATATCGGCATAAAATTAAAGGGCGCGGAAACCAACGATCGGTTTGAGCCGGCCGGTGCATGGAACGCCATGGTAACGCACAGGGTAAAGATTACTGATCCTGATCAGGTTGACCAGGAAGTTGTAACATGGTTAAAACAGGCATACAATGCTGTGTAAACAATTTTTAAGGCGCTGTTCTATCGCCTTCTACCACCGTTTTGTCGGTGATATCTTTTATTATTTCATCAAGCTCAACGGCCGATGAATTCAAAAAATCAAGTATCTTTTCCCGTTCCATATTGTTCGTCTTTGCATCTTTAAGCAAGGGGATAAGCCCCATGATCCGGGCTAACGGGGCACGCACCACGTGGGATTGCAACCATGAAATTTCCCGCAATTTTTTATTTTGTTCCTCAACAGCCCTGATATATTTCAATCTTTCGGTAACATCCGTGGCGATGACCAAATTCGATAGTATTCCGTTAAATTTTATGCGCGCAATTTGAACTTCGACGTTTATTAAATCGCCATTTTTCTTTTTATGCACTGCTGTTCTTAGTATAGTTTCGCCTAAACTTTGTTTATCTTCTTTAAAATATGTCGCGAGTTTATCGCGCTCATCATCAGGCCAGATGTCTTTTAAAGTCATCGACAAAAACTGCTCACGGCTATGACCATAATGTGTGACGGTTGCCTTATTAACATCAAGAAATTGCAATGTATCCAAGTTGATCACCCACATCGGCAGCGGGCTTAAATGAAATAATTCGCTGTATTTTTTTTCGGACTCCTCAAGTTCGATAATTATTTTTTTTCTTATGCTGATGTCAAACCGCACGGATACATATTGGTATGGTTTCCCTCTTTTATTTAAAAAGGGCACAATAGTAGCGTAAACCCAATAAAAGCTGCCGTCCTTTGCTTTGTTCCTGAATTCACCTTTCCAAATTTTGCCGGTGGCAATGGTTTTCCATAAATTGCGGATGTAGGATTTGTCATGATAGCCGGAATTTATGATGCGATGATCCTGGCCGATCAACTCTTCCCGGCTATACTTTGATATCCTGCAGAACGAATCGTTTACATAATTAATAATTCCTTTCTGGTCGGTAATGGAAACAATGGCCGATTCATCGAGGGCATATTTGTAATCTGATAACTCTTTTAGCGATTGGTGCAGAAATTCATCGGCGTGCTGCTTTCCGGTTATGTCCCTGCAATTACACAACATCGCTTCAATATCCGGATCGGTAAGAAAATTGGTGAAAACACATTCCAGCCAGACATAGTGGCCATCAGCGTGTTCCGACCTGAAAATGCATCCCCGGGAACCGCCCGGGCTCTTTGCCAACTCACTAAACACCACCCAAACCTTCTCACGATCTGCGAGGTGAATATTTTCCATAATAGTCTTATTTCCCCAGCTTTTCGTATTCCAGCCGGTAATGCGTTCTGCCGAATGGCTCCTGAAAATGACATTCAGTAATTTGTCTATCAGGATAATACCGCCATAACTATTTTCAATAAGTTTGCGGAAATTTATGTTGTCGGTAATTTGCCGTCCGGGATGACCCTTAGATGGGTCAGATTTAATTGGTTCGTTAGGTACAGTCTTCATGCGAATACCCGTTAGTAGTTACAACGGCGATATTAGTTCAACTCTTTGTGGTTCAGATTGTTTTAGCCTTTTAACTTAGTGTTAAAGGTAAATAAAAGTCGCGTAAATTCATAGTTAAACGATAAGAAACTGCATAAATTAAACTTGTGGTTAATTTTGACCATAAAAAATATCAGTAGCCATGCTTATGCGGGTCGTTGGTACGTGTCAAGGCAAAAGAAAACCCCTGCCCGGTTATGAAAAGCGGTAACGCTGTGAACTGTTAAAAAACGTTAAATACCGTTTTAAAGACGCTTCCGCGCGGCGCTAAATTTCCGGATTACAATATATTGGTATATTTGTTGTTTTATACCGATAGCTATCGGTATTGGGCCGTAAGGCCTGATTGCGGATTAGTGCCAATTAAAATGATGCGTCAATTTCTTTTTTTTATGCTGCTTTCAGGACTGATCAGCACTGCCTGTGCGCAAGACCAGTTTACCGGCCGCGTTTATGAAAACAAAAGCAATACTTTTTTGCAGGGCATAAGAGTAGAGGACTTAAAGTCGCATGTAATGACCATGACCGGACCCGATGGCAGCTTCACCATTAGGGCGGCTGTGGGCGACCTGGTTTGCTTTACCAACAGCAACTACAAACCCGATACCCTGTACCTTGCCAACCTGAAATATGTACAGGTTTTCCTGGACCCGCGGATAAACCAGTTGCAGGAAGTGACTGTTACCAACCAGGAGATCAAAAAAAATGCGGGGTTTACCACGCAAAAACAGCCGGGAGTACTGGGAAGTGAAACGGTACTTTACCAAACGGACGCCAATGGCAATCCCATCGGCGGCCTGAAAATGAACATTGCTGATGGCGGAGAAACACCGAAACAGCATGAAACTAAGGTAGCTAAGAACGAAGCGCAAAAAGACCAGATAAGAAGGGTATTCAACGCCGAAAACTTAAAAAAATACCTGCCGATTACAGGGCAGGAAATGGAGAATTTCATCATCCTGTATACACCCGACATCAATACTTATTTTACGCCCGCGTTTAACCTGGTGGCCTATTTAAATACCAGTTTTGAAGAGTTTAACAAGATACCGGCTGATCAAAGGCAATCAAAATCATTGACGCAACTGGTGCCGGATAAGAATTGACGGAGAGGTTCAGCGTCAAAATGGGGGAAGACGCGATGCATCGCGTCTCTACGAAATGCATAGGTCAAGATAAAAATGGTGCCAAGATTTTGTCACTGACAATATCTTGGCAGTACTTAACTATCTAATAATCATAGCTGTAGCGTTTTGTAGCAGGGTGTAGCACGTGTAGCGCTACGCTACAAAAACGGATAACGCGGCTTCAATCCGGCTGATGGTTTCTTGTTTTCCAAGCAGCGCGGCAATATCGAAAACGTGCAGGCCAAATTTACCGCCGACCAGCATAATACGAAAGGGCAGCAATACCTCGCCTGCTTTGATCGATTTTTCTTCGGCTAAGGCTTTAAACACCGTTTCCAGTTCAAGTTCTTCCCATTTGTCAACAACCTCAAGGCGACCAGTCAGTTCATAAAAAAAGTCGGTTTTGGCGTCCGTCCATTTCGGTTTAACCGATGGCAAATCGTATTCTTTAGGCTGCTCAAAAAAATAAGCTGATTGCTGGTAAAAGTCGGGCAGTAAAACGCAGCGGTCTTTTACTTTGTCAATAATCTTAAGCAAATAATCGTCATCGGCCACCTCCATTCCCTTTTCCGCTAATACACTTTTGACTTCAGACCTCAGACTTTCGGCTTCCGACTTCTTGATCCACTCTGCATTGAACCATTTTGCCTTTTCAAAATCGAATTTTGCGCCTGCCTTGCTGATGCGGTCCATGGTAAATTTTTCAATCAGCTCGTCCAAAGTGAAAATCTCCTGGCTGGTGCCGTCATTCCAGCCCAGCAAGGCCAGCAGGTTTAAAAAGGCTTCCGGCAAAAAGCCCAGTTCCCGGAATCCGGGGGTTAGCTCGCCCGTTTTCACGTCGAACCAGTTCATGGCGTACACCGGGAAGCCAAGTCTTGCGCCGTCGCGTTTGCTTAGCTTGCCATGGCCATCGGGCTTAAGTATCAGGGGCAGGTGTGCCCATTGCGGCATATCATTCTTCCAGCCTAAATATTCCCACAATAGCAAATGCACAGGGGCCGATGGCAGCCACTCTTCGCCGCGAAAGGCATGGGTGATCTTCATTAAATAATCGTCCACCACAACCGCCAGGTGATAGGTAGGCATACCATCGGCTTTCAACAAAACCTTATCGTCAACCTGGCTGGTGTCAAAGGCAACGTGCCCGCGGATCATGTCATGAAAAACTACCCGCCCTTCGGCCGGCACTTTTATGCGGATCACATGCGGGGTTTGGGCATCCAGCAACTCGTCAACCTCATGCTCTGTTAGCGACAGGGAGTTACGCAAAGTTCCCCGGTAGGCGTGTCCATATTGAAAATTTGGGATCTCGCGGCGGTTTTGTTCCAGTTCTTCAGGCGTGTCAAAAGCATAATAAGCATGCCCCTGGCGAACCAGTTTTTCAGCATATTCGCGATAAATCGATTTACGCTCGCTCTGGCGATATGGCGCAAAAGGGCCGCCAACAGCCGGGCTCTCATCCGGCAGCAGCCCACACCATTTCAGGCAGTCCAAAATATATTCCTCGGCTCCTTCAACGTAACGGTTTTGGTCGGTATCCTCTATCCTTAAAACAAAATCGCCGCCATGCTTTTTAGCGAAAAGATAGTTAAATAACACGGTGCGCACGCCACCCAGGTGCAACCCACCAGTGGGGCTTGGCGCAAAACGTACCCTAACTTTTTTAATGTCCATATTGCGGGCAAAGGTAAGTTTTTAGTCCGAAAGTCCGGAAAGTCCGAAAAGTCTGAAAGACCGAAAGAAGAAGTGAAACGCCGGCTCTTTCCCCATAGCGATGGGTTTCAAACCCATCGCTATAGAAAGGGCATTACCCACTTTCCCTTCTTTTTACTAATTTGCCGTCTTTCGGATAAACCGCGGGTTCTTTCTTTCGGACTTTCGGACTTTTCGTCTTTCGGACTCAAAACATGAACCCCTACCAACAAAAAAAACGCTGGAAATATTCACTGCTTGCTTTTGCAACGGTTATTGCAAGCGGGTCATTACTGTATACGCAATTCCTGGTGCGCAATATTGCCAAATCCGAACGCTCCCGTGCTCAGGTTTGGGCGATGAGTGAGAAACAGGTTTTGGCATCGGACGACAATGATTTTTTGAATTATGTTTTTGCCGTAATTGACAGCACTGTTGTGCCGGCCATCGTGACCGACGAACAGGGCGATATCCAATTATCGAGAGGGCTTGATTCGACCAGGGTCTTCATAAAATTGGCGGCCGAGGGAAACAAAAAAGTTAAATATGACCCGCAATATTTTCAAGCCGAACTGGCTGAAATGAAAAAGGAACATGAGCCGATAAGGCTAAAGGTTTTGAGCCAGCAATGGCTTGTTTATTACAAGGATTCGTACTTGCTTACCGAACTGAAATTTTTCCCCTACGTACAGCTGTCGCTCATTTCGATATTTCTATTAATGGCTTATACCGCTTTCAGCTCATCGCGCAAATCGGAACAGGACCAGGTATGGGTTGGCCTGGCCAAAGAAACGGCGCACCAGTTGGGCACGCCCATCTCTTCGCTGATGGCCTGGATTGAACTGATGAAGGAGAAATTCAATGCCGAAAACGATCCGCTGATCGACGAAATGGCGAATGACGTGCACCGGCTGGAAATCGTAGCTGACCGTTTCTCAAAGATAGGTTCGCGTCCGCAGCTGGAAAATCATAACGTTTACGATGTAGTGAAAGAGTTTGTGGATTACTTCAGGATAAGGGTAAGTAAAAACATTAGCTTTGAGCTGACCGGAAACCCGCACCTGGATGCCGGCGTCAACGTCCCGCTTTTTGACTGGGTGCTTGAGAACCTGCTCAAAAATGCTGTTAATGCGATTGAAGGTAAGGGAATGATCAAAGTGGATATATCGGGCAATAAAACAAAGCGGCAGGTTTTTATCGATATCAGCGATACCGGTAAAGGCATACCGCGCTCAAAGTTTGATACTATTTTTCAGCCGGGCTATACTACCCGCAAGCGGGGCTGGGGCCTTGGGCTTTCGTTAACCCGCCGCATTGTCGAAAATTACCATAACGGGCAGGTATTCGTCCGCGAGAGCGAAGTGGGTAAAGGGACGGTATTCAGGATCATATTAAAAAATATAAGCAATGATAGAAAGACCACAACCTGATGAATACCCGGCTTATGCTGCCAGGTATGTCGACCTGGTAGGCAACGGGCCAATAATTGAAATACTGGAATACTTGCAGCAAATGACCTACAATTTCTTTCTGCGGATAGACCCGGATAAAGCGTCCTATAGTTACGCCGAAGGCAAGTGGACCCTTAAACAGGTGCTGGGCCATATGTCGGATACCGAGCGGGTATTTGCGTACCGGGCGCTGGTTTTTTCGCGCGAGGCCGCCGAACTGCCGGGTTTTGACCAGGATGTTTATATGGAAAAAGCCACGTTCAATGAACGCACACTGGAAGACCTGGCTGAGGAGTTCAGAACGATACGGGATTCAACCCTTTACCTGTTGAAGTCGATGACTGAGGAGCAAACCAAACAGAAAGGGATTGCCAGCGGCAACCCGGTTTCTGTAAGGGGATTGGCTTATATGATAGCAGGCCATGAGATGCATCATATTAAGATTTTGAAGGAGAAGTATCTTTAGTGAGTTGATTGGGTTGATTAGGTTGAATGAGTTGATTAAGTTATTGCAAATCAGTCATCCTGTTTCAACCTAATCAACTTTCTTATCATCTTCTTTCTTTTCGATTCGGTAGGAGGCAAAAAGGCCCAATCCGCCGAATATCGCTATTAAAGAGAAATAAATTGCCGCGTTGCCGCTGTCGTCCATTTCATTCATTTTCGCGAATAGGGAGTGATCTAATAAATAAGCAAGGAACAGACCCAATCCACAACCTATTAGTAAAAGCCCCCATTTTAAGTTTTGAAAAGGCGCAGCTCTGGGTTTGTATGAACGCGGATCCATTCCACGTTCAATCATTGACATCTTTTCGCGCTTAGAGAGATAAACGATCCCAAAGATCATAGCAAATAATGCGACAGATACGACTATAACCATCAGCATGACGAATCCCACTGTGTGATCCATAATTTTATTTTTTAATTGTTAACTTTTTGTTTCAATACTGTGTGTATTTGCAAGCTATGACCACATGGTTTTTAATTAGGTTACACTTTAGTTGAAAGAAATTGTAATGAGTTGGAAGGGTTGTAATATGTTGTAAGGGTTTGTTGCGTTCGTCCGTCCAAAGTAAAAATAGTATTGCCTGTGCGTGACGACATTAAATGTTTAAACATCTATTTTTGTGCAAATATTTAAAATGATTATGTCACTCATAGATAAATTACAGAAAAGATACGCCACCAAGAAGTTTGACGCTTCAAGGAAACTGAGTCCTGAGCAATTGGACGATCTGTTAAGCGCCGTTCAATTGTCGCCATCATCGTTCGGTTTGCAATCGTATAAAATATTGGTGGTTGAAGACCCTGAGATCAGGCGGCAGCTCCGCGAAGCGGCGCATGGTCAGGCACAAATCACCGATGCTTCGCAGGTTATTATATTCGCCTCCGAAACGAATATTGACGAAGGCCTGGTAAGAAAATATGTGGATAATATCGCGAACACCCGCCACATCGGCAGGCAGCACCTGGCCGGTTTTGAAAATACCATGATTGGTACGGTTAACCATTTGGGCGAGGATCAAAAGATCGCCTGGTCGCACAAACAGGCTTATATTGCTTTGGGCGTGCTGTTAACTGCTGCCGCGGAAATGGGTATAGATGCCTGCCCGATGGAGGGCTTTGAAGCGGGTAAATTTGATGAGATACTGGGCTTGAAGGAAAAAGGACTTACCGTATCGGTCATTGCTCCAATCGGATTTCAGGCAGCTGACGATAGCTTCGCTAAACTGCCTAAAGTGCGCAGACCGAAAGAAGAATTATTTATTCATGTTTAATTTTTTGCATTGCCCGGTGAGTTTCAGTTCATTCAATCAAGGCTGAACTTGCCGGGCAATGTTTTGTTAAACGCCACTATTGAGGAAAAAATCAAAAGTATCGCTCCTGATGCCTAAACGAAGCGTTTCCAGCGGGATCACTTCCGCAGGCGCAATATTCCCAAGATTAACATTGGCGCCCAGCAGCTTGATGAACCACACTTGCTGTGCCTTTTGAGGGGCCTCCCAAATAATGGTGTCTTCGGGTATTTGCGTTAAAATTTCGTCGACCAGCCCCTGTCTTACTTCACCTGAGTCGCGGTAGATGCCCACGTTGCCGCTTTCGCGTGCTTCGGCTATCACTTTCCACGCGCCGGCTTCAATTTCAGCGTTCATTAGTTTGATCCATTTGTATGGCGCGAATATCTTTTGAACATCCTTCGAACCCACTTCCGATATCACCGTCACCTGGCTGGTTAGTTTGCTGATATAGTCGCATTTTACCTCATGCTCAATTTCGATGGAACCATCCGATACTTCGCAATATTCCATTTTATATTTGTCCAGTATGCGGCAATAATCGTCAAACTGGTTGCGCACGATAAAGGCTTCGAACAGCGTGCCACCGAAATAAACTGGTATACCGGCGCTGCGGTAGATATCCAGCTTTTCCTGCAGCTTCGGCGTAACAAAGGAAGTGGCCCAGCCCAATTTCACAATATCGGTGTGCTCACCGGCAACGTCAATAAAGTCTTCAACCTGCCTTAAGCTAAGACCCTTGTCCATAACCATAGTAATGCCGCTATTGCGCGGTTTGGCAATGCGTTCAGGTAGATTATTCATGTGGTAGTTCATAAATTTACGTTAGTTATAGGCTATAACTAAAAGTTTTAATGGGATAAAGGTCAGGAAAAATGTGCAGATGTGCAAGTTTAATGTGCAAATATGCGGATGTGCAAATATGCGGATGTGCAAATATGCAGATGTGCAAATGTGAGGATTGATGACGTTTGAACAGGGGATATCTTAGCATTAGGGCGCCTGTTAAAACCAGAAATCCTCAATAATATTTCCGGGTTGAAAACACTATTGAGGAATTAACTATTCTTCGAATTTCTTCATCTGCACATTCGCACATCTGAAATCCGCACATTATCCGCTTATTTCGTATACCTATTAATTATGTCCACGATCACCTTATTCTTTTGCAATTGCGGCAGGTAGTCAAACAGTATATAATGCTTTTCCGGATCGGCGGCAAGGGCCATTTCCAGGTGGTTAAGGGCTTCGTTGTACTCTCCCTGCGCAAATAAATAAGCCACCATGCGGTAATACAACTCGGCAGCATCAGGATTATTTTTTATTGCCTGGGCAATCACCTCTATTGCATCGGCAAGGCGCTGCTGCTCGTATAATATCGAGGAATAATCCAGCCAGGCGTCCACATCAATCGGGTTCAGCTCAACCACTTTCTCGTATGCACGCTCGGCTTCTTCCATATGCCCCAGCTTGTATTCGGCATCTGCAATGGCAAACCAATAATCGGCATTGGCAATGTCTAAGTCGAGCGCCTTTTTATAGAAATGCAGCGCTTCAAAGTAACGCTCCTCAAAATCAAGCGTAACACCTATACCAAACCAGGCATCAGCCAGCTTGGGGTCCATTTTTACTGATTTTTTGTAGAAAGCCCGCGCATCGTCCATCTGCTCCAGCTTTTCGTAGCATTCGCCAATGGCGCAATAGGTGTCGGCATTGGGCTGCTCGTATTCGAACGTATGGCGGTAAACTTCTATCGCGTCAGCATATTTCTCCAGGTTAACCAAAGCGTTGCCCTTGTTAAAATAGGCGGATGCAAAGTTGTCTTTTATCAGGATGGCATAGTCGTACGCGTCTATTGCCTTCTCAAACAAACCTAATTTGGTGAACGCGTTGCCCAGGTTATACCAGGCGGCGTAGCTATAGGGTTCGTTATCGATATATTGCTGGTAAAAGGCGATACTTTCCTGCTGGTTGTCCAAAACATCATAGCAAAAGGCCAGTTCGTACAAGGCATCCTGGTTTTCCATGTTCTGTTTCAGGCATAGCTTCAGGTAGGTTACCGAAGTTTCATAGTCGCCCATATTTTGGTAAACGTAGGCGATATGCAGCAGCACTTCATCGGTTTCTTCAGCAAGGTCCAGCGCTTTTTCATAGTTTTCCAGCGCTTCGCTATAGCGTTCCAGGCTTTCATAAAGGTTACCGCGGATGATATAGATGTCCGGGTCGGACGCTTCCAGCAAAGCGGCTTTTTCAAGCGCCGCAAAAGCTTCCGCGGTGCGGCTGGCAATCACCAATAACTGGGCTTGTTTCACCAAAAAAACTGCAGCAAACGGATGCTGATTGCATGCGTACTCTGCTACCTGGAGGGCCTTGGGCGGGTCGTTTTTTTCGATGTAATAGTCGATTATGTTCTCAAACGCCTGGGCATCAAAAAAGTACTGATCATGATTGCGAATCATTTCTTCGTACCGTTCCACCGAGAATTTTGGGTCCTCGGCGAAACCAAATTCAAATTCTTCTTCCATTCAATTTAGTTTCAGAACATATATGGTTAAGGTGCCAGAATCGCTCTATTTGCCCTAACCCGAAGTTAAATTACAAGTATTAAAAGTCCATAATACAATTTACTTATCAACATTCAAACATTGTCAACAGCGGTAAATATAACGCCTTGATAATTAACAAGAATGATTTTTCGGGTGGATTGCACCGCGATGGAAAAGAGGCGCCTGCTATTTCTCCTGTTTTCAATGTCGTCTCCACGTAACCTACTCCTTCTCTCATCATCTTGTAAATTAACGCGAATGATTTTGCCGGCAGCGATGGGTTGATAATAAATTGCCTTAAAGATTTTTACCTTTGGCAAAAGTAACCATTATGAACTTCAATATAGCAGAAATACTCAATCGTTTACATATAAACGACATAAATGAGGCTTTTAGTACGGGAAACACGTGGGGGAGCAGTGCGAATGCCGCTACAAAAGACATTTTATCGCCGGTTGACGGAAAAAAGATTGCGACGGTAAAAATTGCCGATGAAGCTAATTACAATGCTGCCGTTGAACAGGCCTCCAGGGCTTTTGTGACATGGCGCACTATGCCGGCCCCGAAACGCGGCGAAATAGTCCGTCAGCTGGGCGATGTGTTAAGAACGAACAAGGAAGACCTTGGCAAACTGGTATCCTACGAGATGGGCAAGAGCCTGCAGGAGGGGTACGGCGAAGTACAAGAAATGATCGATATTGCTGATTTTGCAGTAGGCCTGAGCCGGCAGCTTTATGGGTTGACGATGCAGTCTGAGCGCCCGTTGCACAGGATGTACGAGCAGTACCATCCGCTGGGTATCGTAGGCATCATTTCGGCATTTAATTTCCCGGTAGCGGTTTGGAGCTGGAACGCCATGCTGGCCTGGGTTTGCGGGGATGTATGCATTTGGAAGCCATCGGAAAAAACGCCGCTTACAGCCATTGCCTGCCAGCATATCGCTCAGGAAGTTTTTAAAAGAAACGGCATTGAGGAAGGCGTAAGCTGCCTGGTGATCGGCGAAAGAAATATAGGCGAATTGATGGCGAACGATGCGCGGGTACCGCTGGTGTCCGCGACCGGTTCAACGCGCATGGGCAAAGCTGTTGGTGCTGCTGTTGGTGCCCGGTTGGGCAAATCCCTGCTGGAACTTGGTGGCAACAACGCTATTATCATCAGCGAAAATGCCGACCTTGAAATGTCGCTGGTAGGTGCCGTTTTTGGTGCAGTTGGTACAGCCGGACAGCGCTGCACCACTACGCGCAGGCTCATCATCCACGAAAGTGTTTATGAGCTGTTTAAGCAGAAGCTCGTGAACGCTTATGGCCAGGTTAAAATTGGCAACCCGCTGGATGAGCATAATCACATGGGCCCGCTGATTGATCATGATGCCGTGAAGTTTTACCTGGACGCTATTGAAAAATGCAAGGCCCAAGGCGGGAAGTTCGCCGTAGAAGGCGGAAAGCTGGAAGGAGAAGCGTATGCGTCGGGTTGTTATGTAAAGCCCTGCATCGCCGAGGTAGAAAATAACTATGCCATCGTTCAGCACGAAACATTTGCGCCGATACTTTATCTCATCAAATACAAAACGATTGATGAGGCGTTCGCATTGCAAAACGGCGTACCACAAGGTCTCTCCTCCTCCATCATGACCAATAATTTGCGTGAGGCAGAACAATTTTTATCTTCCGGTGGTTCTGATTGCGGCATAGCAAATGTGAACATCGGCACGTCGGGCGCGGAGATCGGCGGGGCTTTCGGCGGCGAAAAAGAAACCGGCGGCGGCCGCGAGTCGGGCTCGGATGCATGGAAGGTTTACATGCGTCGTCAAACCAATACTATTAATTATTCAAAAACGTTACCGCTTGCACAGGGGATCAAGTTTGATTTGTAGCCCCTCCCGGCTCCCCTTAAATGGGGGAGAAATAGCAATGGTCCATTACACTGAAGAATTAACAAAAAATGCATAGAATAAAAAATTACGCCCTTGGCACATTGTTAACGGGGCTGTTGTTTATTAGCCTCAGCGCTCTTGCGCAGCAATTGCCCGCGCCGCCGCCCAATCCGCCGAAGAACTGGCACGAGATGGACCTGAAGACAGACGGCTATTTCGGCGTGAGCCTTAAGCAAGCCTACGAGTTTTTAAAAGGAAAGAAAAGCAGAACGGTGGTGATTACCACAATGGACAGTGGTATTGACACAAGCCAAAAGGACCTGGCGCCGGTTTTATGGGTAAACCCAAAAGAGAAAGCCGGTAAGGATAATAAGGATAGCTATGTGGGTGATGTACATGGCTGGGACTTTTTAGGCGGTAAGGACGGCAAAGTGGACAATGCTGAAACCGAAGAAGAAGTGCGGCAGTATTATAAACTGAAAGACAAATTTGCCGGCTTAACAACAGCTCCGGCTGGTCAGCAAAAAGAATATGCGTTTTGGCTGGAGGTAAAAACCACCTATGACAGCACTGAAAACAAAGCACATGCTGAAGTAAAAGTATTGCAGGAGGAGCTACGGTTTTTAACACTGACTAACCACATAATTAAACGAGAATTGAACCTTAGGTCTGACGGGACTTTTACCCTGGCCGATCTGGACAAAATACACTACTCTGCCAACGATACAATTGTTGAAAGTAAAGCCGTATGGCAATCCGTTTTTACACAACTCGGCGGACCCGACCTGACCAATGCCAAGGTGATGAAAGATTGGTCGGATGAATACGCAAAGGAAAACAACACTATTGCCCCCGACCTGGACGCCCGCAGGAGCATTGTGAGTGACGACCCGGATGTGAATGACGGAAAGCCGTATGGCAATAACGTTTTAAAAACTTCGGAAGCTTCGCATGGTACTGGTGTAGCGGGACTGATCGGCGCGGTACGCAATAACGGATACGGCATTGACGGCATTGCCGATAACGTGCGCATAATGGCGCTAAAAGTTGTGCCAAATGGCGACGAATACGACAAGGACGTTGCTAACGCCCTCCGCTATGCGGTTGACCATGGCGCCGAAGTGGTGAACATGAGCTTTGGTAAAAAAATATCGCCGCACAAGGACTGGGTTGATGCCGCATTTAAATATGCCGCGGCTCATGATGTGCTGCTGGTAATGGCATCGGGTAATGACGGCCAGGATGTGGATGCCAAACCCGAATTTCCGAATGATAATTACTTAGACGGCACGACAAGCGACAATGTGATAAACGTTGGGGCATCCGCATGGAGGCCCGATAGCAGCCTGGCCGCCGATTTTTCGAACTATGGCAAAAAGAACGTCGACATATTTGCGCCTGGTGTAAAAGTTACTTCTATTGATATGGATGCCGAGTTTAATACCGAAGACGGCACCAGCTTTTCGTCGCCTATAGTCGCGGGCATAGCGGCGCTGATTCGCGAATACTATCCAAAACTAACGGCCAGCCAGGTAAAGCGCGCTATTTTGGAGTCGGCAGTGGTTGAAGATATCATGGTGAATAAGCCTGGGGCAAAAGGGCAAAAGGTGGCGTTTAACACGCTCAGCAAAACAGGGGGCATTGTAAATGCTTACCGGGCATTGGAAATTGCTTCGAAAATGAAGGGGGAGAAGAAGTTATAGATTTGAGACGTGAGATATGAGGCGAAAAGCGATCTCCTGTCTCATATCTCACGTCTTTTTTACACCTCCTCCAGCTCAATATTATCCCAGCTTTGCTTTTTATAGTAATGGAACATCACCCAGTTGATAGCCAGCAGCGGGATAATGCCTATCCATATAACATTTTCCCAGCGCATAATAAAGTAGTGCCCAAAACCGATCCCTACCACAAATAAAAGGATGACCAGTGAGGCGATTACCCTGCCGCCGCTTTGTTTTACAATAACGGGCTTTGAGAAGGGTAGGCCCTTCACCATAAAAAGCGCCATCAGCATTCCGTAGATCGTACACACTAAAAATGCAAAAACCACATCTTTAAAGGCGCCGCCCCCCCAAACACCAACAACAACGCCGCTGATGAGCAGAAAATATGGGAGAAAGTATATGGTGATGATGGCCTTATACATGCCGGATAATATTTTGCCAGGCTCGGCGACGGGTGTGGTATAATATATCCATGACGATTTGTATTTGGGCGACATGGACACATTCATTAAAATGGTGGACAAGATAAAGCTGCACAGGTACAGGAAAAAGATATAACTATGGCCATTTTGAATGTCGGAAAAGCTTCCTCTTTTGCCGCTGAACATAAAGTACAGGAAATAAATGGGCACGTAAGCAAATGAGGGAAACACCTTCATCCTGAATTCGCGGGTACGGGCGGCCAGTTTCCAGGTGATCTTAAAGCCCGCGTTCTCCACCGGATCAGGGGCAATTATGTTGGATATATACCCGATCAGGCCAAATTTACCGGCTCTTTTTGTGTTTACCTCCGAATTGCTGCTTCCATCGGATGTTGCAATAACCGCCAGCCGCCGGTTAAAGCCTGGCGCCAGCACTTTGGCCACCAGCCACAAACCTACCAGCGGCAAAGTAAAGCCGAGCGCGGCCAAAACACCCGTAATGGGACCCGAACTGTTGCCGTGTATCAATAACTCGTTGAGGGCCGCTATCCAAACCGGTGGCAATAGCCATGTCCACCAGTGCGTGATGATGCGGATATGTTCCAGCATCGAAAGGTCGATCATCCTTGGGAGCAGGTAGTATATGGCGAATATCAAAACCGAAAACCCGATTTGGAAATAGCTGATAATATCTTTAAACTTTT
>DASRTD010000244.1:0-6091 GCA_035656115.1 Mucilaginibacter sp.
CTTCAAAAACATAGTGCGGCGTAAGGTCGATACCCCCGCCAAACCAACGCACCGGTTCTTTATCGGCGCCAAATGACGACGGCATTTCAAAATAGCGGATGTTCATGTGGATGATGGGCACCAGCGGGTGGTTAGGGTGAATAACGATAGAAACTCCCGTGGCAAAAAAGTCATCCTGCTCAACTTTTAGCGAGTTTTTTATGGTTTCTGGCAAATTGCCGTGCACCGCAGAAAAGTTGACCCCGCCTTTCTCGAAAATATTTCCGCTTTGGATAATGCGCGTTCGGCCGCCCCCGCCCCCATCCCGCTCCCACTCTTCCTGTTCAAAACGCGCTTTGCCATCGGCTGATTCAAGCGCAACGCAAATTTCGTCCTGTATTTGTTTATAGGCTTCGGTTATTTCTTCCTTTGTGACCATCGGGGGCAAATTTGATGATTTTTATCGTGGGAATAATGTAGAGACGCAACATTTTGCGTCTCGAACCGAATGACTGGGATCGGAGACGCAAAATATTGCGTCTCTACGAGGCTTCAGCATAATCCAAATCCTTGCCAAAGGTCTCTTTCAACTGGGTCAGCGCCAAAAGAGCCAGTACGGTAAGTATGCCCATCATCATATAACCGCTGTTTATCATGCCGTAACTTCCTTTTAAAGCCACAAAGCCCATATTGATGAGGATGAGGGATCCGCGTACGAAATTCGGAACGGTAGTGGCAACGGTTGAGCGGATATTAGTACCGAATTGTTCCGCCGCAATGGTAACAAATGTTGTCCAATAACCAACGGAAAAGCCCATAGCAAAGCACAGCCACAAATAACGCTGGCTGGATAAACCAACCGATTGCAGGTATACCACCGCACTTATTGCAGATAAGGTTAGAAAGATGCACATAACTATTTTCCGCGACTTGAGTAGTTGAGCCAACAGCCCATTTACCATCCCGCCAAAAGCAATTGCAATATATGCGTACATAATGCCGTCGCCGGCAACCAATTTGCCAGTGGCGTGCAGTGCCACTCCAAATTCGGGTTGGAGCGAAATCAGGATGCCCACGACGTACCATAGTGGCGCGCCAATGAGGATACAGCACAGGTATTTTTTGCACCTTTCCCAATTGGTGAACAGCATGAAGAAATTGCCTCTTGAAACCTCCTTTTTTTCAACGTTTTTGAACATGCCCGATTCGAGAGTGCCCAAACGGAGAAACAAAAGCAAAACGCCCAATAGGGCTCCCACCTTATAGGCCGTATGCCAATCGTATTTGGAAACGATATTGGCGGCAACCGCGCCAAATAGCCCCACTGATGCGACGATCATCGTACCGTAACCGCGTTTTTCCTTACTGAGCGTTTCGGTGACGAGCGTAATGCCTGCCCCCAGTTCGCCGGCAAGGCCAATACCGGCTATAAAACGTACAACGGTATACATTTCGGTAGTATGAACCATGCTATTGGCAAAATTTGCGATCGAATACAGGGCAATCGAGCCAAACAGAACTTTTATCCTGCCAAGGCGGTCGCCGAGTACCCCCCAAATTACACCACCGAGCAGCAGGCCGAACATTTGCCAGTTTATGATGCTGGTACCTACCGCCAATACATCTGCGGGTTTGACACCAATGCTTATCAAACTTTGTTTCCTAACGATAAGGAAGATCAGCAGATCGTAAATGTCAACAAAATAACCAAGCGATGCTACCAAAACCAGCAGTGTTACATTCCTGCTTAGTTTAGCCGACGAATCAATAGCCATAATTGTAATAAATGGTTAAAAACAGGTTTACATTAAAAAAAAAACCCTACAAATTAAAACAAAAAAAACCCCTGATTGCGCAGAGGTTCCAAAAAATATCGATACAGTAATTACGCTTTTTTTACATTGACCGCTTGAAGCCCTTTTCTTCCTTCTTCCACGTCATAAGTAACATTGTCGTTGTCTTTAATAGCATTTACGCCGCCCAGAACATCCTTAAAATGTACAAAAAGATCTTTGCCTTCATCGGTAATGATAAAGCCATAGCCCTTTTGTGTGTTAAACCATTTTACTTTTCCAGTTTTCATAAAATTATTAATTGTGGTATTAAAAAATTCTCGTATTGATTAAAAACTTATGCCAAAAACTGAATAATACAATGATAATCAGACGGTATAGCAAAGCCAATCTGTTCAAATATATTAAAATAATTAATAACCAAATAAAATTATTTATTTGGTTGGGGTGTTAGTCTTAAATAGGGCTTAACAATGATATGACCTTTCGGAAATTTGGCCGGAATGTCTTCCGTTTTGATCGCGGGAACCACCACTACATCTTCTCCATCTTTCCAGTCGGCCGGCGTTGCCACGCTGTAATTGGCGGTAAGCTGCAGCGAATCGATCACGCGTAAAATTTCCTGGAAATTACGACCAGTAGATGCAGGGTAAGTGATCATCAACTTGATAGTTTTGTCGGGCGCGATGATGAATAAAGAACGAACGGTGGCGGTAAGCGACGCGTTGGGATGGATCATATCATAAGCCAGCGCGATCTCGCGGTTTTCATCGCCGATGATCGGGAAATTTACCTCAACGTTCTGGGTTTCGTTGATGTCGTTGATCCACCCTTTGTGCGACTCAACCGAATCCACGCTCAACGCGATTACCTTTACATTGCGTTTGTCGAACTCATGCTTCAGCGATGCCGTTTTACCCAGCTCAGTGGTGCAAACCGGCGTATAATCAGCCGGGTGAGAAAAAAGCACACCCCAGCTATTGCCAAGATATTCATAGAAGTCGATCTCGCCTTCTGATGTTTTTGCTTTGAAATTTGGGGCAGCATCCCCTAACCGTAAACTCATGATTTCTTATTTAAGTTTTAAAATATGGTGCTAAGTTAAAGCGAAGGTTTTAAATATCAAGACTTATTTAAAAAAAACTACAATGTACATAGACTTTATGTGGTTAAGTATTACAGCAGGGTTACTATTTCGGATTTAAACCCATCCCTTTGTTTGCGTCCTCACAAGCAACTGCGTTTAAATCCGAAATTCAAACCGAACATTCCGTAAAAAATTTTGTTGCAAAACATTATAGCTGATTCACTAAAGTTAAATGAAGCGACATACCTATAACACCGGCCTTATCGGCAATTGCGCCTACCTGGCCCATATCAATAAAAACACCAACGTCGACTGGCTTTGCTGGCCGCGCTTCGACAGTACTTTTGTTTTCGGCGGCTTGCTGGACGAACAGAAAGGCGGGGCATTTTCCATATTACCAGCCGGGGACTTTACATCGCACCAGTATTATCTTGAGAATACCAATGTCCTGATCACCGAAATTACCCTCGAAAACGGGAGCAGTTACCGGGTTACCGATTTTGCGCCGCGTTTCCAGGAACATCAGCGCTATTACAAGGCCCTGATGCTGATACGGAAGATCGAGCCGTTGAACGGCTCGGCGCGCGTTGTAGTTAAATGTGAGCCGGTATCCGACTACGGCGCCACCAAACTGCACGTTAACCGGGGCAGCAACCATATCCAGTTTTTGGGCGGCGATGAAGACATGCGGCTGACCACTAATATCCCCGTAAGCTATGTTTTTGACGAGCAGCCATTTGTGCTGAGTGACAGCCGCTACCTCGTGCTCACGTATGGCGAGCCGCTTGAAGCGGCGCTGATCAGCACTGCCGAGCGGTTTTTGCGCGAGACTATACAATATTGGCGCCTATGGATAAAACACTCATCCATCGCGGCGTTTTATCAGCCTTATGTTATCCGCTCGGCGCTGGCTTTAAAAATACACCAGTTTGAGGATACCGGGGCAATTATTGCCGCCAGTACCACCAGCCTGCCCGAGGCGCCGGGGACTGGCCGCAATTGGGACTACCGGTATTGCTGGCTGCGCGATACCTATTACATTATCCTGGCGCTTAATCACATCGGCCATTTTGAGGAAATGGAGAAGTATTTTGGCTATGTAACGGATATCACTTTCGGCGAAGAAGAACGTTACCAGCCCTTATATGGTATTACTGCTAAAAAAGTCCTGACCGAGCGTACGCTGGATGACCTCGACGGGTACCTGGGCAATAAGCCTGTTCGTGTTGGCAACCAGGCTTTCGAGCATGTTCAAAACGATATTTACGGGCAGGTAATGATATCCCTCCTCCCCTTGTATACCGATCATCGTTTTGTTTTTTCGGAACGAAAAGATTCCGCACGCTGGGTGGCGCTTTTATTGAACAAGATCGAGCGTACCATCGACGAAAAAGATGCCGGTATTTGGGAGTTTCGCAATATGTCAAATATCCACTGTTATACCAATCTTTTTCAATGGGCAGGCGCGGCTGCAGCCGAAAAAATGGCCAGGACGATTGACAATAATACCCTGGTCAGAAAAGCCATATCCTTAAAAAAACGCGCCGCCAAACATATCGAAAGTTGCTATGATCCCAAGCGAAAGGTTTATACCAACTCTGCAGGGAGCCCTAACCTGGACGCCAGTACGCTGCAACTGATCATGATGAACTACCTCGATCCGGCGTCGGATCGGGCAAAACTGCATCTTGCGGCGCTTGAAAAAGTGCTTAAAGCCGATAAAGGTTTATTCTACCGGTATTTATACAAAGACGATTTTGGCAAGCCCCAAACAACATTTCTCGTATGTGCCTTTTGGTATGTCGAGGCGCTGGCTTGCGTAGGCCGGCTTGACGATGCATTGCGCGAGTTTGAAACGCTTCTTCAATTCGGCAATCACCTGCTGCTATTTAGCGAGGATGTTGACGAAACCGATGGCAGCCAGTGGGGTAATTTCCCGCAGGCGTACAGCCATGTGGGATTGATGAACGCCGCCTACCGTATTGCAATGAAACTGGATAAGCCGATATTTCTATAGACACGCTTTTTGTGTTGCCGTATTCTTCGGGTCCTACTCCTGTACCACTGCTTCTTCAATAAAGCCAGATAGCAAAGCGCGCACTTCTGCCGGGTTGCGCAGGTAAAACTTGGCCGCCGAAACGTTACTGCCCACTTTTATCGTAACGGCGTTGTCGGGCAAGCTCTTAAACACGTCTTCGTCGGTATAGTCGTCGCCAAGGGCAATTATAAAATCGTAATCGTTTCGTTCAACCAGCGTCAATGCGGCTTTTCCTTTGTTTACTTCCACATTTTTTATTTCGAGCACCATATCGCCGGGTAACAGTTGCAATCCCTTATCGCTGGCCATATATTTTAAATTATTCATCAACTCGCTGGCGCGCAACTCGCCCAGGCCCTTTTGCGTATTGCGGTAATGCCAAACAAGGGAATACGTTTTTTCTTCGATAAAGGAGCCGGGCGTACGGTCGACATAAGTTTCCAGCACCGGTAAAATATCGTGCTTCCACGCATCTGAGAGACCTGTTATCTTATGCCATAAAGCATTTTGCGGTTTATACCAGGCGCCGTGCTCCGCAATGAGGTAAATGTTACGATCTCCGAACCATTCGTCAAGGTTTTTGTATTTGCGGCCGCTGATCAGCACCAACTCATTGGCCGGGTCGTCACACAGCTTGTCAATAATTTCCATTAGTCCGGCATCAGGTTTTGCCTGCAATATGTTCGACTTAAAGCCTACCAGTGTCCCGTCATAGTCGAGAAAAATGATCCGCTTTTTGGTTTTATGATATCGCTTGATGATTGACTGTTCCGTCGCTCCGCTCACGTGCCGGGTTTGCATCGAGCGCTGCATTTGTTTCACCTCTTTCAGCCGGTCCATAAATATTTTAACCCAGTGCCCGATGTTAAACTTGGTTACCTGCTGGCGCATTTCGCGCATTCGATCCTGTTGCTCTTCCAGCGGCATGTTCAGTGCATAAATAATTGCCTCGCAAACTTCGCCGGCATTGTTGGGGTTGACTATCAGCGCATCGATCAATTCTTTTGAGGCTCCGGCCATTTCGCTCAGAATGAGTACCCCGTCGTCATTTAACCTGCTGGCCACATATTCTTTGCTCACCAGGTTCATCCCATCGCGCAAGGGGGTCACCAGGCACACGTCAGCGGTGCTATATAGCGCCGATAACATCTCAATTGGAAAAGGGCGATAGTAATAATGGATGGGCGTCCAGTC
>DASRTD010000245.1:0-18827 GCA_035656115.1 Mucilaginibacter sp.
GCCTGCTTTTTTGTATTATAAAACTCAACGCTTTTTATTTCGGGGCGATAAACTAAATTGTCGTAGGGCGTTTGAGCGAAGGAAGAACTGCCTGAAAAAACGAAAAGAAGCGCGATCAGTACCCCATTCACCCACATGTCATTGCGAGGAACGAAGCAACCTCCTCGCCGGCCGGATAAAATCGATTTAGTAATTGGTTCGGATAAAAACTGGCGCCTCTTCGTAATTTTCATAAAGCGAAATTAACAAATCAGAAATCAAACATCCGCATCCCCAAATCCAAAATCCAAATTCCGAAATTAAAGATCACGCTTCCAGCTCCATGATCTGCTCTGCCAAACCCTCCCATTTCAACTGCGCGTGACCTAACTCCAGCTTCTTCAACTCGTAATCATTGTTTATCCCGTTCATCCTCGGCAAGTCGTTGTAGAGTTTTTCATCGGCAAGCTGTTCTTCGAGGCGTTTGATTGCCGTTTCCAACTCCGCAATCTGTTCTTCCAGCTTAGCCAGGTCCTGGTTCAGCTTTTTTAGCTGCTGGCTTTTGTTCTCATGGGGCTTCGTGGGCGCCGGCTCCTTTTTCTCTTCCTTTTTTGGCGGGGGCAGCGGCGCGGTGGCTCCATTTTTTAGTTCAATTTTACGTTTGGCATACCATTCGTCATACTCCTGGTAGGTACCCGGGTATTCTTTTATCTTATGATCCTCGATGAACCATATTTTGTTGGCCACATTGTCAAGGAAATACCGGTCGTGCGACACGACGATCAGCGTTCCTTCATATTGTTGCAGGGCCTGTATCAATATATTCACCGACTGCATATCGAGGTGGTTGGTGGGCTCATCCAGCACTAAAAAGTTAGCATCAGCCGTAAGCGCTTTCGCCAGCGCTACGCGCGATTTCTCCCCACCTGATAAAACCTTTATCTTTTTGAACACATCATCACCGGTAAACAGGAAAGAACCTAAAATGGTGCGCAGCTCCGTCTCGGTATGTTTTGGGGCGAAGGACTGTAACTCCTGCAGCGCCGTATTTTCCAAATGCAATGCCTCCAGTTGATGCTGCGCAAAAAAAGTTTGGGTTACATTGTGTCCGGTTTCACGCTTGCCTGTGAATTCCTTGTCGGCTCCTGCTATTATACGCAATAAGGTGGATTTACCCTTGCCGTTCGCACCGATCAGCGCTATTTTATCTCCTTTTTCGATAAGCGCCTCCGTATGCGACAATATTTCGATGCCGGGATATGATTTGCTGATATCTTCAAGTGTTGTTACATGCCTGCCCGACTGCTTCGAAAAACGAAAGCTAAAGTTCACCGTCGGGTTATCGTCGTCAACATCATCCACCCGCTCCAGCCTGTCGAGCGCTTTGATACGCGATTGCGCCATTTTTGCTTTGGAAGCTTTAGCACGGAATCGCTCGATCAGGCGCTCTTCCTGCTTTATTTTGGATTGCTGGTTTTTAAACTCGCCGCGTTGAATTTCTTCGCGTAAAGCCTTCTCCTCCAGGTAAAACGTATAGTTGCCGGCATAAACGGTCAGTTTTCCCTTGCGCGCTTCAACGGTACGGTTGATCACCCTGTCCAAAAACCAGCGGTCATGCGATACAATTACGATGGCCCCTTCGAACGCCCGAAGATATTCTTCCAGCCACTGGATGGACGGTAAGTCAAGGTGGTTGGTAGGCTCATCCAATAACAGTATGTCGGGAGCCTGCAGCAGTATCTTGGCCAGCATCACGCGCATGCGCCAGCCGCCCGAGAATTCGCTGAGTTTTCTATGCGTATCAGCCTCGCTGAAACCTAAACCCGCTAAAATCTCATGCGCTTTATATTCGATGCTGTAGCCGTCCAGCACTTCAAATTCATGCTGTTTATCGCTCAGCTTGTGCAGTAAATCCTCGGTATAATCAGTTTCCAGTTTTTGCAGCAGTAGCTCAATCTCGTCATGCAGCTGGTTTTGACGCTCGAAGGCTTCCATAGCTACATGCAGGATGTTTTTATCAGACGAATAAGAAAGCAGGTCCTGGTTAAGGTATCCAATTGCGATATCCTTGGCCATCGATACCGTCCCTGATGTAGGCTTATAATCCCCTACTATAATTTTTAAAAGTGTAGTTTTCCCGGTCCCGTTGGCGCCGATCAGGCCAATCTTTTCTCCTGGTTTGATATGCCAGTTTGCTTCATCATACAATGCCCTTGCACCGATCTCGAACGTGAGGTTATTTATAGCGATCATTTCGGCCGCAAAGATACCGTTTTGAGGTGAAAAAAAGGTGAAAGGCGAAAGGTAAAAGGCGAAAGGCTGGTAGATGGCCTACTCCTTTTACCTTTCGCCTTTCGCCCTTCACCTTTTTCCTTTCACCTTTTACCTTTCACCTTTCACCTTTTACCTTTCACCTTTTACCTTTTTCCTTTCACCTTTCACCTTTCACCTTTCACCTTTCACCTTTCACCTTTCACCTTTTTCCTTTTTCCTTTTTCCTTTCACCTCTCTTCAAGGGCCTCCCGCCATGCCCTGGCCATTAACGCTGCACCAGCTACAGATGGGTGTATGCCATCCAAACTCCAGTAACTCGCCGGCGCCCGGGTTAATGCTTTATCAAATACCGATTGAAATGGGATAAAAGCCGCGTTGAATTCAGCAGCTGTCTCCCGCGCGGCATTGCGGTACCCGTCAAATGCTGGAAACCATTTTTCATCCACCAATTTGCCCGTTTTTAAAACAAAAGGTTCGCCAATAATGAGTTTTAATTTGGGCAATACCTTTTTTGTGCGGGCGAGCAAATGATGATAGTCATTCCTGTACGTTTCAACCGTGCCATTATACCCGTACCAAAGCGTATGCGAAAAATCATTTACCCCTACCAATACGCTCAATACATCCGGCTTAAGCGCCAGGCAATCGGCTTCCCAGCGCTCCGCCAGTTGGAAGACTTTGTTACCGGCGATGCCTTTGTTGTGTAGCTGCAGGTTTTTATCCGGAAAATCAAGCAACAGGCTTCCGGCTGCCTGTAGCACAAAACCCGCTCCCAGTGTATTATTGGTATTGGGCTGCCGGCTGTCATAAGCTCGCCCCCAATCGGTTATCGAGTCGCCCTGGAAAAGGATAATGTCGCTTTTATCCAGGCTGACTTTCCTCACCTGCTCATTTTCAAAAGCCGCTGAAACGATTTCAGGAAACAGCGATGCCGTCACCACCCCCATTGATGCTTTTTTAATGAAACTTCGGCGGTTAGTCTTTGGGTTCATCGTTAATGGTTCTTGATTATAGCCGGATTTTGGCTAAACTTTTGAACTTCGGCTAAGATAGGCATTCTCTCCATCCTGAGCTTACCTCGTCTTTCGGACTTCCGGACTAAAATCCTAACTTCGCGGCCATGTATTTCCTCATCAAGCCCATCCTTTTTAAGTTCGACCCCGAAAAAATACATCATACGGTTACTGCTGCGCTTAAACGTGCCAACCGCATGCCCGGGGGTCCTGCCATAAGCCGCGCAATATGGGATTTCGAGGATAAAAAGCTTGAAAAGGAGGTCTTCGGCCTTAAATTCCGCAACCCGGTGGGCCTGGCCGCTGGTTTTGACAAAAACGCAGAACTCATCAGCGAGATGGGCAACCTTGGTTTTGGCTTTGTCGAGGTAGGCACCGTAACACCCCTGCCCCAGCCCGGCAACCCAAAACCGCGTATGTTTAGATTACCGGATGATGGCGGCCTGATCAACCGCATGGGTTTTAACAACCTCGGCGTAGATGTTGCGGCTGAACGCATCGCGGCTTACCGCCGCAAGCCCAACAGGCACCGGCAGTGCCTGATCATCGGCGGGAACATCGGCAAGAATAAGGTTACCCCTAACGAAGACGCGGTGAGCGACTATATCAAATGCTTCGACCGCCTGTTTGACTTGGTTGACTACTTTGTAGTGAATGTCAGTTCGCCGAACACACCCGGCCTGCGCGCATTGCAGGAAAAAGGCCCATTGACGGAAATCCTGAATACGCTGCAGCAACGCAATTCCAAAAACGGCGTCAGCAGGCCTATCCTGCTAAAAATAGCGCCCGATTTAACCAACGAACAACTCGACGAAATCGTCGACATCGTTCAGCAAACCGGTATAGCCGGCATAATCGCCACCAACACCACCATAAGCCGCGAGGGACTGCTATCCAACGAAAAATTGAAAAATGAAGCCGGCGGACTCAGCGGCAAACCGCTTACCCAACGCGCCACTGAAGTGATCGCTTACCTGCATAAAAAATCAAACGGCGCATTCCCGATCATCGGCGTAGGCGGTATTCATTCGCCGGAAGATGCCATCGAAAAACTAAACGCAGGCGCCTCGCTGGTGCAATTGTATACCGGTTTTATTTATGAGGGCCCGGGGCTGATCAAACGGATCAACAAAAAAATACTCGCACGCTGACCGTTGCGGTGCACCTGGTTCACCCGGTACAGGTGAATACACCTGGAACAGCTGGAGCAGCAAACCGGGGCCATTTCTACGACATTTTATTTATCAAAAAGCAATTCGGTTTGTTTACCGGTATCCATCCCGTCTTTTTAAAAATTTAAGCACAAAAAAAACTTTTGAGCAGATTTTTCATTATACTGGTAAAAAATATCTGTCCGCAAAACTTATACCCTTGACACGTTTCGGCCGCATAGCACTCAAGACCATCCTGTGGATAATCGGCAGCATTATCTTCCTTATCCTGTTGCTAATTGTACTGATACAAGTGCCTGCTGTTCAGAACTATGCCAAAAACAAAGCGGTAACCTTCCTTCAAAATAAGATACATACCAAAGTACAGATCGGGCATATCAGCCTGGGCCTGCCCAAACTCATTGTTTTGGAAGGCGTTTATTTTGAGGACCAAAAAAAAGACACCCTGATCGCCGGCGATAAGCTGAAGGTCGACATTAGCCTGTTCAAGCTCCTGGGTCATAAGGTGGAAGTGAATGAGATCGACCTGGAAGGCATCACCACCAATATCAGCCGCGGCCCCGACAGCGTATTCAACTTCCAGTATATTTTAAACGCTTTTGCTGGCGAGCAAAAAAAGCCGGTACAGCCAACCGACACCACGTCGACGATGAAGTTTTCCATCGGCAGCATTAATCTCGACCGGATCAACGTTTCCTACAAGGACGCCATAACTGGCAACAATATCAAATTTCTGCTGGGCCATTTCGATACGAAAATCAAAGATTTCGACCTGGACAAAATGAAATTTACCATCCCGAAGATCACCATTTCGGGCATTGATACGCGTATTATTCAAAGCCCGAACACCACTGCTGCAACTACAAAGATTGATACCGCCGTTAAGCCATTAAACATGACGTTAAACCTGGGTATAATCGACATTTCAAAAATAAAAGTTGATTACCGCAGCGGCAACATGGCATCCAAAGTTGATTTGGGCCAGTTGCTGGTCGATATCGACAAGATCGACCTTAAAAACCAAAAGGTGGGTATAAAAAGCATTGAGCTGAATGATACCAGGGCAGGCATTACGTTTGCTAAACCCGAATCGGTAAAGAAGGCGGTTGTAAAAGCCCTAAAAAAGCTGGACACCCTTGTCGCCTCGCCGAAAAATCAAAAGGGATGGGCCGCAACCTTAGGAAAGATCAGTTTTAACAACGATAATATCAGGTTTGATAACAATGCGCAAAATCCCGTTCCAAAGGGCCTCGATTTCGCCCACATGGACATCCGGAATTTGAACGCCGGGCTAACGGATTTAAGTTACGACCCTGATACCATTTCGGGCAGCGTAAATTCCTTTTCTTTCCGGGAAAAAAGTGGCCTTACTATTCAAAAATTTCACACCAAATTTTTATACGGGCCGAAAAACGCCTACCTGAACGATCTGCTGGTGCAAACACCGCAAACACGCATTCAAAATCAGTTGCAGGTTAGCTATCCGTCCATATCCTCATTAAGCACCAATCCCGGCGCATTATTTATTAACGCCAACCTCAACGGGAGCTATTTGTGCCTGCGGGATGTTTTGTTGCTGATGCCTTCAATGGCCACAATGGACCCCTTTAAGCATGCGCCAAACGCAGTTTTCAGGATCAATGGCCGTATTTTGGGCAAGGTAAACGACCTGCACATCCCGAACCTGGAGATGAGTGGATTGAGCAATACCCATATCAAAGCATCGGCCCATCTGAAGGGCTTGCCGGATATGAATAAGGCTTTTTTTGATGTAAAACTGGATGATTTTAATACCGGCAGCGCCGATTTGGCCAAACTCATTTCGCCGGGAATGATCCCCTCATCAGTAACCATCCCTTCGTATATCAGCCTGAAAGGGACCTTCAAAGGCGGGATGTATAATTTCGATACCAAACTGGGCCTCCGCACCAATTACGGCGCGATTGACCTAAACGCAGGCATGCGCAATGGGAACAGCAAAACTGCCGCCAGTTATATCGCCGACATTAAAGCCAATAATGTTAACGCAGGAGCACTAACCAAACAGCCTCAAACTGTCGGGAATATCAGCTTAACTGCCCATGTAAAAGGCAGGGGCCTCGACCCAAAAACAGCCGCCGTTCAGTTCGACGGCGAAATTGCCAGCGCTTATGTTAAAGGCTATACCTATCAAAATCTCGCACTTTCGGGAACCGCAGAAAACGGCGCTTACACCGCCAAAGCGCGGATGAAGGACCCGAACATCGACTTTAGCCTTGACGGCAAAGCTGATCTGAATAAAAAATACCCGTCGGTAAAAGCAACCCTGGTGATCGACAGCGTCGACCTGCAAAAGCTGCATTTCTCGAAAGATGAAATGCGCTTCCGCGGCAAAGTGGTGGCTGATGTACCGACTGCCGACCCCAATTATTTAAATGCCGACATCCGGCTTACCGACCTGCTGCTGAGTCAAAAAGGGCAAGCCGTTAAGATCGACTCCATCAGCCTGCTGTCCACTGCCAATGCTGACAGCAGCACCCTGAAACTAAAAGCGCCGATGCTTTACGCGCACATGGCGGGCAAATATAACCTGGCCGATATTGGCCCCGCCCTGCAGGATGTAACCAATAAATATTTTAACACTGCCGAAGCGAAACCAACCATTACGGCAAAACCGGCCTACCCTGCGCAACAATTCAAATTTGATGTGCACATCGTTAAAACTCCGGCCACCAAGACACTGGTTCCCGATTTGAAAACACTTGATCCTGTACTCGTTACCGGGCAATTTGATAGCCAGGTGGGCACGTTAACAGTAAGCGGCACAATGCCAAAGATGGTTTATGGTACAAATGCGGTGAATAACTTAAAACTGGCCATCAACACCGGCGGCAACGCACTAAACTATAGCCTGACAGCTGACAATATAAAAGCGGGATCTTCGGTTAACTTGTTGTACACCAGTTTAACTGGCACGGCGCAGAATAACAAGCTAAACCTTGCCCTGCAGATGGGCGATGCCGCCAAAAAAGCCCGCTACCGGATGGCCGGGGTATTCAGCATTTTGCCGGACGAATACCAATTTAGCTTTTTACCCGACGGCCTGCTGCTCGATTACAAAAACTGGTCGGTTAGTGCTGATAATGCGCTCCAATTTGGCACAAAAGGGCTTTTGGCAAAAGATTTTTCCATCGCAAACAGTGGCCAGGTATTGAGTATAAACAGCGATGCGCCGGCGATGAATGCGCCGCTGACCGTTAAATTTACCAATTTCAGGATCGAGACACTTACTCGTGCTGCCGAGCAGGATTCGCTGCAGGTTGGCGGTGTAATTAATGGCGATGTGCACTTAAGCGGCCTGCAAAACACCATGAAATTCGACGCCGCGCTCAACATCGGCAATTTCAATTTTAAACAGGACACGATAGGCAATATCGGCATAAAGGTGAATAACCAAACAGCAAACGCTTATGCAGCGAACGTGGACATCAGCGGCCGCGGCAACAAGGTAAACCTAACCGGCATGTACTACACAAGCCCCACAAGCAGGTTCGATCTCGACCTCAATATCGGCAACCTGGATATGAAAGGCATCGAAGGTTTTAGTTTTGGCGCGATCCGCCGTTCCACAGGGGCCATCAGCGGCGACCTGAAAATATCCGGCACCACCGATGCGCCGGTGGTGCGGGGTGATGTGAACTTCAACAAGGTGGGCTTTAATGTTTCCATGCTCAATTCGTATTTCACCATGCCACAGGAGAGTATCACCCTTAATAACGACGGTATCCGCTTTAACGATTTTACTTTGGTCGACTCGCTGGGCAATAAGGCTATCGTAGCCGGCACGCTCTACACCAGCAACTTTACTGATTACAAATTCGGGCTGGATATTACCGCCAATAACTTCAGGGTCACCAATTCCACCGAGGAAGACAACAAGCTTTATTACGGCAAGCTGTACGTGGACACCCGCATACACATACGGGGCGATATGAAAAAGCCTGTGGTTGATGCCGACCTGACTGTAAATGATAAAACCGACCTAACCATTGTTTTACCTGAGGACGACCCGGGCATTGAGGACCGAAAGGGCGTGGTGGAAGTGATAAACCCTAATGCTTCAAAAGAGGACTCGCTGTACCTGGCCAGGCAGCTGGATTCGCTCCGAAAATCGGAGGTTAGGGGGCTCGATGTCTCCGCCACCATAAAAGTAAACAAATCTGCAAAATTCACGGTGGTAATTGACGAGCGTAACGGCGATGTCGTCCAATTGAAAGGTGATGCACAACTGAACATGGCCATCGACCCCAGCGGTAAAATAAGTCTTACCGGCACTTACACCGTAGCGCAGGGTTCGTACAACTTATCATATGCTACCGTGAAACGCAAGTTCAACTTTAAACCCGGCAGCACTATTACCTGGCAGGGTGACCCGACAAAGGCAAGCATTGATATGACGGCCGTTTACGTAGCCAATGTGCCGCCGATCGATTTGGTGAGTGATCAGCTGGGCAGTTCGCAAAACACCATCGTTTATAAGCAAAAGCTGCCTTTCAATGTCAATTTGACTTTAACAAATGACTTACTTAAACCGCAGATCAGCTTTGATATTGTTTTGCCCGATAGCACATATTCCGTTGGGCCGGAGGTGGTCGCCACGATCAATTCAAGGCTGAGCCAGGTGCGGCAGGACCCGAACGAAATGAACAAACAGGTTTTGGGGGTGCTGGTATTAGGGCATTTCATTGGCGATAACCCGCTGCAAAGCCAGGGTGGTGGTACAGGATTGAACGGCGCCATACGGGGCAGCGTAAGCAGTCTGCTGTCTGACCAATTGAATAAATTGGCCGGCAACCTCATTGGCGGTGTGCAATTGAGTTTCGACCTTACATCAGGAGCAGATTACTCAACTGGCGTGGAACAAAACCGAACGGATTTGAACGTTGGCCTGTCAAAACAATTCCTTAACGACCGGGTAACGGTAACCGTCGGCAATAACTTTAACCTGGAAGGGCAAAACCAGCCGGGGCAAAAAACGACCGACATCGCCGGCAATGTTTCGGTAAATTATAAACTGACCAAGGACGGCAAGTATATGGTGAGGGTTTACCGCCGCGATCAATACATTGTTGTGGAAGGCGAAGTTGTAGAAACAGGCGTTGGCTTTACCATAACCTACGATTTTAATACGCTTAAAGAGTTGCTTGGCAAAAAAACGCCTGAAGAAAAAGCTGCGCAAAAGGAATACAAGCAGGAGCAAAAAGAGAAAAAAGACGAACAAAAAGCGGCGGATCAAAAAGCAGACTCGACGGCAACGCCAGTACAGCCCGCTGATCGCCCCAAATCATCAACATCAAATCAAAAATGACCAGGCATTGTTACATATACATTTTTTTGATCGTTTTGGTAAGCGCGTGCAACACCACCAAATACCTTGCGCCCAGGCAAAAACTGTATGCCGGGGCGCTGGTAAAAATTACAGATACAGCCGTTAAGAAAAGCGTAAAAAGCAGTCTCAGTGATGAAATGCAGGCCCTGTTGCGGCCTCTCCCCAACGGAAAAACATTGGGCATTCGCTTTAAACTTTGGCTGTACGACAGGTATAAAACTCCAAAAAGAACCGGACTCAAACATTTCCTGATGTCAAAAGGAGAGCCGCCGGTACTGATCAGCGCTGTTGACCTGGACCAGAATTCGAATATCCTGCAAAACCGGCTGCAAAACGAAGGCTACTTTCTGGCGCAGGTGTCTGGCGACACGGTGGGCAAACCTAAAACCGCCGAAGCGGCGTACACCATCCAGCTTGGCCCGCAATATAAGTATCGCAGCATCACTTTCCCAAAAGGGGGTGACGACCTGGATACGGCTGTGGCGGGTGCCGCCAACCAAACATTATTAAAACCAGGCGATCCGTTTAACCTGGATAGGATAAAAACCGAACGGATACGTATTGATGCTCGCTTGAAGGAAGAAGGCTTTTTTTACTTTGCGCCCGAAGACCTGATCATGAAGTATGACAGTACCGTTAAAGGTCACCAGGTGGATATGTGGGTGAAGATAAAGGCCGAAACACCAGATGAGGCCCGGTGGATATACAGCGTGCGCAATATTTACGTTTATCCCGATTATGCATTGAGGGATACCGCTTTAAAATTGGATTCGGCACAAAAATACCTTTGGTACAATGTGATCGACCCTAAACAGCAGTTCCGGCCCTTCACCTTCAAAAACACCGTATTGCTGCATCCGGGCGATATTTATAACCGCACCGAACACACTAATTCGCTGAGTCGCTTCATCGAGCTTGGGCCATTTAAGTTTGTTAAGAACCGGTTCGAGGATGTCACTCCCGACTCGGCCAAACTGGACATCTATTACTTTTTAACGCAGCAAAAACGCAAATCCGTTCAAACGGATATTGTTTTAAGCCAAAATTCCGCCGATTACGACGGCACCCAGATCGACGTGAATTTTCGGAATCGCAACACTTTTAAGGGTGCCGAATTGTATACGCTGACCCTGTTTGCTAATCGCGATATCCAGTTCGGCCCTTATAATCATGGCTATAATATCTACGAATATGGTATAACCCCTTCGTTGTCGTGGCCAAGGTTTGTAGGGCCGCTTAGCTTTCATACCGACAATGCGTTTATACCAAGATCGATCTTAACCGTTGGCTATACTTTTATCAATCGCACGCTGCTGTATTCCCTCAATTCTTTTAACGCCTCCTTCGGTTACCAGTGGAAACCCAATATCAAGGTGCAGCACCAGCTTGACCTGGAAGATTTTACTTTTGTCGACCCGGAAAACGTCACCCAACTTTACGTAGACAGCATCCACAAAACCCGCAACCCCCAACTGGCGCATGTTATCAATAAACAGTTTACGTTCGGGCCATCGTACAGCTACACCTATACCAATACGATGGAGACGGCAAAAATCAACACTTTTTACTATAACGGCAAAGTAAGTCTGTCGGGTAACCTGGTGGGTATTGCAACAGGCGCCGATACTCCCCGCAGGGTAAGTAAATTATTCGGCACGGCGTTCGACCAATATGTGAAGCTGGAGAATGAGATCAGGTTTTATCATAAACTCGGCCCCAAAAGCAGTTTGGCCACAAGGTTTATGGTGGATGTGGGCCTGCCCTATGGCAATTCCACGGTGCTCCCCTATTCGCAGCAATTTTTTATCGGCGGGGCAAACAGTTTGCGGGGTTTCCAGGCCCACGCCATCGGTCCCGGCTCGTACATATTGCCTTTACAGCTGGCTCAGGGAACTGCATTTCTTCCGGATGAGTCGGGTGACATCAAGATCGAGGCCAATGTCGAATATCGCCCCAAACTTTTTGGCTTTGTGGAGGGCGCCTTGTTCATTGATGCGGGCAACATCTGGGTCTTAAACAGCAACCCGTTTTTGCCGGGGGGCACTTTCGGTAAAAGCTTTTTAAGCCAAATGGCTGCCGATGCAGGCTTTGGGCTGAGGTTTAATTTTACTGTTTTACTCCTTCGAACCGATTACGGTCTCCCCATCAGGCAGCCAAATTCCGCTATTCCTATTCGCGGTTTTAGATATGGCGTTTTTAACCTGGCCATCGGGTATCCGTTTTGATTTAGTCGGGTATTTTTACCCATGTTTAACTTTAGATTAAGCCATTTTTAATTCAATTTAATTAATCGGAAATTTAAAAATTCGTTTAACGAATTAAATATTATCTTTATATGCGTTTTAATAGACGCTTAAAAGTTTCTTTTTTAACAACCTAAAACCTGCTTATTTCCGTATAAAACCTTTTTGATGGACTACCCGCTGAACAGAAAAATAATAATCGCTACCGGCCTGCTTACTATTGTTGCAGGAATTACGGTTATGCTCGGCTGGATATTCAATGTTCCTGCGCTCGAAAGCATCATACATGGCTTCATCGCCATGAGTTTTAATTCGGCATTGTGTTTCGTGCTCTTTGGGACCGCATTACTAATTACCCAATACCCAACCGGGAAGCATAACTATTTACTGTTTTTTATACTATCACTGCTTGGTACATCTATAGGTCTTATCACCATATCGCAGGATTTGTTTCACTATAATTCTGGGCTCGATCAATTATTTGCCACGGATAAAACGATACCATCTCCCAATTTCCCATACCCCGGCCGTATGGCATTTAACGCATCGGTCAATTTTTCCTTTCTTGGCTTAGGCTTGCTCCTGGTCTTGTCGCAAAACAGTATTTTCCGCATTTTGTCGCAATTCTTTTTCCATATGGTGGCCATTCTGTCCGCCGTTGCATTAATCGGGTACCTGTATGGCGTATCATTCTTCCGGGTTTTTTTGTACCGCACTTCCATGGCTACCCATACTGCCATCATTTTTTTCTTCCTCTCATTGGCAGCATGCTTGCTAAACCCATCGATCGGCATGGCCAGGCTTTTCACCGGGAAAAAAGTTGGCAATCAAATGGCAAGAAGACTGTTCACGCTGATGATAATCATGATCATCATATTTGGCCTGTTCAGGATTCCCAGCCAGCACTCCGGGTTATTTCCATCACTGGACATCGAAGCATCGTTACTGGCAGTCGGGTTCCTGATGGTGAGCCTGCTGCTGATATGGAATACAGCCGGCTGGCTTAACAGCATTGACAAAAAACGGTCGGAGGCGGAAGATGAGGTAAGAAAAATGAACGCCAACCTTGAAAAATTGGTGCAGGAACGGGCGGCCGAGTACCAAAAAAGCGAGGAAAAATACCGCTCGCTGATCGAGCAGGCCTCGGATGCTATTTTTGTGATCGACAATAAGGGCAGCATAATTGATGCCAACGCCAGCATGTGCCGGATGGTGGGATATGCGCATGATGAGTTGCTTACGATAAATGTTGAGTCGATCCTCGACCCCGAAGAGCTAAAAATTGAGCCTTTAGAAGATCGCATACTTACGCTTAAAGATGCCGCAATGCGCGAACGGCAGTATGTACGAAAAAATGGCGAGGTGTTTCCGGTGGAGATCAATTTAAAAAAATTTGCGGATGACAGTGTCATGATCATCGCCAGGGATATTACCGGCCGTAAAAAAATGGAGGCCGAACTGCGGGAGGCCGAACTGAAATTCAGGACCATTGCAGATAAATCTATGGTGGGCGTGTACATTGCGCAAAAGGGCAAGTTTACCTATGTAAACCCCAGGTTTGCGGCAGTTTTTGGCTATGAAACAACAGAATTGATAAACACTTTTCCAGTGGAAACCATTTTTCATGAGAGTTTTAGGGCGACTGCGCTCGAAAACGTCCGGAAACGCATAGCCGGTGAGGTTGAGAGCGTTCACTACGAGGCAATGGGGCTGAAAAAGGACGGCACACCAAATTGGGTGGAATTTTACGGAAGCCGGGCGATTATTGGCGGCGAGCCGGCAATTATGGGCTCGATGATCGACATAACCGAACGCAAGCAGGCGGAAGAAGGGTTAAGATCATCGGAACTAAAGTATAAGTTACTTTTTGAGAGCAGCCCTATGCCGATGTGGATGATCGCGAAGGACGATCAGACAATAATTGCGGTTAATGAAGCGACCGCCACTCAGTACGGCTACTCAAAAGAAGAGCTTCTGCACATGGATTTGAGGGATTTCAGGCCGGCGGAGGACAGCCAGGTACAATCCGAGGGTTACCGGATGAATTTCGACCATTTGTCGGAACCTGTAACGGTAAGGCATTTAAAAAAAGATGGGGCGCTTATGTTCGTACAGATCAGCGCCAGGGATATTGTGTTTGAAGGCCGGCCGGTAAGGCTGTCAATGACCCTTGACATTACCGAAAGGCTGCGGGCGGAGGAATCGCTGAAAAAGTCGGAGGCAAACCTGCAAACTATTCTTAAAAATACCGATACCGCGTATGTACTTTGTGATCCCGAATCAAATATCCTGGCGTTTAATCCAAAGGCCGCAGATTTTGTTAAAGAGCGGTATCACGAGATCCTCGCCAGGGGCGAAAAGCTCCTCTCCTATTTTCCCAAAATAAGATTTCCCAAATTCGCTGAGTATACCCGGGAAGTGCTCGGCGGTAATGCTTTTAGTTACGAGGTAGACTATCCACAGGCAGACGGCTCCGTTTATTGGTACTTTGTAAAATTAGTTCCAATAACGAACAACGGCGATGAAATATTAGGATTGATGATAGCTTTTTATGACATCACTGAGCGAAAAAATGCCGAACAACACTTAAAAGATGCCTATGGGCGCATACAGGCACATATTGATAGCATAAAGGAAATGGCCTGGAAGCAGTCACACTTGATCCGCAGCCCGCTCGCAAATTTGAAGGGGCTTGCTGCCATGCTAAAAGAAGATCCCGGTGAAACCACCATATTTGAGCACATGGAACAAGAGATTAACCGAATGGATACCATCCTGATCGATATGGCAGAAGAAGCTTCGCATCACGATTGAAAAGATATTTCGGGTTTATACGCTCAAAGCCTAACTTCGCCCCGGCCGGGCAAAACCTCCACTCAATTTAATGGTTAGAAAGAAAAATAAAAAAACGATAGTCCTGCTGGATATTATCGATCTGCAGGGCGATGGCTATCACCCGCTGATCAGCGTAACTGTTTTTGGAAAACCTTTTGTACTTGTGCTGGATACAGGTGCATCAAAAACCGCCTTCGACCAGGGAATCGTCCAAACTGAAGCACAAACGGTGCTTACATCAAGCGACAGGCTTTCCACCGGCCTGGGAACAAATAACATGGCCTCGTTCACCGCCATTATTCACGACTTTCACGTTGGGGATTTATTGGTTGATCCCTTTGAGGTTGCCGTGCTGGATTTAAGTGCAATCAATTCAGCATATGAACAACTTGGGCATCCTGAAGTTTTGGGTGTTTTAGGCGGTGATATTTTGATGAAATATAAGGCGGTGATTGACTATGGAAAGTGGCGGCTTACACTGAAGGGTTAAAATAAAAAAGGCTTGCAAAGTTTTTAACCTTCACAAGCCTTCCAATAACAACGGTTATTTTTACGTATCTATCCTGGCGTATTTTGCATTCTTCTCAATAAACTCGCGGCGCGGGCCAACTTCATCGCCCATCAGCATGGAGAAGGTGTGGTCACACTCGGCAGCGTTTTCAATGCTGGCGCGTTTCAGTGTACGCGTGGCAGGGTTCATGGTAGTTTCCCATAGCTGCTCGGCGTTCATTTCACCCAAACCTTTGTAGCGTTGAATGTGTACGCTGTCTTCCTTGCCGGCGCCTTTAAGTTTTTGTACGGCCAGGTCGCGTTGCTCTTCAGTCCAGCAGTATTCAAAATCCTTACCTTTTTTTACCAGGTAAAGCGGCGGCGAAGCAACATAAACATACCCATATTCGATCAGTTCCTTCATATAGCGGAAGAAGAAAGTCAGGATCAGCGTGGTAATGTGCGATCCGTCCACATCGGCATCCGTCATGATAACGATCTTATGGTAGCGCAACTTGGCTATATTCAACGCCTTGGCGTCATCTGCCGTACCTATACTTACCCCAAGGCCAGTAAACATATTCTTGATTTCCTCGTTCTCGTATATCTTATGCTCCATCGCCTTCTCCACGTTCAGGATTTTACCGCGTAACGGCAATATAGCCTGGAACTCGCGGTCGCGGCCTTGCTTGGCCGTACCGCCTGCGGAGTCACCTTCCACCAGGTATATTTCACATAACGATGGATCGCTGTTGGCGCAATCCGCAAGTTTTCCTGGCAATCCCGATCCGCTCATCACATTCTTACGCTGAACCATTTCGCGTGCCTTCCTTGCCGCCGCGCGGGCAGTGGCCGCAAGGATCACCTTATTGACGATCATCTTAGCCTCTCGTGGATTTTCTTCCAGGTAATTGCCTAAAATTTCACCAACCGCCATATCCACGGCGCCCATTACCTCGTTATTGCCTAATTTGGTTTTGGTTTGGCCTTCAAATTGCGGTTCTGCAACTTTAACCGAGATCACGGCAGTTAAGCCTTCACGAAAGTCATCCCCGCTGATCTCTATTTTCATATTCTTTAGCAGGCCTTCCTTATCCGCATAGTTTTTCAGCGTACGTGTCAAACCCCTGCGGAAACCGGCTACGTGTGTGCCGCCTTCGATAGTATTGATGTTGTTCACATACGAATGCACATTTTCGGAGTAAGAATCATTGTATTGCAGTGCCAGCTCAACCGGGATACCCTGTTTATTGCCGTCAATATAAATTGGCTCGGCTATCAGGGACGGACGGGTGCCATCGAGATATTTAACAAACTCGCGCAACCCCCCTTCGGAATAAAATTCTTCCAACGGATGGGTTCCGTCTTCGTTGGTTTCCCTTTCGTCTGTTAAGGTAAGGCGGATACCTTTATTTAAAAACGCCAGCTCGCGTAAACGCGCGGCAAGCGTTTCATATTTATACTCGGTGGTTAAAGAAAAAATTTCGGCATCAGGTTTAAAAATGATGGTTGTGCCCCTTTTGTCCGTATCGCCAATGGTTTTTACATCAAATAAAGGTTTGCCTTTTTCATATTCCTGGGTCCAGATCTTTCCTTCGCGATAAACTAAAGCGGTTAAATTAACCGACAGCGCATTAACGCAGCTAACACCCACGCCATGTAACCCGCCGGAAACTTTGTAAGTATCTTTATCGAATTTGCCGCCGGCATGCAGTACTGTCATCACAATTTCTAAAGCCGACCGCTGTTCCTTAGTGGTGATACCCGTTGGAATTCCACGACCATTATCGGAAACTAAAATAGAATTGTCCTTCTGAATGATAACTTTTATGGTATCGCAATAACCGGCCAGCGCCTCGTCTATTGAGTTATCCACCACTTCGTACACCAAATGATGAAGGCCCTTCGACCCTGTATCGCCTATGTACATCGATGGGCGTTTCCGCACCGCCTCTAAACCTTCTAAAACCTGTATATTATCTGCTGAGTAATTTGATTTGTCCTGATTTTCTTCGTTCATATTGGGGTTAAAAAAACAACCCACAAAAATACGGATTTTAAGCCGGATTTCCGTATTTGTGGATAAAATAGACACGATATTAACACATATTTTTACCGTTAGGATACTTGGGCTGAAACGCTATCTTTGTCAAAATTTTTAAAGCGAAACAATTAGGGCCTCCGGCAAAATTGAAGGTCCGTAAATCCAGTTAAAATGAAAATTGCTGTGCCAGTTCTAACAAAAATTACTTTGGTTTCTTTACTTGCCTTCAGCCTGTTGGCCTGTAACAAACCTCAGCCCGCCGGGAAGCCCACTGCGGTATCACCGGAAATTAACAAGGAAACTATCGTTTATATCAACCAGGATACTTTATTGAATAAATACGAATATGCCAGGGATGTGACCAAAACATTGCAAGAAAAGGGAAAAGAGGCGCAGGGCGCGGTGCAGTCCAAGGGGCAGGCAATTGAACATGAATTTGCAGATTACCAAAAAAATGTAAACTCCATGTCGGCAGATCAACGTCAATCGACCGAGGAGCACCTTTCGAGAGAGCGGCAGGATTTTCAAAGCTACCAGCAAAACGCCGCTGCCGGCTTTCAGAATGAGCAGATATCGGCAAATAACAAGGTTTATGATACAATTGCTAATTTCGCCAAAGGATACGCAAAGGAAAAAGGCTATAAGCTGGTGCTGATGTACTCCAAAGCAAATCCTACGATTCTGTATGGCGATCAAACACTCGACGTAACGGCTGACGTTATAAAAAGGTTAAATGATGCCTATGCTAAGGAAAAGAAATAATTTTGAAGGAATTATTAATGTCTAAAAAAAGAACGCCGAAGATATCTTCGGCGTTCTTTTTTTAGACCTTTCCATTCAAAACGGGCATTATTAAAATGCGTTTTCGTGCTGCGTGAGGAATGAATTCCGGATAGTAAGGAAAATAATCTTGAGGTCGAGGAGGAACGACCAGTTTTCAAGGTACCAAACATCGGCTTCAACACGTTTAAGCATTGCATCGACAGTCTTCGTTTCGCCTCTTAAACCCTGCGATTGCGCCCAACCTGTAATGCCAGGCTTTAAGAAATGCCTCACCATGAACTGGTCGATCAGGGCTGAATATTGCTTGGTGTGTTTGATCATGTGGGGCCTTGGGCCCACAACCGACATGTTGCCGAGTAAAACATTAAAGAACTGGGGTAATTCGTCAAGGCTTGTTCGCCGCAAAATAGCGCCGACCCTGGTTATCCGCCGGTCATCGCGGGTAGCCTGCTTATCATCAGCATCATTGTTCACATACATGCTTCTGAATTTATAGCACTTGAACGGATGGTTGTCCCTGCCCGAACGTACCTGTGTAAAGAAAACAGGCCCCCTTGATTCAAGCTTGATGAGGACAAACAATATGGGGAAAAGCCAGCTGAAAATAAAAATGATCACAAATAGGGA
>DASRTD010000246.1:0-6245 GCA_035656115.1 Mucilaginibacter sp.
TGCGGACACACACCCTGTTTCCGCAGGGAGGCCGGATCTTACGGCGCGCATGTACGCGGGTTGAACCGCCTGCATCAGTTTGATAAAGTGGAGATCGTGCAAATAGCGCATCCCGGCATATCGTATGAAGTACTGGAGCAAATGAGCCTGCACGTACAAGGCTTGCTTCAAAAATTGGGTTTGCCTTACCGTGTGCTGCGTTTATGCGGCGGCGATATGGGGTTTGCGTCCGCATTGACTTACGATATGGAGACATGGAGCGCTGCACAGCAACGCTGGCTCGAGGTTTCGTCCGTCTCCAACTTCGAGACTTTTCAAAGTAACCGCCTGAAACTTAGATTCAGAAATGCCGAAGGTAAAACCCAACTGGCGCATACGTTAAACGGAAGTGCATTGGCACTGCCGAGGATTGTTGCTACTTTGCTGGAAAATAACCAAACCGAAAACGGAATAAAAATTCCGGATGTATTAGTTCCCTATACGAAGTTTGACTGGATAAATTAAAGCTGTTTAGTTGGAAACACTGGCTGTAAAGGCCATGATCGAGTTGTCGATAATGGAATTTACGGAATTCAACACACCATGCTGTTTTTGGCTCTTTAACAGATCTTCCCGGTAAATGAACTGCTCAACACCCAGAACCTTAAGCAGGCTATCTGTTTTTTCGTTTCGGTCCGCCTTGAAGCAATGGATGCGGATTTTATCGTAAAACTTGTTCGAGCGAATCCGGCGAAGGGTTTTCTCTACATCTTTTGCCCCAACATAGTCGTGATCAATTATGATCAGATCAGGATTAAACTCATAAATGGAAGGGAAAAGGCTGACGATGGCGTTTATTTGTTTTAGGTTTGAATAACCACGAATTAGCTGCTCTGGAAAAATTTCAGGCGCAACTAAAATGACTTTCTTTGAGCGCGAGCGTATCATTTAAATTAAATAGGATGCTTAAAGATATATGGTAATTTTCATATTGTCAAGTGCTTATTAATCAATAAGTAAGAAAATAAAAACTTAATGTTATTTTAATATTGCTGTGAGAAATTCAATAAAATACAATATTATAAGACAATAAATTAATTTAAAAGTAATTTATGTTACCAAAAACTAAAATTTTCATCTTTTTTTCGTTAGCACTGCATTTTAATTTTGGCGGGAATATGATTGTAATAAAAATGTTAGGATTGAAAAATTAAAAATTCTTCGCGAAAAGTATTTTTTTTTAGCAAAATTGCAACGGCCCAACAGGACCACTTGTAAATATCCGCATAATAAAATGGCTGGCTATGTTGGGATCATTTAGCAATTTCAAAAACAGCATTTATCTGATAACTTAATTTTATTTTCTTAAAATAAATGTCGGTGCTAATTCAGCCGGGTTGTAAGCGATGACCACGCTGTAAAAAAGCCGGTATGTGTGTGACTTGTTAAAGGGCCAATAAGGTTGAACCTGCCAGGGGATTTCGGATTTTTGCAGCCGGGGTCTGGAAATTAAAAATGCGGAAAACCTTCAGCCTTAACCAGGTGAAAAAGCCTATCTTCTTAACACCAGGCGCGAGACTATCGGTTTGATTTTCCGGGTCGGACGCCGGCCCTTCAAAGCCCTGGCCTTCCTCCATCAGCATACTTTCACGTATCACCTTTTCGCGCAATTCCGGGTCACTGTTTACAATACCGTCGAGTTCGGTCAGCTCGTTAAAAGTTGCCGTTCCACTTTTCTGTCGCTTGATAAGTATTTCAAAACGGTCCTGCAAAAATGTACGGCGCTCTGGTTGTTTTCGATGTGCCATTGTAACCTCCTTATTACATAGCCAAATCTCAAATGGCGTGCCGTTGATTAACTGCTTGACTATTAACATAATAATTTGTCTATGGTTTGGTGGTTGCATCATTTTGATACACCCGGCGTTCGCTTTCGCGCGGTAGATTGTCTTAACAAAATGCCTGATCTTAATAAAATCAATAGTGAAACAAATAAAAAATCCACCTGAAGCACAAGGTGGATTTTTTTTGGAATATATGATGGAGTTGCTGAATACCCTTAGTTGGTAGCCCTTGCAATGTGGTAGCACTCGTAAGCCAGGTGCCGGTTATAATCGTTGGCGATGCTTTTGTACCAAAGTATGTCTACAAGGGTACCGATGCCCAAAAAACCGCCGGTAATTAAGTAAAGGAAGCCTAAAATATACTGCTTTGTCATAAAGCGTTGTACGCCGGCCAGGCCTAAAAAGCCCAATAACGTTGCCAGCAAAATATCATTCGGGTTTTTGCGGCGGCTGTTATAAACCAGCATAAATGTTTGCATCTGGTTTTGGCTCAACCCTGCTGAAGCATGATGCAGGAAGCTGTATTCATCCATCGTCATCCCTGCAAATCCGTAGTCGTTGTATTGATAAGCATCCATTTTATATCAGTTTTATCGTTTCCTTTTGTTTGCTGATGTAAAATTACGCGGCATCAAAAAAATCACAACCTGAAATAGGTTAGCGGCTGGAACAAGTCGGTGAGGTGGGGGATTTTGGCGGTGAAAAAATAAGACGCGTGTTATGGCCGATCGTCGAAACCTTTATTTTTAACCCTGAAAATTCCTCGTGTTCAAGTGTTCAAATGAGTTGAAAATTGAACACTTTGAACGCTTTGAACACCCGCTGGTGTTTTTTAAAACATTGATAATTAACTATTTGATTTTTTTTATAAAACCCGGGCCACGCTAAAAGGGCGTTCATGCCTGAACGCCAAATTGAACACTTTTAACTTGTTTAAAAACAAAAACCGCTTTAAAAAAATTAACTGTGAAGGTCATAAGGCCTAAACATGGGAAGCCTTCATTCTTGCGCTGCGGCAAAAACCAATAAATCAATAATTCTCTAAAGGGATAGGCTTGATGACCTTTGTGAAAATCTTTGTGAACTCCGTGGTTAAAAATAGCAATCAAGCAGGCCTCAAAATACGGTGAATATCAGCTTTCGCACACCTTCAAAACACCTGCAAACAACCGTAAACGGGGTCGAAAAAAATTTTGAAAAACCAAAAACCGTTCATTTTTGAACATCAGATGAACGCTCCAATTTGAAAAATTTAAACGGAAATCGTAGATACGCGATACTTCGCGCCTCCCACAGGCAGGCGGAAAATGTTGACGGCAGACGCGATGCACCGCGCCTCTAAAGCGTTCCTGGCTATCAAAACCCATAATCCCGCTCCACCTTGCAAACCCTTACCTTATAATGCTTGTACCATTGCTCGCGCCCTGTTTTTTGTGCGAAAAGATGCCGCTCGTTAGCCTTCCAATTTTTTACATCCTCCAGGGAACGCCAGTAGGAAACGGTGATGCCTAATCCGTCCCGGGCCGATTCGAACCCCAGGTAGCCTGGCTGCAGCGCCGCCAGTTCATTCATTTCATCAGCCATAGCGCTGTAGCCATTGTCACCTTCGGTGCGTAGGGAGGTGAAGATTACCGCGTAATAGGGTGAGGGAGGAGTTTCAGCTATCATTTCTTTTGCTTCAATTTACCAATATTGTCTTTAAGGCAAAACAAAAAAGGCTCCAAACGAACCCTTAATTTTTTACTCTATTGCACTTTCCTCAAACTCGTAATCTTCGAGCGGCGGGCAACTACAGATTAGCGTCCTGTCCCCATAAGTATCATTCACCCGCCCCACTGATGGCCAGAATTTATACGCCGCAACATAAGGCAGTGGGAAGGCTGCTTTTTGCCGGGTATACGAATGCTCCCATTCATTCGCCGTAATTACAGCGGCAGTATGTGGTGCATTTTTCAGCGGGTTATCGGTTTTGTCCGAGATGCCTTTTTCAACATTATCAATTTCATGACGTATGGAGATCATCGCATCGCAAAAACGATCGAGTTCATGTTTCGGCTCCGACTCCGTCGGCTCAACCATCACCGTCCCAGCAACCGGGAACGATACAGTAGGTGCATGGAAACCATAATCCATCAGGCGTTTGGCAATATCGGTCACCTCGATGCCGAAGTTTTTAAATGCGCGGCAATCCAGTATCATTTCGTGTGCGCAACGCCCGTGCTTGCCGGTATACAAAACCGGGTAATGGTGTTGCAGGCGTGTTTTGATGTAATTGGCATTCAAAATAGCGTATTTAGTGGCATTGGTGAGACCATCGCCGCCCATCATCGCGATGTAAGCGTGCGAGATGATCAGGATGGATGCCGAACCCCAGGGTGCTGCTGATACCGCATGGATGGATTTTCCGCGGTCAATATCAACCACCGCATGCCCCGGTAAATAAGGAACAAGATGCTTGGCCACACCGATGGGCCCCATGCCCGGGCCGCCGCCGCCATGGGGGATGCAGAAAGTTTTATGTAAATTAAGGTGACAAACATCCGCGCCGATATTGGCCGGGCTGGTTAAGCCGACCTGTGCGTTCATGTTAGCGCCATCCATATAAACCTGGCCGCCGTTGTCGTGAATGATTTGGCAAATCTCGATGATCGATTCTTCAAAAACGCCGTGCGTAGATGGATAAGTCACCATCAGCGCCGAAAGTTCATTTTTATATTGTTCGGCCTTTGCTTTCAGGTCGGCAACATCTATGTTCCCATTTTCGTCGCATTTAACTACCACGATCTTCATCCCGGCCATTGCGGCCGATGCCGGGTTGGTGCCATGCGCCGATGAAGGGATCAGTGCGATATTACGGTGGCCTTCGCCACGGTCGCGGTGATAGGCGCGGATAACCATCAGCCCCGCGTATTCGCCCTGTGCGCCGGCATTGGGCTGCAGGCTCATGGCTGCAAAGCCGGTGATCTCGCTCAGCCAGTTGTTCAGCTCGTCGAACACCTGCATATAGCCGCCAACCTGGTCGGTAGGGGCGAAGGGGTGTATCTTGCTGAAATGCGCCCAGGTTACCGGTACCATTTCGGTTGTGGCGTTCAGCTTCATAGTGCATGATCCCAGCGCAATCATCGAGTGGCACAGCGAAAGATCTTTCGCTTCCAGCGATTTGATATACCGCAGCATTTCATGCTCCGAATGATGTGAGTTGAAAAGCGCATGAGCGAGGTAGGCCGACTTGCGCTGCAAACCCGCCGGTATCACCGTTTTTATATTTTGTTTCAGCCCTTCAAAATCAACATCATTCAGCGATTTGCCTTTTATCCGGGCAAAAAAGCGAACGATGGTCCTGATATCTTCGGTCGATGTAGTTTCGTCTATCGAAATGGTCACTTCTGAACCTTTATAGTGGAAGTTCATTTCGTTGTTCAGTGCTTCCGCATGTATCGGGCCGGCCAAAGCGCCCAGGTCAAACTTGAGCGTGTCGAAATACGATTCGTTTAATTGCTCAAAACCCAGTTGCTGCAGCGATTCAGAAAGTAAGATCGCCAAACCGTGAATTCTTTCAGCGATCAGTTTAACACCGCGAGGTCCATGGTAAACAGCATACATGCCAGCCATAATGGCCAGTAAAGCCTGAGCGGTGCAAATGTTGGAGGTGGCTTTATCCCTGCGGATATGCTGCTCGCGGGTTTGCAGCGCCATGCGCAGCGCATAATTCCCTGCGCTGTCAATGGTTACGCCGATGATGCGGCCTGGTATGGAGCGTTTGTACTCTTCCTTGGTCGCAAAAAATGCCGCGTGCGGACCCCCGAAGCCCATCGGTACCCCAAAACGCTGGGTGCAGCCCACAACTACATCGGCGCCCCACTCGCCAGGGGGCGTTAATAAAGCCAGGCTCATGATGTCGGCCACTACCGTCAGCTTAATGCCTTTTTCGTGGGCGCCCGAAGCAAAGGTTGAATAATCATATACTGCACCGTCACCAGCAGGATATTGCACGATCGCACCAAACATATTTTCGTTCAAATCAACCGACTGATGGCTGCCTATGTGCAGTTCAATGCCATAAGGCTGCGCGCGGGTCTTTAAAATATCAATGGTTTGCGGGAACAGTTCTTCCGAAACAAAAAACACGTTGGCGTTTTGGTTTTTACGCAGGCTGTATTGCATAAACATCGCCTCGGCAGCGGCGGTGCCTTCATCCAGCAACGATGCATTGGCTATTTCCATACCGGTTAGGTCGATGACCATGGTTTGGAAATTTAGCAGCGCCTGTAGGCGGCCCTGCGCTATTTCGGCCTGGTATGGGGTATATTGGGTATACCAACCCGGATTCTCCAGGATATTGCGCTGGATAACGCCCGGAACAATCACATCATAATAACCCTGGCCGATAAAAGACTTAAAAACCTTGTTATTTAATGATGT
>DASRTD010000247.1:0-11014 GCA_035656115.1 Mucilaginibacter sp.
GAGCGCGAGGACAAGCGCTATAAAGCTCACCAGTAATGATTCGGACATAAACTGGCCGAACAAATGCAAGCGGTCGGCCCCCACAATTTTACGAACGCTTACTTCTTTTGAGCGCAGGCTTGCTCGCGCAGTAGTAAGGTTTACATAGTTAATACAGGCTGTGATCAGCAGCAAACTGCCAAGCACCATAAAAACATTAACCATCGTACGGTTGCCATGGAGCATAATGGAGCTTTGCAGATCATTTTCAAAATGAATATCCGGCAAACTTATTAATTCAAACTTTTGGTCGCCTTTATCTCCTTTTTTATTTTGGTGCACGATGTTTTTTAGCTTATTGCCAATGGCAGCTACGTTGGCGCCGGGTTTAAGTTTTAAAAAGGTGAGGTAATTGTAGTTACCCCATTCCAGATCGTTTTTTCGTTGTTGCGGGTCGGCCAATTTTGCTGCAATGGGCATCAGCAAATTAAACTGGAAGCTGGAGTTAGCCGGATTGTCTTTTACAACCGCCTCTACCTGGTAGTTATTGGTATCAATACGTAAAACCTTACCAACCGCTGGTTGGCTGCCAAAGTACTTTTTTGCAGTTGATTCGGTGATGATCATGCTAAACGGTTTTTTTACAAACCCATCTGCTGAACCTTCAATAAACTGGTAATGAAATACTTTAAACCAATTTTCATCCACATAAGCAGATTTTTTTTCGGAAATGATCTTATCCCCGTAATGCATATTCAAATCGCCATAGTTGGATTTAAGCCGCGTAACATCCGCTATTTCAGGTATTTGCCGTGATGCGAAATCGCCTAAAATATATTGGGAATTTTCCCATACCCAGGTTTCGGTTTTCGATATAGACAGCCTCACTTTTATACGATAAATACTATTCGCGTCAGGCTGAAATTTGTCATAGCTTAACTCATTTTGCACCCAAACGACGATCAGTACAGCTGCTGCCATGCCGATACCGAGTCCCGCAATGTTAATAAAGGTCATGCGCTTGTGTCGCAAAAGATTGCGAAAGGCGAATTTGAAGTAGTTTTTTATCATTTTTTTGTGATTACACCGATTGGTTTTTGATTACACTGATTACTTTTTTTTTGCCAACTGCTACTGCTACTGCTGACTGCCTACTCACTTCGAAGGCTCTCCACCGGGTTAGCCAGAGCCGCCTTAACAGATTGAAAACTAACCGTAATAAAGGCAATCAACACCGCTGCCCCACCAGCCGCAATAAACACCCAGGCATTAATGTTGATGCGATAGGCAAAATCCTGCAGCCAGTGATTCATCAGGTACCAGGCCAGTGGCGAGGCAATAATGACAGCAATAAATGTAAGTTTTAAGAAATCTTTAGCGATAAGGCTTACAATACCCGCCACGTCAGCGCCGAGCACTTTGCGGATACCGATCTCCTTTGCGCGCTGCGCCGTGGTAAATGCGGATAGCGCAAACAGGCCCATAGAGGCCAGCAAAATAGCCAGCGTTGAAAAGGTGCTGAACATAGCCGCCTGTTTTTGCTCGGACTCGTACATGCTGTTATAATTATCATCGAGGAAACGATAGGTAAAAGGCATAGTAGGCACGCGCTCCTTCCATAGCGCCTGCAAGGCCTGCAGGGTGGCGGGAGCGTTTTGCCCTGTTGTTTTTAGGAGAATATAGTTGGTAAACGACGTATCCAGGAAGAGCATCATTGGGCCGATCGGCTGCTTAAGCGATGCAAAGTGGAAATCTTTGATGACGCCCACAACAGTGCCCGGCGCGCCTTTAATAACCGTTTTGCCTATGGCCTGCTGGGGTGACCAACCTAAATTTTTGGCCGCTGTCTCGTTTAAAATAAAAGAATATCTAAAATTTTTGTATTTGTTGGCGGTATCCATCAGTTTATACTCATCATCGTTGAAGTCTGTTCCCGCGATTAGCTTCATATTGAGGGTTTTTATCAGGCCTACGTCTGACGGCAGGCAAACGATATTCAAATCTTTTTTACCATGACCGTCGTCGGCAGTAATGCCGTCTCCCCATTGCACGGAAGTGGGCATGGCATTTGCACCGCTAACGCTGGTTACACCAGGCATACGGGCAATCTCGCTCTTCAGCGCTTCATAGTGCTGGTGCGCATTGTCATCCGTGGTGATAACAATGACATGGTCCTTATCGTAACCTAAATCCTTGTGCCGGATATAATCCAGTTGCTGCACTACGATAATAGTTGCGATGATAAGCCCCACTGATATCATAAACTGGAAGACAATAAGCGCCTGCCGGAAAAAACCGCCGGAAGAAGTTAGCTTTAAGCCAGATTTGAGTATGCTGATCAATCGCACGTTAGACAGCACAAGGGCCGGGTAACTTCCGGAAGCGAAAGCAATAAACACACACAGGCTCAGCATAATCAATATCGGGAGCGGATGTATCCACACGGCAAGTGATAACTGCTTGCCGATAAGCTGGTTAAAGTAGGGCAAAAACAATATGGCAAGTACCGCGGCAAAAACAAGCGAAATCAAGGTCAGCAAAAACGATTCGCCGATAAACTGCCCAAAAAGCTGTGATTTTTGAGCGCCCAGGACCTTGCGAATCCCAATTTCGGTACTTTTGGCGCTGGATTGTACCGTTGCCAGGTTGGTATAATTGATGCAGGCGATGACGAGTATAAGCAGGGCGATAATGCCGAGGACATAAACCGTAGTGGAGTTGCCGGATGGTTCCAGCCCGTCGAGCGGCGAATGCAGGTGCACCTGCAGCAATGGCTCCAGGTTATAGGTGAGCGGGCTGCTGGCGGCCAGTTTGAGTTCTCCCCTGCTCACGCCCTTCATATAAGTGTCCAGTTGCCGCTGAAAACCGGGGAGTTGGTCTTTGTTTTGCAGTAACAGGTAAGTGATATAGTTGGCCGTCCACCACTCTTCATGTTTAGAAGCATCGATGGTGGAGAACGAGCCAATAAAATCAAACTTGATCTGCGAATTTTCGGGGGCATCGGCCACTAATCCGGTCACCTGGAAAATTTTTGGCGGGCCATACCAGCCCACCGACAGTATTTTACCGATCGGGTCGCCGCTACCAAAATATTTGGTTGCCATGGATTGGGTGATCACCACTTTATTGGGCGCATCGAGCACCGTTTTTGGGTCACCTTTCAGCAACTGGAAAGAAAAAATCTTAAAAAAAGCAGAATCGGCGTACAAAAACCGCTTTTCGATGTACATCTGGCTGCCGTACTTCATAACCACGGTACCGTTGATCGCGCGAACAAAGCCTTCCACCTGCGGAAAGGTGCGCTTCAGTTGCGGGCCGGCTTTAGTACCTGTAGTCGCATATTTCTCTTTACCGCCCTCGCCAAACTGCATGGTCATCCTTACAATTCGGTCCCTGTTTTTGTTGAAACGATCGTAGCTAAGCTCGTTTATTATAAACAAGCCGATCAGCAAACAGCTACTTATCCCCACCGTTAAACCCACCAGGTTTATCAGGGTGTACAGCCTGCTTTTTTGCAGCCTGCGAAATGCGATTTTAAAATAGGTCAAGATCATGTATTAGTTTATTAGTTCATTTGTTTATTGTTGCCTGTCGCCGATATAACCTTTCGCCTTTCACCTAAATAAAAACTGTAAACTGCTACTGCCACTGCTACTACTCCGACCGAAGGCTATTCACCGGGTTTGCCCGGGCCGCCTTTATCGTTTGGAAAGCCGATGTTAGGATAGACGTTGCCAGCATCAATACACCGCCGCCGGCGAATATCCACCAGCTGATGGCGGTGCGGTCGGCAAAGCTTTCCATCCATTTATTCAGCGCCAGCCACCCTATCGGAACGACGATAACAAAAGCCAATAAAACCAGCCATACGATTTCGCGTGAAAGCAGGGCTACGATTTGCGCTACCGTTGCGCCAAGCACTTTGCGTACGCCGATCTCCTTGGTACGCTGGCTGGTCGTAAAGATAGCGAGTCCCAGCAGGCCAAGGCAACTGATCAATATAGACAAACCCGTTGCCCATTTGAGCAAGGTGACCGTATTTTCTTCGGCGCTGTACATGCCCGCTATCGTTTCGTCCACAAAATGATATTCGAAGTCGTCGTTGGGGTAAGCCTGCCTCCAGTCCTGCTGGATGGCGGCGATAGTGGCGTGCCAGTCGTTGCCGGTACCAGGTTTAAGGGCGATGTGGAAAGTGCCGTTGACGCCTGGATCGGTACTGGTCATGATGGCCAGTGGCGCGATAGGCGCGTGCAGCGACTCCTGGTGAAAGTCGGAAACCACGCCGATGATTTGCATGCGGGTATCGCCGTTAAATTTCTCGATATTTTTGCCAACGGCTTGCTGTGGACTTTGGAAACCCAATATTTTGGCGTACGTATCATTAATCAGGAAGGCTTTGCCGGCATCGCCCGGCTGTAAATTGCGGCCGGCGAGCAGCTTGATATGATAGAGTTTGATATAGTTTTCGTCACCAAACTTTTCGTTCAAATCTTCGGTCACGATTTCCTTTTTACCATTAAAGAAATGTGCTTCGGTGCTGTTGGGGTTTCCTGACGAAGGGGCATCATTACCGATGCTTGCCATCTGTACCTCCGGTATGGCCCTGAATTGATTGAGCAATACCAAGTTTGCCTTTGGGTTGATATTTTTAAACGGTGAGGCAATCATTACAATACCTTCCTTTTTAAAACCGAGGTTTTTGTTCACTGCGTAGTATATCTGCTTGCTCACCATCACGGTGGCGATGATAAAGAACTGCGCTATGACGAATTGCGTCACGATTAGTGATTTGCGCATCCACTCGTTGCGTGACCCTTTGCCGCCGGCCACCTGGTTTTTAAGGACCTCGACTGGTTTATATCCGGACAGGATAACCGCGGGATAAAATCCCGACAGCAAGCTTACAACAATTGACAATCCCAGCAGGAATAAAATAATGCCGGGCTGTGCAAACAGGTCTAGCTTGATGCCCCGGGGAATAAAACCCGCAAACAGACTCAGGATAACCGGGGTGAGCGCTGCGGCTGCTATAACCGCGAACAGGGTTGTCAACCAGGTTTCGGCCAGGAACTGGCTTATCAGTTGCACCCTGGTGCTGCCCATAGTTTTACGCACGCCGATCTCGCGGGCGCGCTGGGTAGCCTGTGCCGTTGTGAGGTTTATAAAATTGATACAACCGCACAGGAGCAAAAACAGCGCTATCCCAAGCAGGTAATAAAGCGTGGTTACGTTGGCTGTTTCCCAGTTTGCGATACCGCCATAATTGGGGTCGAAGTGAATTTTAGTAAGCGGCTGCAAAGCCAACGCCTGAGTCCTTCCCGGTCGCTCCCGGTCATTTTTTTTGAGGAAGGCATTTAATTGATCCTGCACCCGCGCAGCCGAAGGACCGGGCGAAAGTTTTACAAAAAATTGCCGCATCGGATTATGGCCACCCCAGTTGTGCAGTTGAAGCTGCATGCGCCAGCTCATGTGGGTGAAGGCGGTTTGGTAAGAGATAAAATCGTGGAAGGTAAAATCGGTGTTATCCCTGATCGGAGCTACAATACCTGATACCGAGGTTTTGATGGTGTCGTAAGTAACCGTTTTCCCCATTACCTGGTCAAATGGTATCCCGGGAAAATAAATCGCCGCCTGATCAGACGTCAATACCACATGATCCGGATCATTCAGTGCAGTTTTAGGCGAACCGGCCAGCCATTTGTATGGAAGCAATTGAAAATAGCTTCCGTCGACAAAGGCGACATCCGGCTGCTGCTTAAACTTAACAGGCGCGCCGCCGGGCTTTTGGATAAATACGTCGGGCGGCGTCATATGAAACACCGACGCCGATACCTCCAGCCCTGTTACCTGGTTTTTAATCGCCCAGGGTAAAGGCCCGCTAACGCCCGGGTTATGCGCCGGACTGCCTTCGAAATTGAAGTCGGTTACTACGCGATAAATGCGGTCGCCGTCCTTTTCGAACTTATCAAATGTAAAATCGTGCTGAACAAGTAAGTAAATCACCAGGCAGGCCGCGATACCGACGGATAGGCCAGTAATGTTGATCAACGTAAACACTTTGTGCCGCCAAAAATTGCGGAATGCGATTTTGAGATAGCTTTTTATCATGTTTTTTGGATTTCACCGATTATTTTTTGATTACACCGATTTGCTTTTTTTTTACTGCCAACTGCTACTGCCAACTGCCTACTCACTTCGAAGGCTCTTTACCGGGTTTGCTGTTGCCGCCTTGATAGATTGAATGCTTATCGTTGCAAAGGCAATGATCAGGGCAATTACTCCCGCAGATGCCAATATCCACCAGCTTACGCTGGTCCGCGAAGCGAAACTGTCAAGCCATTGGTTCATAAAATATAAAGCCAGCGGCAGGGCGACTACCGCGGCAATCGTCACTAACGCCAAAAACTCCTTCGACAATTCCTGGACAATTTGAGGCACGCTGGCGCCAAGCACTTTGCGCACACCGATCTCTTTCACCCGTTGGCCGATGGTGAACGCCGACAGCCCGAACAGCCCTAAGCAGGCAATAAATATGGCAATACAGGCAAATATGGTAAACAGCGTACCCTGCTGCTGCTCGCTGTGATATAGCTGGTCAAAGTGCTGGTCGAGGAAAGAAAAATCGAAGGGAGTATTGGGCGCATAATGCATAAAGGTATTCCGGATGTGACTTACTGATGCCTGGACATTCTGCCCGCTGATCTTGATGGAAACCCTGCCGTAAGGCTGCCATATCAGTATGATCGGGACGATGGGCTGATGCAGCGATTCAAAATGAAAATCTTTCATCACGCCAATAACATTGCCAGTTATGTTGCCATATTTTATTTGCTTATTGATGGCTTTTTCAGGCGTGCCCCATCCAAGTGTTTTTACTGTAGTTTCATTAATGATGAATTTGTTGGAGTCGGTTTTTATGTTATGCGAAAAATTACGCCCGGCGGCCATTGTAATACCAAAGGTTGGAATAAAGCCATCGTCAACGGCGACTTGCTTCAGGTCGACTTTTAACGGCTGGAAAGTACCACCTTCCAAAACGGATGCACCCTGATCATCCAGCAACCGCCCTGATGGGATGCGCGAAGAACGGCCAATTGATCTTATATTCGGATTACTCAGCAGATCGGTTTTAAAAGCATCAAACTGGTTACCAACTGCGCCGCCGCCTACCATGGTTAAAACATGATCCTTATCAAAACCAAGGTCCTTGTCCTGTATGTATTGCAGCTGCCTGAATACTACTGCGGTTGCCACGATTAAGACAATTGAGATAGAGAACTGCAGCACAACCAGTATTTTGCGGAAAGAAAATGTGCCGGTTTGTACTTTAAATAAACCTTTTAATACTCTCACCGGGATGAAGGACGACATAAACAACGCCGGGTAAATCCCGCTGATCAAACCTACAATGCAGGGCAGCAACAGTACGGGAATTAAAAAATACCAGCTGTAAAGACTGCCGACGGTGAGCTGTAAACCCGACATGTGGTTTACTGCGGGCAACACTAATGCGGCTATGCCGAATGCCAGCAACAGCGACACATAGGTTACAATTACCGACTCGCTCAAAAACTGGGCTATAATCTCTTTACGCTGCGCCCCTACGACTTTTCGGATCCCTATTTCCTTCGCACGGAGTGCCGAACGCGCAGTAGAAAGATTCATATAGTTAATGCAGGCAATAAGCAATATAAACAAAGCGATAGCCGAAAAAATATAGACGCGAGTTGAACTACCGTTTCCGTCAGGTTCAATTTCATCATCCAGGTGGGAGGTAAGGTGGATATCAGTTAACTTTTGTGCTGTAAGCTTAGTGGTATTGTGCACTTTAAGCTTGGGCGGCGCGCCAAGGGCGGCGCAGTATTTGTCTAAAAAGTCAGGAAACCTTGCTTCAATACGCTCAGCTGTATAACCTTTCGGGAACATCAGGTAAGTATAAAAGGCGTTGTTGCCGTAACTGGTTGCCAGCTGCTTTGCGCCATAAATGGTTGAATCGTTTAAAGTGCTGAACGATACCAAAATATCCGGGTGCATATGCGAATTGAAAGGAAACGGACTATAAATACCCTTAACCACAAACGCGTGTTTATTGCCGTCCAGGATAATTTGCTTATTTATGGGGTCCTCGCCGCCGAAATATTTTTTTGCAATATCCGGCGTAAGCATGGCACTGTACGGCTCGGTTAATGCTTTACGTCCATCGCCTTCCAATACCGGGACGGTAAAAAAGTTGAAGAAGTTTTCATCGGCGAAAAACATATTCTGCTCATTAAACAGTTTTTCCTTATATCGAAAAGAAGTTACACCGTTGGGCAGCGTACGCGTCATTTCCTTCATATCCGAAAATGCCAACTTCAACCCCGGGCCGAATGCGGGCGCAATCGAGCTTAAATGCAGGCTTTCAACATTCGGCGCGGAGTAGAATATGCGGGTCACACGGTAAATGTCATCGGCATTTTTGTTATAGCGGTCGTAGCTTTTTTCGTTGATAACATACGTCAAAATAAGCAGGCAGCAGGTTAATCCCACGGTTATCCCGAATATGTTGATAAATGAAATAAACGGATGCCTTCTGATATTGCGAAAAGCGCTCCTGAAATAGTTTCGTATCATAATTAATCAATTAGTGAATTATTGATTTAGTGAATTAGTGATTTTATTGAATTAGTGATTTTATTGAGTTATTGAATTACTGAGTTATTGATTTTCAACTGCAAACTGCCACTCCCAACTGCTACTCACTCCGTAAACTCTTAACCGGGTTTGCCAGCGCAGCTTTGATCGACTGAAAACTTATCGTTATAGCCGCCACCAGCAGCGCGATCACGCCCGCCAGCACAAACACCCACCAGTGTATAGTGGTGCGGTAGGCAAAATCCTGCAACCATTTATTCATCGCGTACCAGGTTATCGGGAATGATATTAATGCAGCTATTAAAATAAGTTGCAAAAACTCTTTCGAAAGCATGGTGGTTATGCTTACCGACGATGCCCCCAAAACCTTGCGAATACCAATCTCCTTAACCCGCTGGCGTATCATAAATGCTGCCAGGCCAAACAAGCCGAGGCAAGCGATGATAATTGCGATGATGGAAAACGAGGTGAAAATGTTCCCCACACGCTGCTCAGCGCCATATAGCAAGGCAAACTGTTGGTCGAGGAATGAATAATTGAACGGGGCGCCTGAGTTGTATCGCTCCCATTTGCTTTTGATATCGCTGATCAGGCGTGGGATGTCGGCAGTTTTTACGCGGGCAATAATTTTTCCATTGGAGTCGCCCGAGGCAATCATCATCAGCGGCGCTATTTTTTGTTTGGCCGATGTGAAATGAAAATCCTTCACCACACCAACGATCATGTAATGCCGCTGGCCGGACCGAATAATAGTTTTGCCTATTGGGTCGGTATTGCCGAAACCTAAGGCGCTTACCTCAGCTTCATTTACAATTACCGAAGCGGAATCAGCAGGGCCCGAAGGGTAAAAATTGCGACCTTTAACTAGCTCCATCTTCAGAGTAGAAATGTAATTCGAGTCGATCCAATAGATGCTTGTGGGTATTTCGGTACGTGTGCCCTTGTCGGCAATTTCTTTAGCATAAATTACTGTGCCGCCGGCGTCATCGTAACCGGGTGCGTTGTCGGTTTTGGTGACGCTTACCACACGGTGGTCATTTACTAAATCCTGCTTAAAGGCATCGATGTTGTTACCCAACGTATACGCGTCATTAACAACCAGCACCTGGTTTTTATCATAGCCCAGCTTTTTGTTTTGCATATAGCTTAATTGCTGAAATACGACGAGTGTAGCGATAATAAGCGCTGTTGAAATGGCGAACTGGAAAACGATCAAACCGCTTCGCAGACTGCTTTTGCCAGAAAGCTGCAGACCATTGCCTCCTTTTAGAATGGGAATAATTTTAAACGATGACATGAAAACTGCCGGGTAAAGGCCCGCCATTAGTCCGACAACGAGGGTTAATCCTAATTCCGCGGCTATCGCCCAGGAGCTGAAATAAAAAGCGATAGTAACATGTTTGCCGGCAACATTGTTAAAATAAGGTAACAACAGGTAGACCAACCCGAGGGCCAAAACCATCGAAAAAAGCGTAAGCATCAGCGATTCGGTCAAAAATTGCCAAACCAGCTTATTTTTTTCAGAACCGAGGACTTTGCGTACGCCAATCTCCTTGGCGCGTTTGGTTGCAGCGGCTGTAGAAAGATTGGTAAAGTTGATGCAAGCCAGCAATAACACGAAAATAGCCAATGCGGCAAATATGTAGACATAATGAATGTCGCCGCTCGGTTCCAACTCGTATTTGCTGGCTGAATGAAGATGAATATCGGTGATCGGCTGTAGTAAAAACTTAAAGGTATTTACAGATTTCTGCGCTTCGGCGAGGCTGACGCCCATATCATGCTGAACTTCAGGAACAACGTGTTGTGCAACCAATTGCGGAAACGCCGCTTCCAGTTTGTGCGGGTCGGCGTTTTTATTCAGAAGCAAGTAAGTAAAGTCGTTTACATTACTCCAGGTTTGAGGAGTGGAAGCGTTATCTTCAGTAGCAAAACTCATGAACGCATCCCCGTGGAAATGAGAATTATCCGGTATTTTATCAATTACCCCGGTCACTTTTACCAGATTTTTGCCTACTGTTATCATTTTGCCCAAACCATCGCCATCGCCAAAATATTTCTTTTCAAAGTCTTTAGTGATCACCATCGTTTCAGGCTCTGTTAAAGCATTTTTGCTATCGCCTTTCAATAGAGGTATGGAAAACATTTGCAGGAAGTTGGAATCAATAAACATGATTTTTTCTTCCTTAAAAGTTTTGGCGTCGTATTTTACAAACACCGGTCTGTGCTGGTCTAAGCGGGTATAAGCTAATACAGACGGAAACGCTTTTTTGATGCCGGGGCCAACTGCTACGTCCACACTGGGGAATATAGTAGTGCCGCCGTTTGCATCAGCAGATAGATAGACCCTGTATAATTGTTTTGAGTTAGCCGAATAGGTATCGTAGGTTAGCTCGCTGCA
>DASRTD010000248.1:0-4521 GCA_035656115.1 Mucilaginibacter sp.
GGCATTGGGATGGACAAAATTATGATGACAAGTCGGTAAGGTTGCTTGATGCACTGCAAGAACGTTTAAAACGGAACAACATCATCATCCGCAAAGTAAATTTAAGGGATTTTAAGGGCGAAACGGTTAAGCTCCGCGAGGTCTACAACTCGGCCTGGGATCAAAACAGCGGCTTTGTGCCGCTAACCGATGACGAGTTCAATTACCTGGCAAAAGACCTTAAATTGATCCTCGATCCCGATTTTGCATTGGTTGCCGAAAAGGAAGGGAAGGTGGTGGCATTCGGCCTCGCCCTGCCAAACTATAACGAGATTTTTAAAACCATAAAACGCGGCCGCCTGCTGCCCTCGGGTATTTTCAAACTCTTATTAAATAAAAAGAAGATCAGGAGTATCCGCATCTATGCCCTCGGGGTAGTTGACGGCTTCCGGAAAATGGGCATCGAAGCCTGTTTGTATGGCACTATTATTAAAGAATACAAACGCAAAGGTTTCCTGCATGCCGAAGCCGGCTGGACGCTGGAGAACAACGTGATGATAAACGAAGCCATCAAAGCTATTAAAGGCGATCCGTATAAAACCTACAGGCTCTACGAAAAACAGATATGAAGGAACGGGTGCTGATCACCGGGGCAAGCGGGTTTATCGGGTATCATTTGATCAAGGAGGCAGTGGCAAGTAACCTGGAGGTTTACGCCGCGGTACGAAAAAGCAGCAAAACGGATCATTTAAAAGAATTCGATATAAAATATTCTTCCCCCGATTTTATTGACCTGGAAGCCTTAAAAAAAGAAATAACCGAAAATAATTATACCTATATTATTCATGCAGCCGGTGTAACGACGGCCCGTTCGCAAAAAGAATACAATGAAATTAACGCCGGTTATACACGTAACCTCGCATTAGCGGCTGTTGAGAGCGGCATCAACCTCAAGAAATTTGTATTGATGGGTAGCCTGGCAGCCCTTGGGCCCTTGCATAGCCCTGATGGCATCATTTACGAGGATACTGAACCGCATCCCGTCACTGCTTACGGGAGGAGTAAACTGTTAGCCGAAGAATACTTACTGGAATTTAGCGCATTAAATTATACCATTTTGCGGCCTACAGGCGTGTACGGACCGCGAGACAGGGATATTTTCATTTTCTTTAAACAAGTGGCAAGGGGTTTGGAGCCGTACATCGGTCGCGTCGATCAAAAATTCAGCTTTTTGTACGTGACCGACCTGGCACGGGCAGCGATCAAAGCGCTGCGGAAAGGGAACCACGAAACTTTCAACCTTTCCGACGGTCTGTTTTATGACCGCTATCAGTTAGCAAAACACATTAAGTCTGCGTTAAATTCAAATACTGTAAAATTTCATTTACCCGTGGGCTTTGTAAAAAGTATCGCCTACCTTTCCGAAAAATACTGCGCTTTGAGCAATAAAGCGGCAACGCTGAATGTGGAGAAGCTGAATGAGCTGATGGCAGTTAACTGGTTCTGCGATATAGAAAAAGCGAAAACGGGCTTGGGATTTCATCCCGAAAATGACTTGCAAGGCGGCGTTGCCGAAACTGTTAAATGGTATAAATCAAACAATTGGCTTTAAACGATAAACCGGAATAACGAATGAAAACATACATCAGCCCCGCCGATGGCAAACTTGGTATACTAATTCCCGGACTGGGCGCTGTGGCAACCACGATGATTGCCGGCGTTGAAGCAGTTAAAAAAGAGTTAGCGCAGCCCATTGGCTCGCTGACGCAGATGGGTAACATCCGCCTCGGGAAAAGAACCGAGAACAGGAACCCGAAAGTGAAGGATTTTGTGCCGCTCGCCGGTCTTAGCGACATCGTTTTTGGCGGCTGGGATGTTTACTCTGACAATGTGTATGAGGCAGCCACAAAAGCCGGAGTGCTGGAAGCAGCCCTTTTAAGCAAGGTGAAAGACGAGTTGGAAGCCGTGGTGCCAATGAAGGCAGCTTTTGATAAAAACTACGCTAAAAACCTTATAGGCACCCATGTAAAAAGCGGCACGCGCTATGAAATGGCGCAGGAGGTAATGAATGACATCGCCACGTTCAAGGAAAAGCATGGATGCAACCGCATCGTATTGATATGGTGTGGTTCAACTGAGATTTACTATGAACCTTCAGACATTCACCAAAGCCTGGAAAAGTTTGAGCGGGCACTGCTGGATGACGACAAGCGTATATCACCAAGTATGATCTACGCCTATGCCGCTTTGAAAATGGGCATACCTTTTACAAACGGCGCGCCCAACCTCACCGTGGATATTCCTGCGATGATCGAGCTGGCAAAATTAACCGAGACACCCATCGCCGGCAAAGATTTCAAAACCGGGCAAACACTGATGAAAACGATCCTGGCACCTGGCCTGGCCGCCCGCTCGCTCGGTGTAAGGGGGTGGTTTTCTACCAACATCCTGGGCAACCGCGATGGTTTGGTTTTGGACGATCCGGATAATTTCAAAACAAAGGAAGTATCAAAACTCGGCGTGCTCGAAGATATTTTGAAACCTGGGGCTAACCCGGAGTTATACGGAAACCTGTACCATAAGATTCGGATCGACTATTACCCTCCTCACGGCGATAACAAGGAAAGCTGGGATAACATCGACATTTTTGGTTGGCTGGGTTACAAAATGCAGATCAAGATAAATTTTTTATGCCGCGATTCCATTTTGGCCGCGCCAATAGCGTTAGACCTGGCGCTTTTTAGCGATTTAGCTAAAAGAGCAGGCATGAGCGGTATACAGGAGTGGCTTTCCTTCTATCTCAAATCGCCGCAAACTGCACCCGGTCTGCCGCCAGAAAACGATATTTTTAAACAATTAATGAAGTTGCAAAACACTTTACGCCATTTAATGGGCGAAGACCTGATCACCCACCTGGGATTGGATTATTACCAGGAATTGGTGGACACGCTTTAGCTTGATTTCGGATGTGGGATTTTCAATTTCGGATTTAAGAAAATTTTGAATTTTTTAATTTGACTATTGATTTAGCCAGCCATGCAGGAAAATAAAAAATCCGAAATCGAAAATCCGAAATCCGAAATCCTACACAAACTTTTCGCTTCAGTACTCGGCGTCGGCTACCTCAAAGGCGGCGGTACCATCGCCGCGGCGGTTTGCTGTTGCTGCTGGTACCTGGCATGGCATGGGGCATACCCTCCTGTAACGGTTTCCATTTTGATCACAGCCGCAGTGACATTCACCGGCGTTTGGTCGTCTTCGATTATGGAGCGGGAATGGGGAAAAGACCCGTCAAAGGTAGTGATCGACGAAATTTCCGGGATGTGCGTAAGCCTGGTTATGCTGCCGGTTAACTTAAAATATTTGTTGGCAGCGTTTATTTTATTCCGGTTTTTCGACATAGTAAAACCATTTTATATACAGAAAATGGAGTCTTTTCCGAAAGGATGGGGAATAATGCTGGATGATGTGCTGGCCGGCATTTATACTAACTTGTTGCTGCAGGCCGTTTTGTGGTTTAAGCTTTTTTAACACAGTGCAGGCGATGCAAATCGATAAGGGATATTTGACTTTCTGACCACAATAGCCGTTAAGGTTTTTTTTACCTTTGCAGCTTGAAAAATGGGCGGGCTTTGTTAAACGTTTTTGGCATTTTTAAGTTTAATAACACGGGCAATGCCGAAACATTTTATACGTATTTTGCGTTAGTTGTCATAGGTTGAGCGGATCAGGAACATTGTTAGCGGTTAAAGCTGATGGTCACGAATGACATACACCGGTTTTCAGCAATTAATTAAAATAAAAAATGGTTAATAAAGATGGTATCTGCTTAATTTAAATGGATTTTAAATTCTCTTACAGAAAGCTGTTAACCTTATCTGCCCTGATTTTTTTTTCTGCGATTGTTTTTGCGCAAAATACCGTTGTCAGCGGGAAAATAACCGATGCTACCGACAGAAAACCCCTTCCCCGAGTTGCTGTTTCTTTTGTAGGTACCACCAACGGAGCGATCAGTAACGATAAAGGTGAATATATCGTCGGTACCAACCAATCGGTAACACAAATAAAAGTTTCGTTTTTAGGTTATAAAGACGCCTTCGTACCGATAAAAACCGGTATCTCGCAAGTGATAAATATTCGCTTGGCACCCGTGGCAAGCCAGTTGAAAGAGGTGATCGTAAGATCCGGTAAAAAGCCGAGATATCGGAATAAAGATAATCCAGCCGTTGACCTTATCCGCAAGGTTATCGAGAACAAGGAAAAAAACCGGCCGGCAAGCTATGATTATGTCGAGTACAAAGAATACGATAAAACCACCTTTTCGCTCGTGAATGTCCCGAATAGTGTGGGGGATAAACCAGTCTTCAAACATTACAAGTTTATGTTTGACAACCGGGATAGCACCAGTGTCCCTGGAAAATCCCTGCTGCCTTTTTTTCTTGACGAAGATCTCTCGCAATATTATTATCGTAAAACGCCCGAAAAGGAAAAAACGGCTATCCTCGGGCAAAAAACAGTGAATTTCGGCGGTTCGGTCGATAA
>DASRTD010000249.1:0-31612 GCA_035656115.1 Mucilaginibacter sp.
AAGAAAGATCGCTCTAAATATCCTAAAGTCTGACAAAACCAGCCAAGCCAGCCTGAAAGCTAAAAGAAAAATGGCTGGCTGGAACCATAAATTCCTCTTAACACTTATCGCTAACAAAAATTTCTAATGCGTCAGCCCTGTGTGGTTAGGAACTTATAAAACGTTTTTTCAATAAAAACCGTATCTTTGCAAAAAATTATCCGCCCGCTTAAGGTTGATCACCGATAAATACTTCAGATCCCCGCTTATGCTCCGCGTTAGCAAATAATAACAAAGATTACATGTCATTCGAAAATTTAAAATTAATTGAGCCGATACTCAGGGCTTTAAAAACTGAGGGATATACCACCCCTACCCCAATACAGGAACAAGCAATACCCATCGTTTTACAAAACCGCGACCTGCTGGGCTGCGCACAAACCGGAACCGGAAAAACCGCAGCATTTGCCATACCTATCCTGCAGCTTTTATACCAGGACAGGCTTAATCATAAGGAACCAAAGAGCATCAAGGCGCTTATTTTAACGCCCACCCGCGAGCTGGCCATTCAAATTGATGAGAGCTTTGCGGCTTACGGCAAGCACACAGGCTTAAAACACATGGTGATATTTGGCGGTGTGTCGCAAAATCCGCAAACGGATGCTTTGAGACGGGGCGTCGATATCGTGGTAGCCACACCCGGCCGCTTGCTGGACCTGATGAACCAGGGCTTTGTACACCTGCAGCATATCCGCATGCTGGTGCTTGACGAAGCCGACCGCATGCTCGACATGGGTTTTGTGCACGATGTAAAAAAGATCATTGCCAAAGTACCGGTAAAAAGGCAGACGCTATTTTTCTCGGCTACTATGCCAAATGAGATCAAACAATTAGCTGATTCGATATTAAACAGGCCCGAAAGAGTGGAAGTAACACCGGTTTCCTCTACTGCCGACACGATACAGCAGTCGTTGTACTATGTGGAGAAGAATGATAAAAAAGCCTTACTCATCCATTTATTAAAAGACAAAGCCATCAAAACCGCCCTGGTGTTTACCCGCACCAAACATGGCGCCGATAAGGTGGTAAAGGATTTGGTGCGTGTTGGTATCACAGCCGAAGCTATCCACGGTAATAAGTCGCAAAACGCACGGCAACGGGCACTGAGCAATTTTAAAAATCGTACAACACGCGTGTTGATCGCCACCGATATCGCTGCCCGCGGCATTGATATTGACGAGCTTTCGCACGTGATCAACTATGAGCTGCCAAATATCCCTGAAACTTATGTACACCGCATCGGTCGCACAGGTCGAGCCGGTTTGAATGGTGTGGCGCTGTCATTTTGTGATGCCGAAGAAGTTGACTTTTTGAAGGATATCCATAAGCTGATCTCGAAACAAATACCTGTGGAAGAAGGTCATCCCTACCCGATGAGCCTGCAAAGCATTGCTTCGCGGCCACAACAACCGACAAAACAAAGCTCGGGCAGCAGCCATGGCGGCGGAAACAAGCGTGGTCGCGGCTTTGGGCACCACGATAGGCATAGATCTGAAAGTCTCAGCGGCGGCGGAAGAAGTGGCAGTGGCAGTAGCAGTGGCAGGAATAGTAATAGGAGCAGGAGAAGGGATTAATCACTCACCTTCTTCATCTTCCGGACTTTACTGACTTTCCGGACTTCCTCCCAAATGTTCAAAAGTTTAAAACGAAACTTGCCTTATCGGTGCAGATTGCATAGCTTTAAACAAAATTTTATTAACCATCATGAAACGCCTCTTCAACCTGTTCAGAAACAAGTATTTTTTGTTTTCGCTGGCTTTTATCGTGTACATGATTTTTTTCGACAAAAACGACCTTTTCTCCCAATATCAATATTACCAGCAAGTAAGCAAACTAAAGCAGGAGCGTGATTTTTACCTGAAAGAGACTGCCAAAGTGAACAAAGACCTGGAAGAGCTTACATCAGATCCCAAACAGCTGGAGAAATTCGCCCGCGAGCGTTATTTAATGAAGAAGGATAACGAGGATGTTTTTGTGATACAGCAGCCGAAGAAAGAAGAATAGAAAAGAACTAAAAGCAGTTATGCGTTGCGGGCAGTGCGATTCCCCCCCACGGGGAGGGGGAGGGAGGGGTTTCACCAAGCGATCAAAGAAAAACACCCTATGCCTAAATTCATCCCCTACAAACCCTACCTAAAAAAACTTGCCAACAATCTCCGCAAGGACATGACATTCGGCGAAGTTCTCTTATGGAACCAGCTTAAAGATGATCAGTTTTGGGGATTTGACTTCGACAGGCAACGCTGCATCGACAATTATATTGTTGATTTTTATTGTAAGCAATTAATGCTGGCGATTGAAATTGATGGGATATCGCACAACAACGAAGAAGCTTCTGTAAAGGATGAAGTAAGGCAGAAACGGCTGGAAAGTTTGGGCGTTAGATTTATTAGGTTTATCGAGTCGGAAATGAAATACGATATGGTCAATGTAATTCGTGCGCTGGAGGCTAAAATTATTGAAATTGTTAAAACCGATAAGACTGTAAGGCTTCCAAACGGATTCGATCTGAGCGTGTTAGAATAAATAGTTCGTTAAACCCCTCCCTTCCCCTCCCCTTGGGAGGGAATCGCACAGGCCACAGCTTTTACACCGCTCCTTCGCGTTTTCTAAGGAACCACTCGATCGAAAGCAGCAACAAGATCAGCGCAAAAACCCACTTCACATCAATGATCTCATTAAACCGTTTATCTTCATAAACAACGGTTTTGATGTTCTCGTTTTTGCGGATCAAATCAGCCAGGCGGTTGATTTGGTTGGGATAAAGCATTTGCCCGCCGCTTTGTTTGGCAATGGTGCTTAATAACTGGTGATTGGCGGCGCTTTGGCGCATTTCCAGGTTCAATGGCTTTATGCTGAGCTGCCCGGCGGCCGTGAATGTTTTATCGCCGAGCTTTGTGGATGCCGCATAGCTGTATTCTCCCACCGGCAATGTGCCTGCATCCAACTGGTAGCTTTGGTTATTGCGCGTGAAAAGGAAGCTATAGCTTTTTCCGGCATCGGTTTTCAGGTCAATTTTTACATCGGGAGTGTTAACCAACTCCAGCGCGTCATTGTATAATTCGGCATTCAGCAATACATTTTCGCCTTCATCAAAAACCCGTTTGGATGGATAGACGATAAACCTTTGGCGATTGGCATTGGCTGTTAAATACTGCACACCCTGCGCAAATAACTCTTCCAGCGCATGGTGATTGCCAAAAGCTTCGTATTCGGCTAGTCGCCAGCGCCATAGGCCCTCGCCGGTAAGTATGCCCATGCGCTCGCCACCTTCGTCAGCAAAGGTCAATAATGGATAGGATGTTTCCACGCTACCGATCTTTTGTTTCAGCAGCGTGCTGCCTGCCGGTGGCGTGCTGTAACTGCCGTAAGGCGCCAGCAGCGGCGGAAAGAGCGCTATCTTTTTTCGCGACGAATCCGACAGTGTAAAATCAGTAAAATCCGCCGTAGGTTGCGCGAAAACTTCCTGCATTTGGTCCTGCCCGGCACTAATCTGCAACAGCTTCTGGTCCTGGTCAAAGGCCTGCAGGTTGCTTTGGGCGCCGAGGACATACCAAACGGGTACCTTAGCCTTTAAAAAGTTTTGCAGGATATTATTTCCGGTTGCGGTAACCTGGTACAGGATTACCAGGCTGTAATCGCCGGGCTTTACGGAAGCTGCCAACTGGGATAACAGGCTGGCCTTTACCTCGTAGTTCTTGTTACTTTCGATCGACTGGCGAATTACGCTGATATCGGGGTGTGGCCCCTCGTACAAAAGCAATACCTTTTGTTTCGCGTCCAGCACGTCTACATAAATCGTTTCGACGTTATTTTGGGTGGACAGCTCATTACTTACCGGCCCTATACTGATGGTAAACTTGCGTGTCCCCTTTTTATCGGCGTTTAGCTTAAGTGGAACGACCTGGTGAAAATCGCTCGAATTGATATTAATACTTTGCGCAGCCACTTGCCGGCCATCCTCATTAACACTCAGGCGCATGGCCTCGCCTTTGGCCTGGTAGGCTTCGGCTAAAACTTCTATCTCAAAGTCGTCGCCCAAAAAAGCAGTTTTGTTATAATTTACATTGCCGATCAGCAGGTCGCGTTTGGCCACGGTATCGCCTTCGGCGATCGTATAAATCGGCGACTTAAAATTTTTGGCTTCGTATTTGGGGTCGGTTCCCTGGTTATAGAGGCCATCTGTTGCCAATACAACAGCGCCAATGTTTTGGTTCACAAAGCGGTCGTTCAATTGCTTCAGCGCGCCGGCAATATCGGTTTGCTTACCGGTAAAATCTTTAGTGAGGCTATCAGTTACGTCGCGATTGAAATGGAATTCGCGAATGTCGTAATCAGCCCCTAATTGTTTTTTTAACGACGAAAGATTATTGACCACTGATTCAGGGTCATCTTTACCAAACATTTTTATGGATTGCGAGTTATCCTCTGCCACCAGCACCAACGGCTTTTGCGGGTTATAACTCACCGACTTCACCAGCGGCGAAAGCAGCAGCAATGCAATAATTGCAACAACAAGCGCCCTGAAAACTGCCAATAAAATGCGAAATCTCCTATCCAGGTTTACCGGCTTACGATACAGCAGCCAGGCATAAGCTATACCCAGCGCAAGGCAGACTGGCACCCACCATCCCGAAACTGTTCCCCATGTAATTGAAAATAGAAACTGCATGCCTCACCTAAACTCTCTCCTGAAGGAGAGGACTTTTTATATCGGTTTGTAAAGAAAACTGCTTAACAGAAACTTTTATCTTCTTCTTTTATTGTGAAAGATTTAAAAGGCAGGCAGATAATCATTCCCAAATCCGAAATCGAATCCCGATAGCTATCGTAACCGAAATCCTACAGCATTCCCCCATCAACCGGTATCACCTGCCCGGTAATATAAGACGCCATGTCCGACGCCAAAAATACGCAGCAATTGGCCACATCTTCCGTTTCGCCGCCGCGTTTAAGGGGGATGCCCTGCGCCCAGCCTTCAACCACTTTTGGGTCGAGTACTTCAGTCATTTCGGTTTTAATAAAGCCGGGTGCAACTACGTTAGTACGGATGTTGCGCGAACCTAATTCCTTTGCTATTGATTTTGAAAAACCGATAATTCCCGCTTTGGATGCCGCATAGTTGGCCTGCCCGGCGTTGCCTTGCACACCTACTACCGAACTCATATTGATAAATACACCATTGCGGTTTTTCATCATTATTTTGGAAGCCGCTTTGGTTACATTGAAGATCGATTTCAGGTTTACGTCCATCACCTCATCCCATTGCTCTTCGGTCATGCGCATTAACAGGCCATCTTTGGTGATACCGGCGTTATTTACAACAATATGAAGGGTGCCAAAATCAGCGACAATGTCATTGATCAGCTTTTCCGCTTCGTCAAATTTTGAAGCATCGCTGCGGTAGCCTTTTATTTTGGTGCCAAAGCTTTGCAATTCCTCTTCTAAAGCCAGGCCCTTTTCAACAGATGATAAATAGGTAAAGGCCACATTTGCACCATGCTCGGCAAATTTCTCAGCAATTTTACGACCTATGCCCTTGGACGCACCGGTAACCAGCGCGGTTTTTCCTTCTAATAATTTCATTTCTATAGCTGTACGATTTCGGGTGGTGAAGATAGGTAATTTAGTCCGAAAGTCGGAAAAGTCAGTAAAGTCCGAAAGTTTGGAAATAGCATCAGAAATTGAGCTTATTGAATCGTTGCAACCTCTTCATTTTTCCTGAGCCAAACGGCGCCGTCGGGTTTTAGTTCCAGCAGGTCAATTGGTTCGCCAACGGTAAGCGGCTGTTTCCCGGCTTCCAGTTTTACCAGGTCTTCAACGTATAAAGCCGGGTTCTCCAGCATGGTTTTTTTTGATGGCAATTCGTTTGGCCGGGCCTCATCAATGTCTTTTGAAATACCGATCACAGTTATGTATCCTACCGGCAGCACCTCATAGCTTACTACCGCCTTGCCCTTTTTTAAACAAACCGTGAACTGAACGTCCTGTACCCTGGGCTGTTTGTCAACAAAGTCAAAAAAGGCCACCTCGGCAAGGCCGTTATCCAGGAATTTATTCAGTATTTCAGGCTGAAATTTCTGCGCATCTTCCATCAAGTGCTGGTATTTTGCAGTCATCGCAGTGCCAAAGATTTTTATAGCTGCATCGGCATCGGTGCCGTTTGCAAGCGCGTTGTTTGCCGCTTTTAGCAAACCGCCATCGTCAAAACCGGAGATGGCAAACCAGGTATCGCCTACGTTATGAATTTTGCAGATCGTCTCGTTTCGGGTTTTGTCGTCGTCCAGGTAAAATGTCCGGCGGCTATCGGCGGCCACATAGATATGGCCGTTGGGCGCAATATAAATGGCAATACAGGTTGCAAACGCGTTTAGCGACGCGAGAATCAGCAGGCCGGTTAGTAACAGTTTGTTCACGTTAATTTTACATGAAGTTAATAAATTATTAACACTTAAATTAAAGTATTTGAAAAAAGTTTCCGGCGGGATATTCCTTTTTTTGGATGCAGGTGCTCCCGGTTTACGGCAAATATTCCCAAATTTGTTACCCGAAACATTATTGCTATTTATTGATGCATTTGTAATACCATGGCTTAGCGGTAAGTTTTACATTTAGCTTTTATGAAAACTAAGTACACCAGGCTTTTGCTAATACCGGCTTTGCTGTTGTTAAGCCGCGTCGCTTCCGGGCAGTATCAATACCCGTTTCAAAATCCCACGTTACCAACTGAAGACCGCATAACTAACCTGCTTTCGCTGATGACGCTGGACGAAAAGGTGAATTGCCTGGGCACGAACCCCAGCATACCGCGGTTGGGCGTAAAGGGGACGAGCCATGTGGAGGGCCTGCACGGCCTGGCAATGGGTTTAGCCGGCGGCTGGGGAAGAAAGACACCGGTACCTACCACCATTTTCCCGCAATCTATTGGATTGGGCGAAACGTGGGACCCTGATTTGCTGCAACAGGCTGCCGCGATAGAAGCATTTGAAACCCGCTACCTATTCCAAAGCGAGAAATACCATAAAGGCGGGCTGGTGGTGCGTGCGCCGAACGCGGATATCGGCCGCGACCCGCGCTGGGGCCGTACAGAAGAATGTTATGGCGAAGACGCTTTTTTTAATGGCATCATGGCTGTTGCCTATATAAAAGGCTTGCAGGGTAACGACCCGAAGTACTGGATGACCGCCGCCCTGATGAAACATTTTTTGGCAAACAGCAATGAAAACAGCCGCGATAGCAGTTCTTCCGACTTTGATGAACGTCTTTTTCGCGAGTACTATTCGGTGCCATTCCGCATGGGAGTTGAATTGGGCGGCTCGCGGGCTTACATGGCCTCTTATAACAAAGTAAACAGCATACCACAAGCCGTAAGCCCTATGCTGAAAAACGTTACGGTTGACGAATGGGGCCAAAACGGTATTATTTGCACCGACGGCGGCGCCTACCGGCTGCTGGTAACCGCTCATCATTATTATAAAACCCCTGCCGAAGCAGCGGCGGGATGCATAAAAGCAGGCATAAACCAGTTCTTAGATAATTACAAGGCCGGCACAAACGATGCATTGAAACAAGGGTTGATCACTGAAGCTGATATCGACCAGGTATTGCGCGGCGATTTCAGGGTGATGATCAAACTCGGTCAGCTAGACCCATCGGCAATGGTGGCTTATGCCGGTATCGGCGCCGGGCCGGAGCCGTGGTTGTCGCAAAAGAACAGGGATTTTGTCAGGCTGATCACCCAAAAATCCATCGTGCTGTTAAAAAATGATAGCGGCTTTTTGCCGCTGGATAAAAACAAGATCAAATCTATCGCGGTGGTCGGCCCGCGGTCGGAGGAGGTTTTGCAGGATTGGTACAGCGGTACACCGCCTTACAGTGCCAGTATTTTGGAGGGAATAAAAAACAAGCTTGGGGCCGGTGTTAGCGTAAGCCATACCACAAACAGCAGCCTGGCCATTGCCATGGCCAAAAGCGCTGAAGTAGTGGTGGTTTGCCTGGGCAATAACCCGACCGGCAACTTAGGCTGGAAAAAGGTAGACGGCCCGAGCGAAGGCCGCGAGGCTGTCGACCGGGAAAACATTTCCTTGGATACCGCACAGGAATCGCTCATCAAAAACCTGCATAAAGTAAACCCGCACATTGTTTTGGTGATGGTGAGCAACTTTCCTTATGCCATTAACTGGGAGCAGGCTAATATTCCGGCCATACTGCATGTTACCCATTGCAGCCAGGAACAGGGCAACGCGCTTGCCGACGCTTTATTCGGCGATATCAACCCCGGCGGCAAACTGGTACAAACCTGGCCCGACTCGCTGGCGCAACTGCCCCCCATGATGGACTATAACATCCGTGATGGGCGCACGTACATGTACTTTAAAGGCAAACCGCTTTATCCCTTCGGTTTTGGGTTGAGCTATACCACCTTTCAATACAGCAACCTGAAAACCAGCGCGGACAAGCTGGACAAAAACGGCGAGCTAACCGTCAGCGTCGACATCAAAAACACCGGCAGCCGCAGCGGCGATGAGGTGGTGCAACTTTATGTAAAACATCTTAAATCGAAAGTAAGCCGGCCGCTGGAAGAACTAAAAGGCTTTAAACGCGTCACCCTAAACCCCGGCGAAACGCAAACGGTTCATATTAATTTACCGGCGTCATTACTGGCTTATTGGGATGTGGCGAAGAAAAGTTTTGTAGTGGAGAAGGGAGCTGTGGAAGTAATGGTGGGGAGTTCGTCAGCGGATATTAGGGAGCAGAAGGAGATTGAGGTTAGATAGAGACGGGTAATTCAACCGGAGGCAGACTTCCGAAGTTTTAAAAACTTCGGAAGTCTTGATTAATCATTTAAAACGGATTCAAATGAAATTAAATATCGATGAACTAAAGTTGATCCTAATAAACAAATCCTTGATCGAAATCAAAGCTGCCTTGGGTAATTTTGACGTGGCTTGTTTCGATAAGAATGGGAATAATATATTACACTATTATCTTAAAGGTGATCAATCACTACAAACACATGCAACCAGCGTGATACAATTGTTTATCGATTTGGGTATTGACATCAATGCAAAGGCGTTGAAAATGCCAAAGAAAACAGCTTTACATATAGCGGTTTTGATGAAATCGAGGCCTATTTTTGACGTACTGCTAAAGAACGGCGTAGATGTTAATGTAAAAGACGGCAATGGTAACACGGCACTATCTGATGCCGTCTATGTTTACAGAGGCGATGACGGGTATTTTATTGAAACTCTTATTTCAAATGGTGCACAGGTTGATGTTATGAATAACTATGGTGTTTCTCCCAAAGGGTTAGCGGAAACGATAGCTAATTATGACACGAGGAAATTTTTCAGTCAGTATTAGGTGAGCCTTTTCTTTTCATAGAGTTCTATTCCACCCTCAAACTTTCCACCGGATTCGCCATTGCCGCTTTGATCGTTTTAAAAGCAATCGTAGCAAAAGCGATAATAATCCCAGCCGATAAAGAAACCGCAAACATCCACCAGCTAATATCCACCCGGTAAGGGAACTGCCGCAGCCAGGTGTTGGCGCCGTACCAGGCCAGCGGCCAGGCGATGAGGTTGGCCAGCACAATAAGTTTTAAATACTGTTTTGAAAACAAGGCTACAATATTACCCACGCTGGCGCCGACAACTTTGCGTATGCCTATTTCGCGGGCTTTTTGGGTAACGGTAAAGGTGATGAGCCCCAACAGGCCGAGGCAGGAAACAAATATGGCGATAGCGGTAAAGATGCCGCTCATTTGCTGCTGGCGTTCGTTTTGTAAATAATCGCTTTGAAAAATATCATTTAAAAACCCATAGGAAAAAGGTGTGTTGGGGTTTAGTCCCCACCATTGTTGCTGCACATATCGAATAGCCCCGGCCATTTGACGGCCGTTAACTTTAGCTACAATGGACCCAAATCTTTTAGGGTTGGCCGGCATAATACCAAACGGATAGATGGTGGACTGCAGCGAGAAATAATGGTAATTTTTTACTACTCCTACAATTTTATAGTTATACACCACGCCATTATGCACATGCGATAAATATTTGCCCGGCGCCGAATATACATCCATTCCCAATGCTTTAACCGCTTCTTCATTCAGGATGATCTGCCGGCCCATATCGCTTTGTTCCATATCTTGCTGCATATCAGTATTGGTAAAGGCCTCGGGTGTAAAATTACTGCCGGAGATAAAGTGCAGGCCAAGCGTTTGAACGTAATCGTTATCAGCAAAATCCAGGTAAACATCATGTTTATCGGCAACGGTCTTTCCTTCGGGATAAAACATCAGATCGCTGGTGCACAAGGCTCCCGAAGCGCCGCTGACGGATTTAAATGCCGCAGCGCCCTTCAATTTATTGATCAGCAGTTCTACATTATTGCGCGACTCAGCACTGTTAAGGCTTAACACCAGTTGCTGGTCCTGGTCGAAACCGGGTTTGGTGTTGATCATGAAACGTACCTGGTCCCAAATCACCATCGTGGCAAACACCAGCACCGTTGCGATGACAAACTGCGCTACGATCAACACCTTGCGCACACTGAACACGCTTTTAGCGGTATTGATCTTGCCCTTTAAAACCTGTACCGCCTTGAACGAGGAAAGATAAAACGCCGGATAAGTGCCGGCCAATAAGCCGGTGATGAGCGTGATCAGCAATAGCCATACCAGCAAACTCCTGTTTTCATTTGCAAAAAACGATAGCGCCTGCCCGGTGAGGTTGTTAAACTCCGGCAGGAATGAAAATGCCAGCGCGATACCGATGATCAATGCAAAAAGACTGATGGTGAGTGTCTCTATCAAAAACTGGTAGCGGATGGCACCCTTACCTGCACCCATCACCCGCCTTACACCAACTTCGCGCGCCCGGCTGATGGCCTGTGCGGTGGTTAAATTCATGTAGTTAATGCAACCCAAAAGGAGTATCACCAACGCAATCGCACCCAGCAGGTATAGATATTGGATATTCCCCTGTTTCCAGGCCAGGTAATCCTGGTATTGGGCGGAGTGCAGGTGAATGTCCGTTAAAGCCTGCTGGCTATTGGTCATTTTATCGCCGGTAGCTTTCATATCGGCCGCCGCATGGCGAAAGGTGTAGGCCTTCAACTCCTTATTTACATGCAGCACATTGCTGCCTGGGCGCAACTTAACATAGGCGTAGTAATTAGGGTTAACCACCCAGTTGCTTTGCCCATCGATGCTTTGGCTAAAATGACCGCTGTGGTTTGAGGCAAAAAAATCGGCCTGGATGTGATTTAAAATATCTTCCTTAAATACACCGGAGATAGTATAGCTATTCCCACCTATTTTCAAAACTTTTCCAACCGGGTTAACCGCGCCAAAAACCTTTTGCGCCAACGAAGCCGACAATACCATTGTATTCGGTTCATTTAGTGCGGTTTTGCGGTCGCCATACAAAAAATGGAAAGAGAATATGTCAAAAAACGTTGGATCAACCCAGTAGCCGGAGTCCACTGAATATGGTGTTGATGGGCCGGTCGATTGCGCCTGCACGATCACCGTCCCGTTGGTGGGGTCCATCCGGCTGGTTTGTTCTATTTCGGGTATCTCGTTTTTTAAAAATTTGGTATACGGAAAAGGTACCGTTGGTGCCCCGCCGCCTCCGAAGTCTGAGACGATGCGATAAATATTGGCGCTATCATCAAAGCCTTTATCGTAGCTCAGTTCGTGCTGACAAAATAAAAACACCAGCGCGCAGGAAGCCAGCCCTACCGACAAGCTTAAAATATTGATGGAGGTGGTCGTTTTATGCTTCCACAAGCTGCGAAGCGCGAGTTTGAGATAGTTTTTGAACATAATGGTTGGGTTGTAATCCAAAAGTGCTCGAAACATTCATTTTCCCTCTTTCCGCGCAGCGAAGAGAGGGACGCCGAGCGCAGCGATGGCAGGGTGAGTCGATGCGGGTGCTAAGAACTGGCGGGAATGTCCGCCGGGTCGACTCACCCCGACTACGCTTCGCTGGTCGACCCTCTCTTCCGCAAGCGGGAAAGAGGGTAGCTGCATTTTTTTATATCTGCGACACTTACGGTTGTTATCTCAAAAATAGCATGTTTGTGTCTAACTATCGCGTGCAACGCCTGATTTAACAGATTTTAACGTGAATGCAGTTTCACATCGATAACCGATATTCCTCTTTCAACTCTGCCAAACATCCCGCACACAAACATCCCTCGTAATTCTCGCTAATGTATTGCGTCTCGTTCAAATTCAACGGCACTGTGCTGCACTGGCATTTCATATTGGCGTTTGCCTTACACACCATGCTTTTGCCGCAGCGTTCGCAGGTTATCGTTTCGTGCTTTGCATCCATTCCACAAAAATAAAACAGGGGCGCTTAATTAAGCGCCCCTGCCTGCATTTATGTATAATCTATCAGGTTGACAATTGGTTCCTATCTATTGCTCCTGGTGGGGCGCGAGCATCGCGCCCTTACGGCGGGTTACGCCGAGCAAGTCACGCAGCCTTCTTCCATCGAGCAGGTTGGGCCGGCCGGTATTTCATCGGCGATCTGGTCAACCACTTCGGGAATAACCGGCTCCATGTTTTTGCCGCCCTGGTTCTCAACGGTAAATTTAACTGCCTGCGATGCTGCCTGTGTGCGCAGATAGTACATACCTGTTTTGAGGCCCTTTTTCCATGCATAGAAGTGCATCGAGGTCAGTTTAGATGCATTCGGCGAGTTGATGAACAGGTTGAGCGACTGCGACTGGCAGATATAGGCGCCCCTGTCGGCCGCCATATCGATGATGCTGCGCATTTTTATCTCCCATACGGTTTTGTACAGCTCTTTTATTTCCAGCGGTATTTCTTCAATCTCCTGTATCGATCCATTGGCGCTGATAATCTTATCCTTCATCGCCGGGCTCCATAAGCCAAGGTTAACCAAATCGCGCAGCAGGTATTTGTTTACGATGATAAACTCACCGCTCAATACCCTGCGGGTATAAATGTTGGAAGTATAAGGTTCGAAACATTCGTTGTTGCCTAATATCTGCGAGGTAGAAGCAGTCGGCATCGGCGCAACCAGCAGCGAGTTACGCACACCGTGGTTCATCACATCCAGGCGAAGGTTTTCCCAATCCCAGCGGCCGCTTTCGGGTTTTACACCCCACAAGTCGAACTGGAACTGCCCTTTGGATAGCGGCGAGCCTTTAAAAGTTTCGTAGGGGCCGTCTTTTATCGCCAGGTCCTTTGAAGCAGTCATAGCGGCAAAGTAGATGGTTTCAAATATCTCTTTGTTCAGCTTCTTGGCTTCTTCGCTTTCGAATGGCAAACGCAGTTGGATGAAAGCATCGGCTAAACCCTGTACACCCAAACCGATAGGGCGGTGCCTTAAGTTTGAATTGCGCGCTTCTTCAACAGGGTAATGGTTATAATCGATGATCTTGTTCAGGTTAATAGCTGCCTGGTAAGCAACATCGTACAGTTTAACATGGTCAAATATTCCTTCCCTTACAAAACGTGGCAATGCCAGCGAAGCAAGGTTACAAACAGCTATCTCGTCCGCCGAAGTGTACTCGATAATTTCGGTGCACAGATTCGAGCTTTTAATGGTTCCTAAATTTTGTTGATTGGACTTGCCATTAGCGGCGTCCTTATATAACAGGTATGGCGTGCCTGTTTCAACCTGTGAATCCAGGATAGCGAACCAAAGCTCCTGGGCCTTTATCGTTTTACGGGCGCGGCCTTCTTTTTCGTATTTCTTGTATAATTTCTCAAATTCCTTACCCCAGCAATCGGCTAAGCCCGGCGCTTCGTGGGGGCAGAACAGGCTCCAGTCCCCGTTTGCTTCTACGCGTTCCATAAACAGGTCGCATACCCAAAGCGCGTAGAACAGGTCACGGGCGCGGTTTTCTTCTTTACCATGATTTTTGCGCAGGTCTAAAAACTCAAAAACATCAGCGTGCCATGGCTCTAAATAGATCGCGAAAGCGCCTTTACGCTTGCCGCCACCCTGGTCAACATAACGGGCCGTATCATTAAACACGCGCAGCATCGGGATAATGCCATTGCTGGTGCCATTTGTACCGCTGATGTACGAGCCGGTTGCCCGCACATTATGTATGCTGAGGCCTATGCCGCCTGCGCTTTGCGAAATTTTTGCAGTTTGTTTTAAGGTATCGTATATGCCATCAATACTGTCATCTTTCATGGTCAATAAAAAGCACGATGACATTTGTGGTTTTGGCGTACCGGCGTTAAACAGTGTAGGCGTTGCGTGAGTAAACCAGCGTTCGCTCATCAAGTTGTAGGTCTTGATGGCGCTTTCAACGTCTTCTTTATGTATGCCGATAGACACACGCATAAACAGGTGCTGCGGGCGCTCGGCTATTTTGCCGTCCAATTTTAACAGGTACGATTTTTCGAGGGTTTTAAAGCCGAAGTAGTCAAATCCGAAATCTCGGTCGTAAATGATGGTGCTGTCCAGCAGGTCGGCATTTGCTTCGATAATATCCCAAACATCGTCGGCGATCAGCGATGCATCCTTGCCGGTTTTTGGGTCGATGTATTCATGCAGCCTGCGCATGGTTTCGGAGAAACACTTTGTCGTGTTTTTGTGCAGGTTGGATACCGCAATACGCGAGGCCAGCAAGGCATAATCGGGATGCTTCGTGGTCAGCGATGCCGCTGTTTCTGCAGCCAGGTTGTCCAGTTCCGACGTGGTTACCCCGTCAAATAAGCCTTCGATCACCTTTTTGGCCACGTCGATCGGGTCAACCAAAGCAGGGTTCAAACCATAACATAGCTTTTCAATGCGTGCGGTAATTTTGTCAAACTTTACCGTTTCTTTTCTTCCGTCTCTTTTAATTACATACATGTTGGACCCCTCCTGTTTTTTTCGCTTTTGGCGGATTTTAACTTAATAAATATACTACTTTTTTTCGAACCTGCAAAGTTTCAGCTAAATTTTTTAGCACAGAAACATCGGATTTCTATCTTTTTTACACTATTCTGTCACCCGGTTAAAAGTCCTCATCCAAAGAGAAGGACTTACTTTCCTGCGAATTCAACACCCCGCTTTTCTGATAATCCCCTACTCTTTTTTCAAAGAAATTGGTTTTGCCCTGCAGGCTGATCATTTCCATAAAGTCGAACGGGTTCGTCGCATTATAAACCTTATCATATCCCAATTCGCCCAGCCACCTGTCGGCAACAAATTCAATATACTGGCTCATCATCTTGGCGTTCATGCCTATCAGGTTAACCGGCAGCGCATCGGTTATAAATTCCTTTTCTATTTCAACCGCATCGGTTATAATGCCTGTGGCTTCTTCTTTCGAAAGTTTGTTTTCCAGCATGCTGTACAACTGGCAGGCAAATTCGCAGTGCAGGCCTTCGTCGCGCGAGATCAGTTCATTGCTGAAGGTCAATCCCGGCATCAGGCCGCGTTTTTTGAGCCAGAAGATGGAGCAAAAACTGCCCGAGAAAAATATGCCTTCCACAGCGGCAAACGCTACCAATCGCTGCGCAAAGGTGCCGTTGTTGATCCACTTGAGCGCCCATTGGGCTTTTTTGCCAACACAAGGCACAGTTTCAATGGCATGGAACAACCTGTCCTTTTCGGCCGGGTCCTTTACATAGGTGTCGATCAGCAGCGCGTACGTTTCCGAGTGGATGTTTTCCATCATGATCTGGAAACCATAAAAGCAACGGGCTTCCGGCAACTGCACTTCGCTCATAAAGTTAACGGCCAGGTTTTCGTTAACGATACCGTCGCTCGCTGCGAAAAACGCCAGCACATGGGATATAAAATGGCGCTCGCCATCATTCATCGCATCCCAATACTTCATGTCGTCGCCCAAGTCAATTTCTTCTGCCGTCCAAAAGCTGGCTTCATGCTTTTTGTACATTTCCCATATTTTCGGATACTTGATGGGCAGTATCACAAAGCGGTCCTTGTTTTCTTTCAGTAATAATTCTGTCTCCTGTGCCATTCTTTTTGTTCTTATAAACGCTTTTTTGCCCGTACCGTTCCTTTTATTAGCCGAAAAATTGGCAGACAACATTCCCTCAGCGTTAGTTTTGCGTTTTTGTGACTAAATCACTGCTAACACTTTAAGCGCTCCCGCTCACCGATCTCTCTTCAGTATATTTTAACCAATTTGTTTTGGCTTCCGCGTTCAAACTTGGTCGCCTTTTATCCATCACCGGCACGTCCCGGCGATGCCGATAGCCCTGAAAGAACTTATAATCAAATATAGGCGATGACCCCCAAACCTGTGAATTTTAGTTTTTAACATACCAACCTTTTATGAACAAAAAGCATGTTGAGAAGTGCCAAAAGAGCAAGTTGGATACATTAAATTAGTGCATAAAGTATGTTAAAAAAATTTAAAGAGTGGGTTTTTGATAGGCTTTTGTCATTTCGAGCGATAGCGAGAAATCTTATACATCTGACATTACCGCATGAATAGTTTGGATGCTAAGAGTTTAAGATTTCTCCCTCGTACCTCGGTTCGAAATGACATATTTTTATGGTTTTGGCACAAACTTCATCGAAACGGAGTTGACACAATGCCGTACATTTTTTGGCGTAAGGTATTCGCCTTCAAATACATGGCCCAAATGCGCGCCGCAATTGGCGCACACTATTTCGGTGCGGCGACCGTCGGCATCGGGTATCCGCTTTACTGCGCCGGGTATTTCGTCATCAAAGCTTGGCCAGCCACAATGCGACTCAAATTTTGATTCAGAGGTGTATAACGGCGTGTCGCACCGTTTGCACACGTATAAACCCTGAGCTTTGTTATTTAATAATGCGCCAGTGAATGGGCGTTCAGTACCTTTATGTAGTATTACCCGTTCTTCGTCGGGGGTTAATGTGTTGTATTGCATGCTTGTATTTTTTGTGAATTATTTTTTGGGATTGCACCGATTATTTTTGATTTCACCGATAGCTTCAACTTTCGGACTTTCAGTCTCTTCTTTCTTTCCGACTAATACAAGATACGACAATTTTGAGGGATGGAATGTTTTGTGCAGAGATGTTTACACCAGGTTGACGGTATTGATTTAATATTTGAAGATGAGTTAATTTTCGCTGTCGCGATTCTCGTCGATATATTTATAACTTCTTTCAAAGTATTTCCTGACCGTCCTGTTCAGGTGGTGTTTCCATGAAACATCTTCATTGCGGCAGTGCGCCAGCCAAGCCATTGCGTAGGCAATCATCTGCTCGGGGAGATAGCCTTTCTTTTGCATTTGCCAGCCATGGTGACGGTGGCCCTGCCATTGCGAAAATTTGAAATAGGAATTGGCCCTGAAAATTCCAAAACCAAAGGCAATGCTGGTCAGGTCGGTTAAATGTTCGTCATTGGTTTCCATGCGATGCTCACCCAACAATTTATAGTGCGCCAGTTCGTGCGACAAAGTGGCGATCATGCCTAATGCATCATTCAGCGCTTCCAGTTCAAGCCATATTTCTTTTTGACCCAGGCCTTTGTCAACATATAGTCCCGCTGATCCCTTCCATGGACCCTTTAATTTGGCAGATGGCGTTTCGGTAATTCCTGGTGAATAGGCCTGCGGTTTTTCCGAGTAAAACATCAAATTTATCTCCCAGGGGTCAATATCCATCAACTCAGCAACCCGTTTAAAAATATATTCGGCATCGGCTTCTGTCCCGCTAAATTGATGGTCAAAATACCGCTTATCGGGGATAATGGTAGGAAGCGAACGGAGATATTCGTCGCCAAACATATCGGCCAGCAGTTGCATGCCGTTCTCTATCCATTCCCTGTCGGTTTGCGTCACTGGCAGATCGGTTTTGTTTTGCCAAAACCAGGTGAATTTTTTAGGCTGGATCGGTTGCTCTTCACTCTGGGGCCTATACCAATCCGCATTTAAACTCATTTGGCCGCAACCGCCCCTGCTCCTGGAACATTGTGTGTCTATAAACTGCTTACTGCAACCCGGGCACTTCCCATGTGTTTCGAAGGTATTCCATCTTGTCAGGCATACATCACATACCCAAATATCCTGACCACTGGGCTCCCAACCACAATTAGGGCAACTAACATGTAATCCATCGACTATCATTTCACCCTAAAAATAAAAAATCCCGGCTAAACTCTAACCGGGATTCATTTATTTCGAAACGAAAAGCAAACCTTTCGCCTTTTACCTTTCGCCTTTAACCTTTCTTAGCCAGTTCCTCCGCCATCGCAGCGCCAATCTCCGCCGGTGACTCCACCACTCGGATGCCGCATTCGCGCATGATCTTCATTTTGGCGGCGGCAGTATCATCTGCTCCGCCAACTATCGCGCCTGCGTGGCCCATGCGGCGTCCCGGGGGGGCGGTTTGGCCTGCGATGAAGCCCACAACGGGTTTGGTGCCATTTGCTTTTATCCAGCGGGCCGCCTCGGCTTCCATGCCGCCGCCGATCTCGCCGATCATGATGATGCCGTGAGTTTCAGGGTCGTTCATTAATAACTCTACAGCAACTTTGGTGGGGGTGCCGATGATCGGGTCGCCGCCGATGCCGATGGCGGTAGTAATGCCTAAACCGGCTTTTACCACCTGGTCGACCGCTTCGTAAGTAAGGGTGCCTGATTTGGAAACCACGCCCACATTTCCTTTGCGGAATATAAAGCCCGGCATGATGCCGATCTTGCTTTCATCCGCAGTAATAATGCCGGGGCAGTTAGGACCGATCAGGCGGCTGTCTTTATCTGTTAAATATTCCTTCACCATGATCATGTCCTTGGTCGGGATACCTTCGGTAATGCATACGATAACTTTTATGCCTGCTTCGGCAGCTTCCATAATGGCATCTGCAGCAAAGGGAGGGGGTACAAATATGATGGATACATCGGCGCCGGTTTTTTCAACGGCTTCGGCTACGGTGTTAAATACCGGCCTGTCCAGGTGGCTCTGGCCGCCTTTGCCTGGCGTAACGCCACCGACTACCTGCGTACCATATTCGATCATTTGCGCGGCATGGTAGGTGCCTTCGTTACCTGTAAAACCCTGAACTATAACTTTGGAATCCTTATTTACGAGTACACTCATTGTGTTTGTGAATTTGTAGGGCAAAGCTAAAGTTTTTGCCCGAATGTCAAACCCGGAAAAACTAATGGCGGTGTAATAATTTTAAAACCTGTTGGTGAACTGCCGCTGTTTCGGCTAAAGCCGTCTTGTCTTGTCTTTTTGTCCTTCGGCTGAAGCCGACGGCAATGAATGAAAAGTTAACCGGCCTTAGCAGCTATTATGAATTCAATTCCCGTAATTAAAATTATTACAACCCATGTTGACAGGAAAATCAGGCCAGCTTTTTTTATTTTTCTCTTATTTCTCTGCGATATTCCGGGAAAAAAATAGAAAGCGCTAAATCCAAAACCGGTTAAACAGACCAAGGCTTTTAATACAGTCAAAACAATTAACATAATGCTTTTAGGGATTGGCTCTTTAACAACTAACTTTCTGGCGCTGGCGAACTGAATTCCCCCTCGCTCTTCGCAATCACAATCGTGGCGATCCCATTACCTATCATATTAGTAATCGCCCTGGCTTCCGACATAAACCGATCAACGCCCAGCAATATCGCCACACCTTCCGCCGGGATAATTTTAATAGCGGCCAGCGTTGAGGTCAAAATAATAAAACCGCTGCCTGTTACGCCTGCGGCGCCCTTGGATGTGATCATCAGTATACCGATAATGGTGATCTGCTGCCAGATGGTGAGTGGGATATGAAACACCTGCGCCAGGAAGATGACCGACATTGAAAGATAGATCGTCGTCCCGTCCAGGTTAAATGAATACCCTGCCGGAATAACCAGCCCTACGACCGATTTGGAGCAGCCGAATTTCTCCATCTTATGCATCATGGCCGGCAGCACCGACTCGGAGGACGATGTTCCCCAAACCACGAGTATCTCCTCCTTAATAAAGCCAAGATATTTCCAAAAGCTGAATTTGTACAGGTAGCAAATCAGGTGGAGCACGCCGAAAATGAAAAATATCGAAGTTAAATAAACCGACCCCATCAGTTTCATCAGGGGTTCAAGGGTCTTTAATCCATAAGTGCTGATCGTATAAGCCATTCCGCCGAATGCCCCCAACGGAGCCAAACGCATCACCATGCGCATGATATTGAAGAATACTTTCGACAATGTTTCGAAAAAGCTGGTAACCGGCTGCCCGGTTTCGCCCAGCATGCTCAGGGCAAAGCCAAAAAGGATGGCAAAAAACAATATCTGCAAAATATCGCCTGCGGCAAATGCACCAAATATATTTGATGGGATGACGTGGGTGATAAAGTCGATCCAGTGCATGTCGGCCGCCGCCTTCTGGTAAACGGCCAGTTTCGAAGTATCTGCGGCAATTTTGCTCACCACCCCATCGCCAGGCCGGATAATATTGGCTACAATGAGGCCGATGATGAGCGCACAAGTGGATACGATCTCGAAGTACAGCAAAGCCTTGCCTCCTACCCTGCCAACCTTCTTCATGTCATTCATACCGCCAATGCCCAATACGATGGTGAGGAAAATGATGGGGTGAATGAGCATGGTGATCAGGTCGATAAACTTTTGACTAATGATCTTTGCCGTTGGCCCTACCGACGGGAAAAGAAAACCGACAACAATGCCTAAAATAATACCGGTAATTACCTGGAAATTAAGGTTGGTAAGAAGTTTCTTCATGCAAATAGTTTACCCCTAAATTTACTATAAAAGATAGAATATCAACTGGCCGGAAATAAAAGTGTCCGTCCGTTCTCAGGTATCGATACCCCCGAACGGACGGACGCTTTAAGCTTTTTCTATTTATTTAACTAACAGCCCCTGTTAACAGGTTTACTGTATAAGTTTTACCGTTAATAACGACCGAAGCCATATGGTTACCCAGGAAAGTCATCGTTCCCTGGTAGTTCCACACGCCTTTAGGCCCGCTGCCTGAAGTATTAAAGGTTGCGGTGCCGCTTAAAACATCGGCGCTGCCATCGCCGGTAGCAATAACCGACGCCAGCGTATAGTCAAAAACCTCCGAGCCGCTTTGTTTGGTGCCGGTCAGGTATTGATAACTGCCATCTGAGTTAAGCGAACCGTTAAGCTCGATATTCGTGGTCGGATTTGAAGGATTTATCGCGACAACCGACAAATTTTCAGCAACCTGGTATGAAAGTTTTAAGGATGGGCTGGTAAAGGCTATCGTCAAATTATCGTTGGTGGTAAAGCTGCTCACTACATTGCTGGTACAGGCAAAGGCAAATTTAACGGTTCCTCCAATTGAAATGGTTGAATCTCCCGCCGACAAACTAAGGGTAAGCGTGGTATCCACTGTAAGGCCGCAGGTGGGATTGGAAAGATCGTTAATTACTTTTTGATGGTTATGGAATGCTAATGATCCCGGGGAACCTATACCTCCGGAAAGATCTACACCAGCCAGCCCTCCAAACAAGCTTTGATAGATGTTTAATGCCACCTGGCTGGAAACCTGTGTTGGCGTAAGCGCAGGACCGGCAGGTGCTTTTGATGTTTTTTTACAGGCAGTGTACATCAGCATCGAGCTAAGCACCACCAGTGATAAGATTTTCAGTTTCAATTTCATGACGGGATTTTTTAAATGTGTCGTAACAAATATAACGTATCTATTCAATAATAAGTGGTCAACAGCAAAAAAGCCGCCAAAAATAGTCAGCGGCATTTTTAACGTTTTAAATTAAAATATCAGATGGGTGTTGCTACGCCGGTAATCAGGTTTACTGAATAAACATGGTTGGGATTAATGGTAAGCTTAGCCATGTGATTGCCCAAAAACTGGATGGTACCTGTGAACGTGAGTGTTTGTACATTTGGTGAAACCGATAGGTCGAGGTTGGTCTGCACCGTGGTGAAAGTGGCCACGCCTGTGGTGACATCGGCGCTGCCCGGGGTTAATACAACCGTTAAACCGGCCATTGCGTACACAGAGGCCAGTTGTTTGTATGCGCTTACGGTACTGTTGGTTAGCGTGCTGTTTTTAACCAGTGATTGCAGGGAGCCGTTCATCGATACCGACTTAAAGGTGCTATCAAGGGCCACCACCGTATAATTTTGCGAAATCATATCGTAATCGTTAAAACTGGTTCCGATAGCGGTCGATATTACGCTGTCCTTAACCTTATAGCCGTTAACGGTGGTGCTGCCGCAGGTAAAAACAAAATCTAAAATACCGCTAAAAGTTTTAGCCGTATCGCCCGAAGTACTGTGGCTGGCGAAAGCGGTGTCTTTCACAAATCCGCACAGGCTGGTGCTGAAAAGAGATTGGCGGCCCGGCATAACCATGCTTGACGGCGCCTTAACGCCATTGTTTACGTTGATACCGCCAAACTTGCCAAGGATGGATTGATAAAAGTTTACCGCAATGGAACTGCTGAGTGCGGCGTAACTGTCGGTGTGCTGCGATGTGGGGCTGTTAGCCGTTTTTTTACATGAGGCGTAAACCAGTGCAGCCAGCAGCAGCACGCCCGCTAAGTATTTGATAGGATGTTTCATGAGGAAGGAGTTAAGCGTTGATCACTAATAATTTATCTCCATAAAGATACATTAATTTTGATATTTCCAATAAGGAAATATTCTATCATTCAACGATTTAACCCTTAGGACATAGATAAATTTTTCGTTAAAAGCGCCTATTTTTATTTTCTTTCAAGCAAATAAAACTTACAAATTTAATTACGGGTAAAATGTTTCCCATTTTAATGTTAAAAATTCCCACCGTCTGCGGCAAATCATCTGCGTGAGATGCTTTTAAAAAAGCGTATTAAAACAAAAAAGCTTCCTTTTTTTGAAGGGAAGCTTTCAAATTTTGAGTGAATGTTATTGATAACGCTGTTAGTGCGATGTAAGCTGGCCGGTTATTAAATTAATGATATAGGTTTTATTATTCATAACGAGCTGCGCCTGGTGATGACCCAGGAAAGTCATGGTTCCGCTCAGGGTCCAGTTGCCATAATTGTTTGAACCATAGGCCTGGAAGGTAGCGGTACCGCTTTCAATGTCGTGATCGCGAAGATCGATAACCAAATTTGTCAGTACATAATTGCCGCTGGCGATATAAGGTTTCAGCGAACTATCGGAAAAGTTGAGCGCTACGTAGGCGTATATGTCGCCATTTACCCCGTTTAGCGTGTGGCCGTCATCCAGGCAGCGAATAGTATAAGCCTGTTTAACAAGATTTTGAAAGGCATATTTCGGTGTAGTACCTACTGTATTCAATGAGTCGTAAGCCTTGTAGCCATCAGGACGGCCATCCTTACAGTTGAAATAAAAGGTTAAATTACCGCCAGTATGCGATTTAAGGGTATCGCCGGAAACTGTGTTGTAGTTTACCGCCGAATCCACAAAAAAGCCGCATAATGGGTTGCCCGGTTTGCCGTGATGCGGACCGTCGTGATTGTCGTCAAAGGAAACGGAGTCGACACCATCGTTTGCGTTACTGCCGCCGTAGGCGCCATCCAGCGAACTGGCCAGGTTAACCGCGATCTGGCTGGCAGCAACATCATTTACTGCAGTGGCGCTTGTTTGGTTTGCGTTTGATGCAGGAGCTTTTTCGGCTTTTTGGCAGGAAGAGTAAACAATGGTAAGGAGCATGGCTGCCGGCACAACAAGTTTTAAGTAAGGTTTCATAACATTCAGTTTAAATTTGTTCTTCGTTTTGGGTTTGTTACAGCTTATATTAACTATTGAATATTCGTTTGGCTTTGACAGTTAATGGTTTAACTCTCACTAAACCAATATTTGCCATTAATTAGGCAATTACTGTACCAGTTTAAAATTTTGCAGCTGCGCAAAAGCTGCATTTAGTAAGTTTGCTTTATGGAGATATACAATTTCAGGGAGGTATCGGGATTGCTGGCTTGTGCCGGACAGCCAACGGAAAGCCAACTGCCCGCAATAGCCGCCGATGGTTTTAAAGTGGTGATTAACCTTGGACTTACTGATACCAAATACGCACTGAAAGATGAAGCCGCTTCGGTAACGGCACTGAGCATGCGTTACCATCATATCCCTGTTTTATTTGAAGAGCCAAAGGCTGATGAACTGGACCAGTTTATGAAGATCATGCAGCAGCACGACGTTGATAAAACGCTGGTACACTGTGCCGCAAATTACAGAGCTTCGGTATTTACGGGCTTATACCTGTTTGCAACCGAAAAACTGGATGAAACCAAAATGCATGAATTTATTGAGGAGGTTTGGCAGCCGAATGCCGTTTGGGATCAATTTATTGAAGAAAGCGTGGATTTTGTGAGAGGCAAGCGTTAAGATTTTGATTATTAAATTTAAAACCTTTAAATTTAATAATAGGCCATCCATTCACCTATTCATATAGGTGTTAAAGAAATATCGGCCGGAAAGAGATGCAATAGTGCAAATATAGTAAATAATTCTTTATAAATAAAGAATTATCTTTAAAAATTAACAATGGCTTGTCCGTCCGTTCGCGGGTACCGGTACTTCAGAACGGACGGACAAAGTATAACCCCCATTAATGCGACAAATCGCCGATAAGCTACCAAACTCGTAGAGATTTTCTTATTTTCGCGGGCTTATACGCGGAAGGAAAAAATGGATTATCAATTTAAAGATATAGAGAAAAAGTGGCAAAAGTTTTGGGCGGAAAATCAAACCTTTAAAGCTGAAAACAATTCTTCAAAACCCAAATATTATGTGCTCGATATGTTCCCTTACCCATCGGGGGCAGGCCTGCACGTGGGCCATCCGCTGGGCTATATCGCCTCAGATATTTTTGCGAGATATAAAAGACTGAAGGGCTTTAACGTGCTACATCCCATGGGGTACGACAGCTTTGGGCTGCCTGCCGAGCAATACGCCATACAAACCGGTCAGCACCCTGCCATTACCACGGAGACAAATATCGCCACATATCGAAGGCAATTGGACCAGCTGGGTTTTTCGTTCGACTGGAGCAGGGAAGTGCGCACCAGCTCACCCGATTTTTATAAGTGGACGCAATGGATATTTATGCAGCTTTTCAATTCGTGGTATAACAACCTGGCTGACAAAGCCGAACGGATTGATACTTTGATTACACACTTTGAGGAAAAAGGTTCCGCAGGCATCAATGCCGTATGCGACGATGAAGTGTCGGTTTTTAGCGCCGGTGAGTGGAGAACGATGCCTTATCGCGACCAGCAAAAAGAGCTTTTAAAATACCGGCTTACCTATTTGCGCGAAAGCACCGTTAACTGGTGCGCGGCTTTGGGTACCGTATTGGCCAACGACGAAGTGAAGGACGGTTTCAGCGAAAGGGGCGGTTTTCCTGTTGAGCAAAAAAAAATGATGCAGTGGAGCATGCGCATCACCGCTTACGCCGAAAGGCTGCTTAACGGTTTGGACACCATCGACTGGCCGGAGCCTTTGAAAGAAATGCAAAGGAACTGGATAGGGAAAAGCGTGGGAGCGCTGGTGAAATTTACGATTTACGATTTACGATTTACGAATGAAGCTCAAGGTGGTTCTGCAGACGATTTTATTGAAGTCTTTACTACACGTGTTGATACTATCTTTGGGGCGACCTTTTTGGTTCTTGCGCCTGAGCACGAGTTGGTAGGGTCATTAACTACCGCAGCGCAAAAAAATGCGATCGAAAAATATATCGTGCAAGCTAAAAAGAAGTCGGAGCTGGAGCGTATGGCGGAAGCCAGGGTAGCTTCAGGCGCTTTTACCGGGAGCTATGCCTTAAACCCGCTGAACGATGAAAAAATTCCCATCTGGATAGCCGATTATGTTTTGGCAGGATATGGAACGGGCGCAGTTATGGCGGTTCCTTCCGGCGACCAACGCGATTATTTGTTTGCAAAACATTATAAGCTCCCCATCATCCCCATTATCGATATACAAAACATTGAAAAAGAAGCCGACCCGACAAAAGACGGGCGGTATATTAATTCGGGTTTTATAGACGGGATGAATTATAAGGAAGCGACAACCGCCCTTATTGCTAAACTGGAAGAAATGGGCGCCGGCAAAGGAAAGATCAATTACCGCATGCGCGATGCCATCTTCGGCCGGCAGCGGTATTGGGGCGAACCGGTTCCGGTTTATTTTAAGGATGGCTTGCCTTATTTGATAGATGAAAAAGAATTGCCGCTGCTATTGCCTGATGTGGATAAATATTTACCGACAGAAAGCGGTGAGCCGCCATTGGCAAGGGCAAAGGATTGGAAGTATCGTTTAACATCGGATAAAGCCCTCGCTGACCCGATAGCTGACGGATCAAAGGGGGCTGAACCTGTGGTGTACGAATACGAGCTCTCCACCATGCCGGGCTGGGCAGGCAGCAGCTGGTACTGGTACCGGTACATGGATGCACGCAATGACGATGCCTTTGCTTCGGAGCAGGCTATTGCCTACTGGAAAGACGTTGACCTGTACATCGGCGGCAGCGAGCATGCTACCGGGCATTTGCTCTACAGCCGTTTTTGGAACAAGTTTTTAAAGGACATGGGCCAGGCGCCGGTAGAAGAGCCTTTTAAAAAGCTGATTAACCAGGGGATGATCCAGGGAAGGTCAAATTTGGTTTATCGCCTGATTGATGATCTTGGTCGCGGCACCAACACTTTCGTTTCGCACACCTTTCGCAATCAATATCAAACTTCGCCACTACATGTCGATGTGAACATCGTGGAAAACGATGTGCTCGACATCAAAAAATTCAAAGAATGGCGGCCTGAATTTGAAAACGCCGAGTTCATTCTTGAAAACGGCAAATACATCTGTGGGTTCGAAGTGGAAAAGATGTCGAAAAGATATTACAATGTGGTGAATCCGGATGACATAGCTAACCGTTACGGCGCCGACACCCTGCGCATGTACGAGATGTTTTTGGGCCCGCTGGAGCAAAGCAAACCATGGAATACCAACGGCATCGAGGGTGTTTTTAAATTCCTGCGTAAATTCTGGAAGTTGTTCCACGATGACAAATTCAATTTCAATGTATCCGGCGAAGAGCCAACCAGGCAGGAACTAAAATCGTTGCATAAGATCATTCGCAAGGTGGAAGAAGACGTTGAGCGGTTTTCGTTCAATACTTCGGTGTCGAGCTTTATGATTGCCGTAAATGAACTCACTGATTTGAAATGTAACAAAAGGGCCATTTTAGGCGACCTGGTAATTATCCTTTCGCCGTATGCCCCCCACATTTGCGAAGAATTGTGGACGATGCTCGGCAATGAAGCCGGAACGTTGTCATATGTAGCCTATCCGAAGTTTAACCCGATGTACCTGGTTGAAGATGAATTTGCCTATCCCATTTCAGTAAATGGCAAAACGAGGTTGAACCTGAACATCCCGTTATCATTAGAGCCGGCGGCAGTGGAGGCATTTGTGTTGGGCAGCGCGGAAGTGCAAAAATACATTGACCATCAAACCCCTAAAAAGGTGATCGTTGTAAAGGGCAGAATCGTTAATATCGTTATATAAACACATCTTTGGCCTGTTACAGGTACGCCTAACAAATTGATGACAATTGCAATTTCATGACAAAATAATGCCCGCAGACGTGTAACATTTCAAGTATTTTCGCCTCCAATTGGAAAAATCACGAGAAATGAAACGTTTTTATATACTTCTTGCAATATTATTTTCTTTCATCACGGCCAATGCTCAATTTGGTGTTGGCGGCGGTGGCGGCATCGTCGGTAAAATATCTGGCAACCTCGTCGACTCCGTATCCAAACAACCGCTCGATTACGCATCGGTAGGTCTATACCGGGTTGGCGGCAAGGTACCGCTTACCGGGGCGATTACCGATGAAAAAGGAAACTTTAAGATCGACAATGTAAATCCCGGTACGTACAACCTGGTGATAACTTACATTGGTTACCCGACCAAAACAGTCGGCCCATTTACAACTACTGCAAAAAAGCCCGACAATAACGTAGGAGCGATCATCGTTCCTCCCGGAGCTAAAACATTAAAAGAGGTGCAGGTTACCGGCCAGGCGGCGCTTATAGAAAATCATATCGACAAGATCGTCTACAACGCTGAAAAAGACCTTACTTCGGCGGGCGGCAACGCGAGCGACGTACTTCAAAAAGTCCCGATGGTATCGGTCGATCTCAACGGCAATGTGGCCATCCGTGGCGATCAAAACGTAAAGGTTTTGATCAACGGTAAACCTTCGGGCGCCACTGCGGCAAGCCTTTCGGACGTATTGAAAACCATTCCCGCCGACCAGATCAAAACTATAGAGGTGATCACGTCGCCATCTGCTAAATATGATGCAGAAGGTTCGGCAGGTATCATCAACATTATTACCAAATCATCCAATATTTCAGGGATAAGCGGATCGGTTAGCGGCGGTTTCGGTACACGTCAAAACAACGGCAACTTTAACCTCAATTATAATAAAAACAGGTTTAGCTTATCTATTAACGCAGGCGGTAACCTTACCTGGCCGCAAACGTCCATTAGCGATTTCAACCAGGAATTCACCGGCAGGACCGACACCGTCTCACAAAGCGCTGCCGGTACAAGCCTTGTAAAGCGGTACGCAAGTATCAGTTCGGCAACCGCTACTTACTCGTTTAACGCGTTTAATGATATCACATCAACTTTCCGTTATACAAAAGGCGGCTTTAATGTGACTTCCAATAATACGACCGAACATACCAATGCGAATTTCCAAACCAACCCTGACTCCACCTACTCGTTTGTATCAAACGGCTATAGCCACAACTCGTTCGGCGGATTTGACTGGACGATGGATTATACGCACAAGTTCAAAAAAGACGGACATAACATCGTTTTTTCGGGCGAGTGGAGCCAAAGTGATATCGTTACTGATTTCACCAACCGCTTTACACCACAGGCTGAACCCAATACCCAGGAAAATATTAACGGTACAAATAATGAGTACACACTACAGGTCGACTATACAAACCCGGTGAGCAAGGTGTTAAAGGTTGAAGCGGGCGGAAAAGAGGTTATCAGGAGGCTGAGTGCCGACAACCAGGTTTTCGACCCGTCGGGTAATGATTTTGTTTATGACCCGCTGAATTCAAGCGTTTATGATTATCACCAGGAAGTTACCGCGGCCTATACCGTGTTAACCTTTACACTGCCAAAGAGCTGGTCGATACTTGCCGGCGGAAGGTTTGAGAATACGGATATTGCCGGTTTTCCGTCAAGTGCAGGAGAACAGGACCTGATGCCTTTCAGCAGTAGTTACCAGATATTTATACCGAGCTTAACCATACAAAAACAATTATCAGCAACGCAAACGCTTAAATTAAGCTATAGCAAGCGTATTACACGACCAAGCTACCAGTTTTTGAACCCCTACCTGAATAAGTCAAATACCCTTGCGCAATCGGAAGGTAATGTTAACTTATCTCCTGAAGTTTCACAAAGCGTAGAACTGAATTACAACACCTTTATAAAATCATCCCTTGTAAATGCTTCAATATACTACCGTCATATCAATAGCGTGATTGAAAGCATTGCTACACCAATCACGGTGGCTGATACCATCGGAGGGACGATCAAGCAGCTTGTGGGCACTTTAACGCAATTCCATAATGCGGACATAAATAATTCGTTCGGTTTTAACTTTTTCACTTCGGTCAACCCAATAAAAGTGCTGACGCTGCGCACCAATATTAACGTGTATACCTACAACCCGACTCCATACCCGCAGTATGCATTTTATTTTACCAACACCGCAACAAAGGTTCAATACAATATCTTCCTCAGCGCCTCGGTTAATTTCGACACCGGCTGGATCGCGGAAATGTTTGCAGTAGAAAATTCTGCACGTTATACTTTGCAGGGATCGAGTCCTTCGTTCAGCATATTTGGTGTAGGCGTAAGGAAGCAGATCATGAAGAAAAAGGCTTCAATCGGTATCAACACCCTGGAGCCATTCGAGAAATATAAATACTTCAACTCGTATGCATCGAGCCCGGGTTTTGTTCAAAGCAGCAAATTTGGGTTCCCATTCCGCTCAGTGGGTTTGACGTTTAGCTACAGCTTCGGTAAGCTGAAGTTCGCTAACCCGCAGCAAAAGAAGGGCGATACAGATGAAGAAAAGCAAGGCGACCAGGGCATAGGCGGCGCCGGCGGTGGCGGTCGTTAAGAAGAAGCAGGTACCAAGCGTCTTGAGTCAAGAAACAAGACTAAAAGCAAGAGCCGGGATAGCGTGATCAATTCCGGCTCTTGCTTTTTAGTTCGACGGCTTCATTAACGTGAATACCGATCTGTTCCAATAACAGTGACGCATTGAACGTTTTGCACTCGCCGCCTTTTATTTTGTAGTCAAACAGCATCTCTCCATTTTTTACCTGGATATCGAAATAAAAATTGCGGATATAATCCGGGTATTGTTTTTCCAGTTCTGCGATCTGCAGGTCGTGGGTGGCTACAATCCCTACTGCTTTCCTTTCAATCAGCCTTTCAATCACCGCCTTTGAGCCAAGATATTTATCTGCGGAATTAGTTCCGCGAAGCATTTCATCTATCAAAAAATAAATTTTTTCGTGCCCGTCGACAGCCTTCAACAGCATTTGCAGCCTGTCGATCTCGGCTTTAAAGGTAGACGTGCTTTCATTCAGCGAATCCTTGATGCGCATGTAAGAAAGAATAGTCATCACCGATACTTTCATATCCACAGCGCATGCCGGAGCCCCGCAAAGCGCCAGCACCGTGTTGATGCCAATGGTACGCAAAAAAGTGCTTTTACCGGCCATATTTGAGCCGGTGATGATATCGATCTTAAAGGCATCATCCAGCGTAAAGTTATTTTCGACGCGCTTATTTCGATTTATCAGCGGATGCCCCAGTCCTTGTGCATTTAACGTGTAAGATGAATCGTCAACGACCTCCGGCATGCACCAGCCGGGGTAATTTACTGCCAGCGATGCAAGGCTTACCATGGCTTCAAATTCAGCAAGCGCGTCAAAAGCAATATCAAAGTTTTGATGATTGCTCTTTTTCCATTCTTCGATAGCCATGATCTGCCTGATATCCCAAAGCAGGAAAACGTTCAACACAAAGCCAACCAGCAAGTTTAGCCGGTAATTAAGCTTATCTATGAGCCGGGACAGCTGTTCAATTTTGGCAGAAATACTTTCCCCCCCGCCCGGTCTGATTTTGGAATGCAGTCCCTGGTTATAAATGGACTGCCAGTTTTCTTCCTCGATAATTTTAAATGCCGACGAAAAATGGACCAGGGTCTCTCCTATTTTACCTGCAATCAGGTCGGCTTTTTTTATGCTTTCCGATTTGGATGACACCAGGCGGTAGTTGGCTAACCCAAGGAGCGGTACCACGTATCGCGCCGGCATGTAAAAAATACTGGCAACGATCAACCCCAACAGCAACCATGGCGCAACCTGCATATAAAGCCTAAGCCATTTGGCATCTTCCAGCTCAACCGGAATTTTTAAATAGCCCAGCAGGTTTTTTACCTGTTCGCGGTTTTGTTTTAAGCAAAATACCAGGTAGGCCTGGAATTCCAGTTTCCAGTCATTTTTGGCTGCAATCTCTTTCACTGCTTCCTGCCGTTCTAAAATCGTTGTCTTATCTG
>DASRTD010000250.1:0-42947 GCA_035656115.1 Mucilaginibacter sp.
ATTGAGCCTGATCTCTCGCCGCTTCTTTATAAATCAAAACCTGTATGAGAGGTAATGATCGATTGGTATTGCTACCAAATATTGTTGCAAATATAAACGGATAGGGTTGAGGTTTCCAAATAATATTTCCTTTTTGAGGTAAAAGGTTAAAGGCGAAAGGTAAAAGGTAGGGCAGGAGAACGAATAACGCATCAACCTTTCGCCTTTCACCTTTTAGCTTTCACCTCAAAAAAGTGTCGTAAATAACCCATTAAGTTGGCGTATTTACACCCAATAAATGCTATTATTTAACCATAGATTTGAGCAACCAATAAATAAGGTCATGTCATCAAAAAAACAACTCCTGGCGCAATATGATTTGCATAATGTGCTGTACAACAACGTTATCGCCGACATCAGCGACGAAGAATCGAACAAGTGCATTGCCGACCCGATGAATAGTGTAAAGTGGCTGGCAGGTCACCTGGCCTGGGCGCAGCTCAATTTAGCGAACATAGGCGGCGTGCCGGAAGAGTTTTCATGGCGCGATCATTTTCACACCAAACAAGGCGCCACCCCGCAAGACCTTGCTGCACCGGCAAGTGAATTGCCAACCCTCCAGCAGATCAAAGACAAATGGAACGAAATGGGGCCGAAGATCAGGGTTGGCCTGGAAAACCTGCCCGAAGAGGCATTAAACAGCGAAGTACCTTTTCAGCACCCCGTTACGCCGTTTGATACTACACTTGGCGGATTATGGGCGTTTATCAATCACCACCAGGCGTACACCATCGGGCAGATCGGTATTTTGAGAAGAGGCCTGGGCAAAGAGGCTATGCAATACCGTTAGGAAGAAGGTGAAGGGTAAAAGGCGAAAGGTTGATGCGGTATTCATTCTCCCCACAATCCTACCTTTTACCTTTCGCCTTTTACCTTTCACCTAATTTAACAATCTATGTCAGCAAAAAAGAGATTATTGGATCAATACGATCTGCACACCTTGTTGTTTAATAATGTTTTGGTGGATATCAGCGAAGATGAATCAACTATCCGACTTGTTCCTTCTATAAACCACGTAAAATGGCTTGCCGGTCATTTGGTTTGGGGACAGGGCGGCCTGGCACGAATGGGCGGCGTTGACTTGAATATTGCCTGGCTTGATCATTATAACACTCAACTGGCGCAACCTCCCGGACCGGAAATACCTGTACCGACACTGGAAGAAATCAAAGCTGAGTGGAACAAATATGCCGGGCCAATACGGGAAGGTCTCGAAGAAATTTCACAGGAAGCGTTGGATACGCCAATCGAATTCCCCATGCCTGCTTTTGCAACGCTGGAGGGCCTTTGGACGTTTATTAACCATCACCAGGCTTATACTATTGGCCAGATCGGCATTTTGCGCCGGGCGCTAGGTAAAGAGGCAATGAAATATTTTTAGCTTATTGTTCATTTTGAGAGAATTAAGGTGAAAAGGTTATTTTCGTTTAAAAAACCCAATGACCAAAGCAGAAGAATTATTTCACCAGGTAGCCGCCGGATTGCCCGAGGCGAAAGAATCAAAAATGTTTGGTGCGCTTTGTATCAAAGCCCCGAACGGCAAAGCCTCGGCTATGTTTTATAAAGAAGACATGGTGTTTAAACTTGACGGCGAGCCTCTAAAAGATGCGCTGAGCCTCGACGGCGCCAAATTGTTCGACCCGATGGGAAGCAGACCAATGGGCGGCTGGGTGCAGCTATCTTTAACCTATGCGGATAAGTGGCCGGAAATAGCCAAAACCTCCTATGAACAGGTTAAGGCAATTGTAAAATAAGTTATTACGCCAGTGCTTGGGTCATATCGGCGATCAAATCATCGATATGCTCCAATCCAACAGATACCCTCAACAGGTTATGCGGCGTTTTGGTATCGGGACCTTCAACAGATGCCCTATGCTCTATCAAACTTTCAACACCCCCCAGGCTGGTTGCCCGGGTAAATATTTTAAGCCGGTTGATCACGCGGGCAGCTTCTTCGGGGCCATCCTTTAGCGTAAAAGAGAGCATGCCTCCAAAGCCATTCATCTGGCTTTTGGCCACCTCGTGTTGAGGGTGAGTTGGCAGGCCAGGGTACATTACGCCCTCCACTTTCGGATGATTTACTAAAAACTCAGCAAATAACTGCGCATTGTGCATGTGCCCGCGCATGCGGTAGGGCAGCGTTTTTATACTTCGCGCCAGCAAATAACAATCCAATGGCGAGGGCACCGCGCCGCCCATTTCCTGTACTTGCCGTATTTTTGTCCACCACTCGTCTTTTACCGGGGTAATTAGGGCGCCACCGGTAAGGTCGCTGTGACCGCCGAAATATTTGGTGGCCGAGTGCATTACCAGGTCGGCGCCCAGGCTGAGTGGCTGCTGGCAAACCGGCGTAGCAAAGGTATTATCGCAGGCAACTTTTATGTTGTGCTGACGGGCCGTAGCGATGGTTTTCCTAATATCGGTGATTTTTAATAAGGGATTCGACGGCGTTTCGATCCATATTAATCCGGTATTGGGTTTTATGTGCCGTTTAAGTTCCTCCCGGTCATTTACATCAATAAAATCGAACTCCAAAATACCAATAAACAGGTTCTTGATCTGGTTGCGCAGCCCGTGATACATATCCTCCGTAGCGATAATATGCGTACCGGGTTTTAGGGATTGAAAAACGGCCATTCCGGCCGCGTTGCCGGTGGCGAATGATGCTGCATCTACGCCGCCTTCCAGTTGTGCCAGCACTTTTTCCAGCATCGTGCGATTGGGATTGGCCGAGCGGCTATAACTATATCCGGAAGGGAAGGAGCCGTCTTCAGCCCGCTCAAAAGTGGTGGAAAGTACAATGGGCTGTATTACCGCACCTGTTTTTTCATCAGTTTGGTTGCCTGCGTGAATGGCAATGGTCTCGATTTTCATGAAATGTAATTTTTGCAAACATAATGCAATCACAAAACTTACACCGTCATTACATTAACATTTCCTATTTTTGCCGAAATCGATATTGATGGAAGCCGAAGAAAATTTACAAACCCTGCTTCAGGATCCGCATTTACCTGCCGACTTAAAACATATTGCCGCGAAAGTGCTCCGCAGCGAACGCATCACTTTTGATGAAGGCGTTACGCTGTTTGAAAAGGGCGAATTAGGATACCTGGGTGTTTTGGCCAATTATATCCGCGAAAAACGCCATGGCAACAAAACTTATTTTAACCGTAATTTCCATATCGAGCCAACTAACCTTTGTGTTTATGACTGCAAATTTTGCTCCTATTCCAGGCTGATCAAGCAGCGTTCGGAAGGGTGGGAGTATACCATGGAAGATATGTTCGACATGGTAAAAAAATACGATGGCGAGCCGGTTACTGAAGTTCATATCGTGGGCGGCGTACTACCCCAGTACGATGTGCCTTTTTATAGTGAACTGTTTAGTAAGATCAGGGCCCACCGGCCCGAATTGCACATAAAAGCACTTACGCCGGTTGAATATCATTACATTTTTAAGAAGGCTAAAATAGATTACGCCACCGGCATGAAAATGATGATGGACGCAGGTTTGGGGTCGATACCGGGCGGCGGCGCGGAGATTTTTCACCCTGAAATACGTGATCAAATCGCAAAGGATAAATGCACCGCCGACCAGTGGCTGGCCATCCACGAAGAGTGGCACAAACTGGGCGGCCGTTCCAATGCGACGATGTTATACGGCCACATTGAGGAATATAAACATAGGATAGACCATATGGAAAGGCTGCGGGAATTACAGGATAAAACCGGTGGGTTCCAAACGTTTATCCCGCTGAAATTCCGCAATAAGGATAACCAGATGTCGCACATATCCGAAGTTTCAGTAATAGAGGATTTGAAGAATTATGCGGTATCGCGTATCTACCTCGATAATTTCGACCACATAAAGGCCTATTGGGCGATGATCAGCCGTACCACTGCACAATTGTCGTTGAATTTTGGTGTGGATGATATTGACGGTACGTTGGACGATACCACCAAAATTTACTCGATGGCAGGCGCCGAGGAGCAACACCCGGGGATGAGCACCAAACAATTGGTCGAATTAATAAAACACGTCGGCCGTGAGCCGATCGAGCGGGATACATTGTACAATGTGGTAACGGATTTTACCCATTTTGAATTCCCCGAAGAGGCCAAACCGCAATTTTACAAGCTGCCGGTGATTAATTAGTTCATTGGTTCACTGGTTCATTAGTTTATTAGTAATAAACAGCGCATCAGCAGAACGGCTAAGCCGCCAACCACCAATGAACTAATGAACCAATGAACCAATGAACAAAATACTATACATCGTCCGCCACGGGCAAACCGATCTGAACAAACGGGGAATTATCCAGGGGCGGGGTATGGATACCGACCTGAATGACGAGGGCCGCCGGCAGGCACTTGCATTTTTCAATGCTTACAAAGAAATTCCTTTCGATAAAATATACATCTCTAAACTAAAACGCACGCAGCAAAGCATCCAGCGTTTTATCGACCTGGGCATTCCTTACGAAAAATTGGCGGGCCTGGATGAGCTGGGGTGGGGTATACATGAGGGGCAGCCCGCGACACCGGAAAATAGAATTGAGTTCCTCCAAATAATGCGGGATTGGACCGCCGGTAAGCTGGATTCCAAATTTGAAGGTGGTGAAAGCCCTAACGAGGTAAAAGCGCGCCAACAGGAAGCGATGAAGGTGATCATGAGTCACCCCGAAGAAAAAACAGTGCTTATTTGCATGCATGGGCGCGCTTTACGCCTGCTTTTGTGCCAACTCACCAACAAACCATTAACCGAAATGGATTCCTTCCCGCATCAGAACCTTGTTTTGTACAAAATTGCATACGACGGCAAAAAATACGATATCATCGATTTTAATAATGCCGATCATTTGAAAAACATTTAACATTTCTTGTGAATAAGATCAGAATTTCAGCTGTAAGCTATACCAATACCAAACCTTTTATTTATGGCCTTCAGCATTCCGGCATGCCGCGGAAAATAGAGCTAAGCCTGGACAATCCAACAGATTGCGCGCAAAAACTCATCGATGATGTGGTGGATATTGGCCTGATGCCCGTGGCTGCAACGCTTAATTTGCCCAATTGGGAGATTGTTTCCGATTACTGTATTGGCTCCGTTGGCGCTGTAAACTCCGTTTTTGTATTTAGCAATTGCGATATCCGCGAAGCAAAAGTTTTGCAGCTTGATCCGCAATCCCGTACTTCAAACAACCTGGCAAGGGTTTTAGTAAAGCATTTCTGGAAGGCAGATCAGTTGACTTTTGTGGAAAAGGCGGTGGATTATGCGGAGTCGGCTGATCCAAAAACAGCCTATGTTCAGATTGGCGACCGTACTTTTGGAAAAAGCGATAAATATCCCTTCGTGTATGACCTGGGCACCGAATGGAAAAAGTTTACCGGCCTGCCGTTTGTTTTTGCAGCATGGATAGCTAACAAACCGCTTCCTGTTGAATTTATGATCGAATTTAACCAGGCTTTGAAATATGGGCTTGACCACCGCAGGGAACTGCTGACAGAACTGCCTTCACGGCCCGACTTCGACCTGGATGACTACCTGATGCACAAACTCGATTTTGAGCTCACAGAGGATAAAAAGAAGGCCTTGTACCTGTTTTTAGATTATGTGAAAGACCTATAAAAGTGCGGATGTGCGAATATGCAGATGTGCAAATGAAAAAATAGGCGGGAGATAGCGTTCTTGAAATCAAACTATTCATAAATCTCAACATTCACCAACTCACAACTTACCACATATCTGTAGATCCGCACATCTGCATATTTGCGCATCCGCACATCATCATTAAACCAATCTGCAAAAAAACAATCAAACCAACCAAAGGTGTACTGCGGCTAATTGGCTATGAAGGATTTTTACTACATTCTGGGGCTTTATCCAAATTGCAGCTTGGATGAGATTAAGGCGGCATACCGGAAATTATCGAAAAAACTCCATCCCGATCTTAACCAGGGTGATGAGTATTTTGAAAGGCGCTTCCGCGATATCAAAGAGGCCTTTGAAACCCTGCGCGACCCGCAAAAAAGGCGTATTTACGACGAACAGCTGGCCAAATTCAAATCCGCAAAACCTGCAGAAGAATTCAGGCAGCAAGGAACTTCGGCCCGGTCGTACAACAACACAACCGACAGGCCGCGCAGCCAGCCTTCGTCAGCAAAATCCGGGAAGGTGCGCAGACGGGGGCCGGGTGTTGGCCTTTCGCTAACGTTGATTGCATTGGCAATTATTATCGGCATTTATTTGTTCCGATCATTTACCGGGCCGGAGCGGAAAAAACTGCCGGTTTACACCGGAACTGCCGCTGCGCCACAACCGGTACATAAAAAACACAGGCATAAACACCAGGCTAAAAATTTAATAGCGGCCAAAACGGAGGTAAAGTCCTTCGATACGGCCAAAATTGCCGTTGTAAAGCCGGATATTATGAAGCCAATGACTATTAAGCCTGAACCACTTTCTCCGCCGCATACCGTAAAACCCGAGCCGCTTCGACCAATGATGGCCAAGACCAGGCCCGACAGCAACCAGGCGCACAGCGACTATCTCTATACCACTTACGTCCATCCCAATGTAACCGGCATTGTGCCTTTACGCCAGCATGATCGTTTTAATTCCAGCGTTATTGCTGACATTCCTGCTAACTCCCGCGTGTTTGTGCTGGAGAGGGGCAGCACCTATTACAGGGTGTTTTATGATAACAGCATCGGTTTTGTGCCGAAATGGGCGCTGCTGCAGAAGTAAATTTACTTAAAATGAAGGTGTTCATCGGTGAACACCATGAACACTTTGGTCACTTTAAGTAAACGCAAATAAAATATTCTTAATGAACAAATTATGATTTTTTTGCAAACAATTACTTTAACTGTTTTTGACCTTTTGGCGTTCACGCATGAACGCTGATGAACCCCAATAAATATTTATCCCTGAAAAAAGTTGACACATTGGGTGGATAATCCCGCGATTATTTTACACCCTTATTTCAGCTTAATTTGCTTCAATCTATCTTATGGTTGGCCGGGGGTATGGTTTGCAAATAGGCATAAATGGCGCTTACCTCAGCATTGCTCAATAGCGTAAATTTTGGCATCGGCGGCGCCAGTTTCATCTGCGGGCCTTCGCCATCCTTTACTGCTTTTATAAATTGCTCGCGGGTGTATTCGCCGATGCCGGTATTTTTATCGGGAGTGATATTTGGGGCGGTTATTTCGCCGCCGTTGGCGCCCTTTAGCCTTGTTCCGCCGGCTAAATAACCTGGAGATTGCTCAGGATACAAATAGTTGAGCGAGGTAAGGCTTTTGGAGTGGCAGTGAAAGCAGCCCAGGTTATCAACCAGGTAGCGGCCCAGCGCAACCGGCTCATTTTCGCCCGGCGGGTTAGCGGTCGTGTTGTACGGCAACGGTTTTGCATGCATATTCATATACATTTTCCCAAACAGGTTATAATGTGTAGGGCCGACGGTAATATCCGACGACGCCAGGGCCGGGTCGTCCGAGCGCAGGAAGGCGACGATCGCGTTCAGGTCGCTTTCCGCCATGTTCGGCCGCAGCATGTAGCCGATAAACCGGCCGTCATAAGCCACACCTGTTTTTAACAGGTATTTAAGCTGCCCATCGGTATATCTTATGGTTACGCCATTGGTTTTGGAGTGCGTAAGGTTAGCCGAGTACACCTTGCCCGCAATACCCGGCACATCCTCGATGCGGTTGCCGATAAACTTTTCGGCCTTTTGGTTGTAATGGCAACCGGCACAAATACTGTAAACCAACACACGCCCGCGTTCAACTTCTCTGTGGGAAAGTTCGGCCTTAAAATCAGAATTGGTAGTGGCGAAGCGGGTTTTACAGCTGATCACAATAACAATTACAGCTGCGGCTAAAATAAACGGCAGCATCAATGTCGATTTTTTCATGGCTATGTATCTTACTCAATTATACATAATTACGGGGATATTGTTTACGGAGTTGCCATCAATTTGATATTAAAAGCCCCGGTCAAAAAGACTGAACCCGGCGGTTTAAGCCCTTCACTGTCTGAAAGACAAAAAATAGTGCCGTTACCCTCTTTGCCGCTTGCTGCAGAGAGGGTGGTCGAGCGCAGCGATGACCGGGTGAGTCGACAGAGCGCGTTCATTACCGCCATTATATCCGTCCCCGATCTACCCGCGAACAAGATTCAATTCACCAGTAGACAATATACAAACGCCCCACATTGCGCTTCAAAACGACACCGTTTTTCTTCACGCGACACCAAAAACCGTTTATTTTTGTTCACCCGGTGAACGGTTTTCCAAGCAATTTTTCGCCGCAAAACGCGTTCAACTCAAACATTCTGCCCCAAATAACCTATGAAAAACAATTTTTACATCATCCCTGTTTTGCTATTCGTGCTGGCCGGCTGCTCCAAAAAAGACAGCGGCAATATGCCTCCCGGGACAAAGCCGGATACGTCCGGAAATAACGCCGCAGGCAACGTTTGCAATGTCAAACTATCTGATGTGGACACCGTGCAGCTTTTTCCCGCAGATAATTCATGGAACCAGGATATTTCCGCGGCGCAGGTCGACCCCTACAGCAACCAGATCATCGCACTATTAGGCACATCGCACCTGAAAGCTGATTTCGGAAGCGGTTTGTGGGATGGCGCGCCCATCGGTATACCTTTCGACGTGGTTTGCGGGAGCCAGCCGAAAGTAAAAGTCACCTTCAGGGCCAACGCATACGACGGTAACTATGGCAGCGAAAGCGATCCCGGCCCATACCCAATCCCCTTAAATGCACCCATAGAAGGCAACGGCCAGGGCGATTCGCATGTCATCGTCATCAATAAGGACAATAAAATACTATACGAATTGTACAACGCCAGCCTCAACAGCGGTAAATGGCAAGCCTCCAGCGGCGCTATTTTTAATTTAAGGTCCGACGCGCTGCGCCCGGCAGGGTGGACCTCCGCCGATGCGGCCGGCCTGCCCATTTTCCCCGGCCTGGTGCGTTATGACGAAATATTGGCCGGGGTTATCAAACATCCCATCCGTTTCACGCTCAGTTCGGGCAATGTGGCGCCAGCTTATATTTCCCCGGCACGGCATAGCGTCAGCAGTTCCGGCGGACAATATTCGCTGCCTTTCGGCGCAAAGATCAGGCTCAAAGCCAGTTTTAATATCAGTACCTACCCGCCGCATTTGCGGGTCATCCTTACCGCCATGAAAAAATATGGCCTTATCCTGGCCGATATCGGCAGCAATATGTATATCAGCGGCGCACCCGATTCAAGATGGAATAATGATGAATTGCAGCAGCTCGGCAGCGTTACAGCCGCTGATTTTGAGGTGGTGAAGTTTCATTGAATTTGCTGTAGAGACGCAATATTTTGCGTCTCGAACCCCGTTTGTTGAAAATTAGAAGCAGAAACCGGTATGTGTTGGCCGGACAAGAAATGATGCAAATTGTTCAGTCAAACATTTCGGTCAAAGACGCAAAATATTGCGACTCTACAGGGAAAATCGCTCAATTCTTTTCATCGTCCAACCCCAAAAACTCTTCTTCATTCATCTCCCAATCCGGGCTGAAAGTGAATTTTTCTTTCCCTTCTAAAATGCCTAATTTAATTTGGGGCCTGGTTGATAATTCAAAAGTGAAATAGCCGACAATCGATTTTGTTTTGTCATCAGTTACCGCAATTGTTTCACCGGTCGTCATTCGTTTAATCAGTGCCGAAAAATTCTTCTTAAAGTCGCTGGCGGACATTGTTTTCATAGACGGGCTATCCTTTGTCAAATTTATATTGGGGTGTTATGTTATTTCACCTTATTCTATCTCCACAAAACTTAATATTATACAATATCCAATTCTGTGAGTTCCTTGCCTAATTCCTTTATGCCCGTAAGAATCTTTTTTACCTGTTTGTCCGATGGCTTCCGTTTACCGTTGGCATATTCGCTGATCAGGCTTTTATGCATACCGATGCGTTTACCTAACGCAGAGGCATTTATCTCGTTGTAGAATTCGAAAAACGAAGGCAAATCAAACTGCAGGGAGAGTTGTCCTTCATTTATTTGATTTTTAGGGTTTTCACTTTGATACAGGTTATACGCCTCTACGATATTTGATTTTAATTCCTTTAGATCAGTCCCCATCGTCGCAATGAGATTATTTCCATGCTCTTCCCGATAGGCGCTAAAACCATCGCTTGTCTTCTCAACCGTAAACTGGATATTTTTCATTTCGATAGATTTTATATTCCTGCTTGTTTCCTGATCGCTTTCTCCATGCCTTTTCCAACTTCATTGGCTCCGTGGTATGGAAAAATTAAAATGCCCTCTTTCGTCGGGTGTTTCATTTTAATGTGACTGCCTTCCTGGCTTATTTCATACCATCCGGCCTGTTTTACTTTTTTAAAAAGCTCCGACGATTTCAATTGTTTACATTATGTACCAAAGGTAAACAAAAGTTCACTATAAATCAAATTAGCAGTAAACAATACTTCACCTTAAAGTACCCGCAGGATCCTGAAGGGAACCCCGCGTCACGCGTCAGATAAAAGCGTACATAGCGGGGACCTATTCTATAGACCCCGCCTGGATAGCAAGCCACGCTGCCGATTTATATGTTAACTAAGTGGTTAGTACAACCATCTTAAGTACCAGGGCTTAAGTTTTTGAGCGAACCTTAACCCCAAACTACTCCAACCACTTTTGGCGTCAAATGCCGCCCAGATATTACCCCAGTAAAAATCTCTGTCGCGCCCAACTTGCATCGTTAGCCACTTTTCATATTTGGCTGCTCTGTTCAGCTCTTTTTCCTCCGACCAGTTTTCCCAGGTATCATCCGCCGAATAATCAAACCCAAACGAAACCATGTCAAGCTTTCCAAAACCAAAGAAGAGTATAAAACTAAAAATTGTGCCATCTATCGGAATATCACGAATGGTGTAGTGGACATAGCCATTTTTCACATCGTTTATTTCTACATTTTCCCTGCCAAAATAATTAAATAAGTCTTCAGGCATAATAACTCTTGAAATTGAAAAATGATCCGAGATGATGATCCTGCCTTTCCAGGCATCAATAATTTTTTTTGTCAATTTATCTACTTGAGATTATAAAGATAGCGTTCTAATCAGTTTTAGGTTACTGTGGCTTCGCACCCCCCAATTAAGTCCACGCAATTAAGCTCCAGCAGCGTCTCCATCTTCTCAATTCGTATAATTCGCACTAATTCCTGAAAATTCGTGTTTATTCACAATTACTCACAACTTTTTCTGAAATTCGCCGCTGATGAATGTTGAGCTCTTTATTCCCTGTTTTATCGACCAGTTATTTCCCGAAACTGCTTTTAATACCATAAAGGTGCTGGAGAAGGCGGGCTGCACCGTAAGCTATAACCCGGCGCAAACCTGCTGCGGGCAGCCGGCGTTTAACGCCGGTTTTTGGGACGACGCAAAAGCGGTGGGGAGTAAGTTTTTAAACGATTTTCCGGCAGATGGCTTCATCGTAAGCCCATCGGCCAGTTGTACCGGCATGGTAAAAAATTATTATAACGACTTGTTTACCAATACGGCGTCGCACAACAAATGCCGGGCCATACAGGGCAATATTTATGAGTTGTCGGACTTCCTGGTCAATATCCTCCAATTCGATTATTTCGGCGCGGAGCTGGACGGCAAAGCGGTTTACCACGATAGCTGCGCCGCCCTGCGCGAATGCAAGATAAAAGAAGAGCCCCGTCAGCTGCTTTCAAAAGTGCACGGCCTGGAGCTGATGGACCTGAAAGACAATGAAACCTGCTGCGGCTTCGGCGGCACATTTGCCGTAAAGTTCGACGCTATTTCCACCGCTATGGCCCAGCAAAAGGTGGACAACGCCATCGCCGCCGATGCGGATTATATCATCTCAACCGATGCCTCCTGCCTGATGCACCTGCAGGGCTATATCGATGCCAATAACCTGCCGCTAAAAACCTACCATATTGCCGATGTGCTGGCGATGGGGTGGGGGAACGTGTGACCGCTGATTTTCACAGATTTTGGTGATGACGCTGATTTTTATCAGCGAAATCTATTAATCAGTTTAATCAGCGGTTCAGACCATCAATGTCTGTCAATATCAATTATATCGCCCTTCCTGTTCATTTCAACCAGCGCGATCTTTGGAAAACCGTAACTAACGCTGTCATCAAAATCTTTCAGGAACAGGTTGCTCAACCCGGTTTCATCGTTGGTTTGGTATTTATTCGCGATAAAAAATACAGTGTCCTTTTCAACCTTTTTGATCTTGTACAAAGTATACACGGTGTCCTTAATCTTCAGTTCAAAAATATCACCTGCCTTTGGGTTCAACACCAGTTTGCTGATTTTTTCGGCTTTGTTTTTGTCCGATATTGCAATCACAATAAAAACTGCAGCGATCAAACCCAAGCCCGAAAAATGCCATACAGGTATTTTGGTGTGCGATTTGATATTGTCGTACGCAAGCCGAAGGCCGGGAGGCATATCGCCAAGCTTCAAAACCTGGCGGCAGTTGCTGCAAACCGAAGTCCCGGTTTTGTTCAGCGGGAACATCGGTATCCAAAAGATGTGCGCGTACCGCTGGTAAACCGTTATATGGATACTATTGGTGGCGCGGCAATTGGGGCACGGCTCAAAAAGCACCTGGGTTGTTAGCGCCGTAGCGCGTCGGCCGTAAACTATCATTTTTTAATTGAGGGTAGGGATGGGTTTTGAATAATGCAACTAAAATAAGGAATTGTTTTATCTATGATTCTCCATTTCGATTAAATATCGGTTAATTGTTAGATCGCCGGACATGCTTAACAACGATCATCTCGATATGTCCGATAATTTATTCTCTTTGTACATTTTTACAAGTTCCTTTTTCGAAATCGCATAGGTGGTAAGTGAATCGAAATCTTTGCTGTACAAGTCGTAAACGCCTGCCTCATTTTCAGTTTGATACCGGCTCGGCGTAAAGTAAACCGTATCGCCGCGCACGTTTTTTATTTTGTATAGTGTATGCCTTTCTTCCCTGGTACTCACTTCATAGATATCACCTTTTTTGGGAGCGTTGAGGTATTGGGCAAATTGATGGTTTTGATAGAGGCCGGCAAACACTATTAATGTGGGTATCAGGACAAGTATTATCGGACCACTGAAAAACCAAATAGGTATCCGGGACTTTGAAAGCGCGTGCTCATAAATTATACGGAAATTTGAGGGCATTTGCTGTGCGTCGAATACTAGACGGCAATTGTCACAAGCGACAAGACCCCGTTTTCACAATACTTTAATTGGTGCAAACAGGAAATGCCGGTAGCGAAAAAATATCATCATGCTGAGCCTGGACACGGCGCGGCATTTGGGGCAAGTCTCGTGCATGGTTTCTGTTTTCACTCTTGACTCATGTACTCCGAAAACGAGTTCTAATGGAATATGCATAATTGTTCATTTGAAGCAGTTAAAGTTTCCGTTTTTATTGAATTTGGGGATAGGTTGAATTTGTTGGTCACCTTAAAATTAGAAATTATTACTGAGACCATAAAAAAAACCAAGCAGGGCAGATTTTGGTGATGACGCTGATTTTTATCAGCGAAATCTATTAATCAGTTTAATCAGCGGTCATAGCCCCATTTCCTCAAAAAATCCCCCTGCACTTTTTCCATTTCGCCGGAGGACTTGCTATCCAGCCACAAAAGATGTGTTGCATCATCAACGGGGTGAAATGAAACCGGGTTACCAGCATCTTTCACTAATGTGGCAAAATGCCTGGCGATGGCATAGTCGGATTCGGCGTCCTTCCGGCCATGAATGATGAGCATCGGCGGAAGCCCTTTCCTAACCAGGTAAATCGGCGAAATATCCCTGAGCGCGTTTTTATCCTTCAAATACCTTTTTATCCAGGCGTTGTTCGTATCGGTAACGTCAAATATCCCGGATGTTACCATGATCAGGTTAGGTGCGGGGCTAAAGTGCTGGTCATCGGTTTTTTCGTTGTATTTGCCGGCCATGGCGCAGGCCAGCGCCAGTTGCCCGCCGGCATCATAGCCATTGGCTACAATGCGGCCGGTATCGATATTGTATTCTTGCGCATGCTGGCGCAGCCAGCGGATGGCTGAGCGGGCGTCAACCACCGCCTCGAAGGGTAAAGTGCCCTCGCGCGAAAACGTGCGGTATTCAACGGCGCAGGCTACCCAGCCTTTGCGGGTCCAGGCCTTGCAATCGTCAAAATACCAGTCTGGTTTGCCTTCCTTCCAGTCGCCGGCATGGAAAAACACCATTAACGGCTTTTTGCCGCCCTTTGCAGCACTGTCCGGTAAAAACAAATGAATGTCCAGTTTATAAGCCCCAGCTATCTTATAAGTTTTAATGAGATGCCCTTGCCTGCGTTTGTACTCGTACTTATAAAGTCCGTTTACCCGATGCAGGTAAGCCGTATCGCTGCAGGTTTTGTTAAATGCCTGGTAGATGACACCAATGTTTTTTATGCCGTTATTGGTGATGCCGTCGTACAAATAATCGTATTGCCAAAAGTCACGGCATTTTTTGTTGGTGATCTGCCGGCTGATCAGGTTAAAGACCGCCACCAGCGACTGGTTATCCAGGTTACGGTAGGTGGGTTTATCCAACTCATCCGTCAACTCATAAGTAAAAAAAGAATGCACATAGGTTCTCAGCATTACTTCGTTAAGCAGGGCAGGGTCGTTCAGGTCGGGAAGATGCCTGCGCAGCCGGGCGGTTATCAAAGCCGCATCGGGGAGGGCCTTACCGGTGTACCCAATGTAATTTGAAGGGTAATCGGCCAGCAGCTTATCGAAATAATAATCGACCTGCAGTTGCTGCTCCTTAACAAAACCGGCCTTTAAAGAGGCTGAATATTTGTTTAACACAGCCGTAAGCAATGAATGCGCCGAGTCGATTTTCCTGATAAAATCCGCCTCCGGCAATGAATACGTTTGCACATAGCGGCGGCGCAGGTCGTTTACAAATGGCTCACTGAATTTTTTTATTTCGGAAAAATATTTGGTTTGGGTGCTGTCAGTTTTGGGTTGAAATGCGGAAGCGCTATAATTTGAAAAACAAAGGATGACAAGAGCAGCCGCTATGAATTTTATCAGAAAACTTGTGTTGGAACGAGGCATCGTAACGGTATGTCTACTGTAATGTCAACCATAAATTGACGCTTTATTTTTAGCTTTTATTGATAGTATCAAACAAAGAAAGCAACGAAATTTGACTTAAGTCCCGATAGCTATCGGGATTTGACTCGAAACTACTGCCAGTGATTCATTGCCCTGATGAAAAAAATATAGTCGGTGATGGGCAGTTGTTCAACGCCGGCCATTATCAGATGCTGCCCCGCCTGTGCGCGGTGGTGGGTGCCATGGTTGATCACATGCGCAAGTATGTCGGTAAGTTTATTCTCCCATTCATTGCCTTTTGTGTCTTTGTAGCGGATGACTTTTTCGAAACCTTCCGCTTGCTGCGCTGATAAAAAATCTATCCATTGACGGCTATTTTCATTAATTGTGTCGCCCAAAGTATCGGCCGGCCAGTCGGGCCATAGTATAACGGCAGCAGCCGGCAAGCCTTTGCAGCGGTTTATCCATACCTGCTGGGCAGCCAGCATATGGGCCATCAATTTAACCGGCTTTTCAGGATTATTTATTTTAACAATAGTATCCAGGATGATCTGGCTGGCATAGCGGTCGTATTCAAACAGGCGGATGAAATAATCTTTCATATGGTAAAGATATAAACCCGCTGGTAACTTATAATATCACAAATAAAAAAACCACAGGCACCAATGACTAATGACCAAGTTATTAACAATAAGATAATAATTTTAATATTTTTAGCTTACATCCGCTGCGTACCTTTATATTTATAGTTAAACACCAGTGTTATGAAATTCTTTGCTCAGTTTCCGAGGGTATTTAAGGCGTTCCGCGAATGGATGATTTTACGGAGCATGCGCTCTACGTTCATTCATTAAGGGTTTTTGTTAAATATTTTGTTTTATTAGCTGTAATATACAATTTGGGCTGATTTTAGCTCATTTTAATGGAACCCGGACGCGAGGATATACTTTTAAACAAAAAACTTTTTGGCGATAATTTTGCCTGGGGCGTTTCTACCGCCGCGTTCCAGGTTGAAGGGGCCTGTGACCTTGACGGCAAAGGCAGCTCCATCTGGGATGTTTTTGTTACAAATTCGGATAAGATAAAGGGCGGACACAATGCCGCCATTGCCTGCGATTTCTACAACCAATACCCGCAGGACATTGACCTGCTTAAACAGCTTAATATCCCCAATTTCAGGTTTTCTATATCATGGACACGAATTTTACCCAATGGTACCGGCGAAATAAACCAGGCAGGGGTTGATTATTATAACCGTGTTATCGACTATTGCCTTAAAAGCGACGTGGAACCCTGGGTAACACTATATCACTGGGACCTGCCGCATGAACTGGAGCTGAAAGGCGGCTGGACCAACCGCGATGCGATCAGCTGGTTTGCAAACTATATAAAAGTATGCGCCGAGCTCTTTGGCGATAGGGTAAAACACTGGATGGTAATGAACGAGCCCGCCGTTTTTACCGGCGCAGGGTATTTTCTGGGCATTCATGCACCGGGCCGTACTGGTTTGAAAAACTTTTTACCGGCGATACATCACGTGGTACTGAGTATGGCAGCCGGCGCCAGGCAATTGAGGCAAAGTCTCCCGGACGCGCAGATCGGCACCACTTTTTCGTGTTCGTATATCGAAGCCGCCTCAGCCAAAAAAAGCGACATCAACGCCGCAAAAAGGGTCGATGCGCTGCTAAACCGCATGTTTGTAGAAGCTGTTTCGGGATATGGCTACCCATTGACCGAAGTACCGGGCTTAAAGGGCATCACCAGGTACATTTTGCCGGGCGATGAGGATAACATGAAGTTTGATTTTGATTTTATCGGCATACAAAACTATACCCGCGAGATTGTTAAATACTCATTTTTTACCCCATACATCAATGCGGCCCTGGTGCAGGCGGAAGAAAGGGGCGTACCGTTAACCGAAATGCAATGGGAGGTTTACCCACCGGCGATTTACCAGATGATAAAAAAATTCAGTGCATACCCTGAAGTAAAAAAATTGATCATCACCGAAAACGGCGCCGCTTTCCCCGATGAAGTAAGCGATGGCGGCGTGATTGACCCGTTGCGTGTTGAATACCTGCAAAACCATATCGGCCAGGTGTTAAAGGCTAAAGATGACGGATATAAGGTCGACGGCTATTTTATATGGACGCTCACCGATAATTTTGAATGGGCCGAAGGTTACCACCCACGGTTCGGTATTATTTATGTTGATTTTGAAACGCAGCAACGCATAGTTAAGTCGTCAGGGCGTTGGTTTGCTGCGTTTTTAAAGGGTTAGCTTTGCCCCCCGGAGGCTTCGGTAAACGTACATAAAATGTCGATCCCTGGCCGGGTTTGCTCTCCACCCATATCATCCCGTTGTGTTGTTCAACGATTTGCTTGCTTATGGAAAGCCCGAGTCCAAATGATTTTTCGCCGGCAGTACCGGGCCGCTTGGCATCGGTAAAAATGTTAAATATTTCGTGCTGCATCTTCTCTGGTACGCCAATCCCATTATCTCTCACCGCAATTTCCACTTCTTTTTTCAAATCGAGAATACTTACGTTAATATTGGTGCCCCGCGGGCTAAATTTGATGGCATTGCTGATCAGGTTGCTCAATACCCGTCCTATTTTTTCGCGGCTGATCAATATTTCATCCGGCTTTTGAAGCAGTTGAAGTTCAATATGCTGGTTCTTTTCAGCGGCCTTAAAACGAAGTAATTCAACGTTTTTACCCACCAGCGTATTGATATCAACCAGTTCTTTTTTTAACAGGGACTCGCCGCCATTGGTTACCTCAAGTATCTCGCTGATCAGTTCCAGCGTATCATTCGAGGTTTCTCTTATGATTGATATCAGCTCTTTTTGCTCAGGCGTAAAATCGTCATCCTCCATTGCCAGCGTTAATGAAGCAATGCCCCCGATGGGGTTCCTCAGGTCATGCGCAACCGTGCGTAATATCCGGTCCTTCTCCAAAATACTTGTCTTAAGCTCCTCCAGCGTATTTTCAAGGTCTATCTTCTGCAGGCTAACCTGCTGGTTAAGGGCGTTGACCGTCTTAACATCCCTTTTTGAGCGCCTCCAGTTTCTAAAAACCAGCAAAACAATCACCATTGCCATCACAACGCATGCGATAGCTGCATAAAGATACTGCTGCTGTATCTTGTTGTTTCCCTTCAGGTTGTCAATTAAATATTGTTTTTCAAAACTATCCAGCTGCTGGTTTACATCGCTTTCTTTTAAAAGGTTCAGCTTTTTAATGCCCGAATCTCTCAGGGTAAGGTAAGTCTGTAAATAATCCCGGGAGGTTTTAAAGTCATTTTTAGTAAGGTAATAGCCGCTCATCAGCCGGTTCCAGTCGGCCTCGGCGTCCTCGTTTTTCACACTGTCCAACTGGGTGCGGAGTACACTGAGCAGGTTTTTTAGCTGCTCATTTTCGCTCTCGTCGTAATATATTTGCGCCAGTTTTATCTCGGCGAGTTCGGCATCCCTGTTATCATTGCCTTTTTGCAGATTGATGGCGATGCTTTTTTTCAACAGGTCGGTTGCCCCTTTGGTATCCCCTTTTAATATCAAAACTTCAGCTTCATTGCCATACACAACGCCGCTGGCCATTTCCATCATTTTTTGCCTGCCGGCATATTGTGGCCTGTTTTGGTTGATGTATTGCAGCGCCCTGCCAAAATAGAACATAGCGCTGTCAAGGTCGCCGTAATGTTTGTAGCTCAGCGCTATGTTGTCCAGTACCTCCTGGTTACGATAAAAATCGGCGAATTTGTCGCGGGTGGGCGAGCTCATGCGGTAGCTCTCTTTAAAATAATTGGCAGCAAGCTTGTAATGCCCCATTTTATAAAGGATCATGCCCATCCGGTATGAATAATCAGATAGGGCGCCGTTATTCAGATAATTTTTACCGATGCGAAAGCCCTGGAAATAATGCAGGTAGGCATCGTTATACTTTTGCATCGCAAAATAGGCATCGCCCAGCGCCATGTTGGCTTCAACATAATTCGACTCGTAATCTTTCTGGCTGACACTTTTATTGGCCAGGGTAAGCATGCTATCGGCGTACAGCAGGGCCTTTTGGTTATCGCCTTTGGTTTTTTCCCAGTAAACATAGTGAAATCCAAACGCGCGGAATTTATCGTCCACATACGGGTCGCTGATACGGTTCATGGCCGAGTCGAGATAATGAAGGCCCCGTTCCTCTTTATCGGTGCCGAAAAGTGTGGAGACTTTATCCAAAACCGGCACAAAAGCTTGCGAATAACCGGCCTTTTCTTTTGCTTGTTTTCGTTGGCAGGCGCTTATGAGAAAGTAAAATAAAAGCAAAAAAAATACTTTTACGCTGTAATTATAGCGTTTAACTTGCGAGGGGCAATAATTACAGGTCAGCATTATCGATCGTTCAGCAAAATCACAAAATACCTTGTACGTAATTACAGCTGGGAGATGTTCTCAAATATAATAAATATTATTTAAATGCATCTTCGCCGGTTATGTCATAGCCGGTGATCAGCAGGTGAATATCGTGGGTGCCCTCGTAAGTTACAACCGATTCGAGGTTCATCATATGCCGCATAATGGGGTACTCGCCGGTAATGCCCATACCGCCCAGCATTTGCCTGGCCTCGCGCGCAATGGTGAGCGCAATATGAACGCTGTTGCGCTTGGCCATCGATATCTGGGCCGGTGTGGCCCTGTTCTCATTTTTCAACTGGCCCAGCCGCCATACCAATAGCTGCCCTTTGGTAATTTCGGTCAGCATTTCGGCCAACTTCTTTTGCTGCAACTGGAAACCGGCTATCGGTTTGCCAAATTGTTTACGCTCTTTTGAGTAACGCAACGCGGTACCGTAACAATCCATTGCAGCGCCGAGTGCGCCCCAGGCTATGCCATAGCGTGCCTGGTTAAGGCAGCCCAGCGGGCCCTTTAATCCGATAACGTTTGGTAAAAGGTTCTCTTTGGGTACTTTAACATGATCGAAAACCAACTCGCCGGTAGCCGACGCCCGCAGCGACCATTTATTATGGGTTTCCGGCGTAGTATAGCCTTCCATCCCCCGCTCAACGATCAGGCCGCGAATTTTGCCACTTTCATCCTTCGCCCAAACGATAGCGATATCCGCGAAAGGAGAGTTGGATATCCACATTTTGGCCCCGTTAAGTACATAATGATCACCCGCATCTTTAAAATTGGTTTCCATGCCGCCCGGATCGGAACCGTGATCCGGCTCTGTCAGCCCAAAGCAGCCCATCAGTTCGCCGGTGGCGAGTTTTGATAGATATTTTCTCTTTTGCTCTTCCGATCCGTAGGCATAGATCGGGTACATTACCAATGAGCCCTGTACAGAAGCGGTGGACCGAATCCCCGAATCTCCACGCTCAATTTCCTGCATGATAATGCCGTATGATATATAATCCAGCCCAGCCCCGCCATATTCAATAGGCACGGTCGGCCCAAAAGCGCCGATTTCGCCCAAACCTTTTATCAGCTGCTTCGGAAACTCCGCGCGTTGCGCGTAATCTTCAATGATCGGGCTTACTTGCTTTTTTACCCAATCGCGCACCGAAGCGCGGATCAGTTTATGTTCGTCGGTAAGCAGCTCATCCAGCAAGTAATAATCAGGCGATTCGTACAGGTCTTTCTTTGGCATAGTGTATTGAATTGGTGCGCAAAGATAGGCTTTGATTTCGGAATTTGGATTTGGGATTTCGGATTTTTGAATGTGGAGTTGAATAGCATAACCCTGATTGATTCTCTTCAAACTAATTCCGAAATCGCAAATCCGAAACTGCCTCTTGAGCGCAGCGAAAAATCCGAAATTAAACTACCTTTGAACTATGATCACAGTAGCGATACATGGCGCTGAATTTTTTGCGTATCATGGTTTTTACCCGGAGGAGCAAAAATTAGGTACAAAATTTATAATTGATGTAGAAGTAGGTTTTAATCCCATAACCGGGCTTAAAGCAGACAAAATAAGCCAAACGGTCGACTATGAGCATATCTATACCATCATTTCTGATCAGATGGAGCATACGCGGAAATTGATAGAGACCGTTGCTCAATCCATAGCGGACAGCATAAAAGAAAAATATACGTTCGTGGACGAAGTGAAAGTCGTGCTTAAGAAAATGCACCCGCCGATGACTGGAAAGGTAGATCATTCGAGCGTTACAATAATTGTCTGAACACGATTTGGATGATTTTGTAGATTAGCAGGATATTTACCAGCAAGAAATTGCTTTAAAACTTATAAACGTGTTTTCAAAAATAAACGCAGATATACTATCCTCCATAAAATCCATCGTCGGCGACGAAAATGTCATTACCCGGCATGATGATCTTGAAAAATACAGCCACGACGAAACCGAGGATCTGCACTATTACCCCGAAGTTGTGGTAAAGCCGGGATCGCCGGGGGAAATAGCTGCACTGTTAAAACTCTGCAACGAAAAATTGATCCCGATAACCCCGCGCGGGGCAGGAACAGGCCTGAGCGGCGGTGCTTTGCCTGTTAAAGGTGGCATTTTGCTGGCGATGGAGCGGTTTAACAAAATTTTATCGATCGATGAGCAAAACCTGCAGGCCATGGTTGAGCCAGGTGTAATTACCGAGCAGTTTATGGATGCTGTTGCCGCAAAAGGTCTGCTTTACCCGGTTGATCCTGCCAGTAAGGGCAGCTGCTTCATCGGCGGCAATGTTTCGCATGGATCTGGCGGGCCAAGGGTGGTTAAATATGGCACCATACGGGAGTATATACTTAATCTCGAAGTAGTTTTGCCCTCAGGTGAGATCATCTGGACAGGCGCCAACACGTTAAAATATGCGTCCGGCTATAATTTAACGCAATTGATGATTGGCTCGGAAGGCACATTGGGTGTCATTACCAAAATTGTGGTAAAGCTAATCCCGCGCCCTACAACCGATGCGCTGTTGCTGGCGTCATTCGGTTCAATCGAGGCGGCGGCAGCGGCTGTGTCTGCTATTTTCAGGGCGGGCGTTGTGCCTTCAGCTTTGGAGTTTATGGAACGAAGAGGAGTGGAGTGGGTAAAAGAACATGATGGTATCGCCTTTGATTTAAAAGACGGAATAGAGGCATTTTTGCTGATTGAAGTCGACGGCACCCAACAGGAGGTGATCTTCGCCGACTGTGAAAAAATTAACACGGTATTGGAAGAGTTTGATTGCAGGGACGTTCTGTTTGCAGATTCAGCGGCGCAAAAAGAAGAACTTTGGCGTATGCGGCGCATCATGGCGGTGTCGGTAAAATCAAAAACTATGTATAAGGAAGAGGATACTGTCGTCCCGCGTGCCAGCCTGCCGCAATTAATTAAAGGAATTAAGGAAATTGGCCGGAAATACGGTTTTGAAACAGTTTGTTTTGGCCACGCCGGCGACGGGAATGTTCACACTAATGTGATCAAAGGCAATATGAGCGACGAAGATTGGAATACGAAATTAAAAGACGGTATCCGCGAAATATTTGAGCTGACAGTCTCGCTCGGCGGGACATTATCCGGCGAGCACGGCATCGGCCTGGTGCAAAGGGAATTTATGCCGATAAAATTCACCGAAACACATTTCGCACTGTGGCGGGGCATAAAGCAAGTGTTTGACAAAAACGGGATTTTAAACCCGGGTAAGATATTTTAATTTCGGATTTGGGTTTTTCGATTTAGGATTTATTTTAAATTTAAACTTTATTTAACAATTCACTAACTCACTAATTCACTTTGCAATCCTTATTTGACATATCGAATAGCGACCTTATCAAAGTTGGACTTGCTGTGCTATGCGGCGGCCTGTTGGGCCTGGAACGTCAGTATAAAAACAAAACAGCCGGGTTTCGCACCATCATTTTAATATGTCTTGGCTCTACTATATTCACCATGGTGGCGCAGCATGCCGGGCAGGTAGCCAACCTCAATATCGTTACCGGGGTCGGTTTTATCGGCGCCGGGGTGATATTTAAAGATAATATCGAGGTCACCGGCCTCACTACGGCGGCAGTAATATGGGTATCGGCTGCCATCGGCATGAGCATAGGCTCCGGTAATACCACGCTGGCTTTAGTTGCAACAGTGGTTGTATTAGTGGTTTTGGTCACCCTAAGTATCCTCGAACGTTTCATCGATAAAGTCCACCGCGACAGGCTTTTTGTTATTGAATTTACCAACGGCGACTACACCAACGTGGACAAAGTACGCCACCTGATAACAGCACACCATTTGGCTTTTAACACGGTACAACTGTCAAAAAAAGATGGTTGCCTGCAAATTGCCGTGTGGGTTACCGGCCATAAAAAGAACATCTTCGATCTGGATGAAGTCTTTCTGAAAATGCCCGAAATAAGGTCTTTTTAAAATCAATCGGTAAACCGTTTTGGGATAATGAACCTCAAAGATTAAGGATGCGGTATCTGTTTGCTCAGCGGATCATCACCCCGACTTTATTCACAACCGGCAGCCGGGTAAAATTCATTTCCACGATGCTTTCGGGTAAAAAGATAAATTTCTTATCGTAAATATCCCGGCCGATATAGTAGCTGAGCCAGTATTCATTGTTCAGACCAAAAGTTTGCTCATCAATGGGTTCAATTAGTTTAAAAGCGCCGCGCTCAACCAGCGGGAACATGTGGCGCAAGGTCGAGGTTTTAACCTGCTCCCCATTCCGTTCACCGTAACCCCTGGAAGTAATTAAAACGTTCTCGATCGGCTCGTTCTTCAGGTTGATGAGGTAAACGTACCAGATTTTGCTTTCCGCGGTCTCCTTTTCCAGCGCGACAGCGATAGCAATATCCGTAACTTTATTTTCGGGGAGGTCCTTGATCATTTTTTTGTTGAAATGTTGAAATGTTGTAAAGTTGAAATGTTATTGCAGGAGTGTTTTTCACTTTCAACCTTCCAACATTTCAACTTTACAACATTTCAACCTATTTTTTCTTCACAAACTTCTTAACCGGTTTTTTCGGTTCTTTCTCAGCGGCAGCAGCCAATTCTTTACATTCCTCAAAGGTGAGCGATTTGGGGTCTTTCCCTCTTGGTATCTTTACGTTCGATTTTCCAAATTCAATATAAGGCCCAAAACGGCCGTTCAATACTTTTACAGTTGGATCTTCGTCAAAAGCCTTTATTACCCTTTCGGCGTCTTTTTTACGTTTTTCAACGATGATGTCAATCGCCTGCGCTTCGGTTACCTGCAATGGATCAATCTCTTTAGGCAGCGAGTAGAAGGCGTTGTTATGCCTGACGTAAGGGCCGAACTTGCCTATAGCCACCGTCATTTCTTTTTCCTCGAAAATGCCGGCCTTTTTAGGCAGTTTAAAGAGCTCCATTGCATCGTCCAGCGAAATCGTTTCAATGCTTTGGCCCGCCCTTAAACTCGCATAAAGCGGCTTTTCTTCGGAACTTGCATCGCCGTTGCTTTCACCCACCTGCACAAACGGCCCAAAGCGGCCAATCCGCACCGAAACCTTTTTACCACTTGTCGGGTCGATGCCCAAATCGCGCTCACCGGTGGCTTTGTCTGCCGTTTTAACGGTGCTTTCAACCTCCTTGTGGAACGGTGTATAAAAACCGCGGATCATGTCCGTCCATTCAGTGAGCCCCTGGGCAATATCGTCAAATTGCTTCTCTACTGTGGCGGTAAAGTTAAAATCGACGATATCAACGAAGTACTGCACAAGGAAATCGTTCACCACAGAACCAATATCAGTAGGGAAGAGCTTCCCTTTTTCAGCCCCGGTATTTTCAGTTTTCTCTGCGTGGCTTATTTTGTCGCCCTTCAGTGTCAAAACCCTGAAAACCCTTTGCTTGCCTTCACGCTCTTCCTTTACCACATAACCGCGGTTTTGTATCGTGGAAATGGTAGGGGCATAGGTGGACGGTCGCCCGATGCCTAATTCTTCCAGTTTTTTTACCAAACTGGCTTCTGTGTACCTCGCTGATGGTCGTGAAAACCGCTCGGTAGCCAGCATTTCCTGCAATTCCAGCAACTGCCCTTTGGTCAAAGGCGGCAGCATTGCATTTTCGCCATCCTGCAGGTTATCCTCGTCATCATCGCTCGATTCAAGGTAAACTTTCAGAAAGCCGTCAAACTTCATTACTTCGCCGTTGGCAACCAATTCCTCTTTCCGGCTGGATATGCCAATTTTTGCAGTTGTTTTCTCGAATTGTGCTTCACTCATTTGCGATGCTATAGCCCGCTTCCATATCAGGTCGTACAGGCGCGTTTCGCCCGAATCGCCTTTAATGCTGTGCTGGTTAAAATAGGTCGGCCTGATGGCTTCATGTGCCTCCTGGGCGCTGGCGCTTTTGGTTTTATATTTTCTTTGCTGGTGATATTTCTGACCGTAAGCGGATACAATTTCATCAGCAGCCGCATTTAACGCCGTATCCGACAAGTTAACCGAGTCGGTACGCATATAAGTTATGTGCCCGGATTCATACAGCTTTTGGGCCACCTGCATGGTACGAGAAACTGAAAAGCCCAGCTTGCGGCTGGCTTCCTGCTGCAGGGTAGATGTTGTAAACGGAGCAGCCGGCGCCCGTTTGGTTGGCCTTGTTTCCAGCGAGTTGACCTTAAATATTGCCGCAATACAATCCCGGAGGAATTTTTCGGCATCTTCCTGCCTGCTAAAACGCTCAGGCAATTCGGCCCTGAAGGCATCCTTTCCTCTACCGAAAACGGCCGTTATTTTGAAAGCTGCTTCACTTGTGAATTTATTGATCTCGCGCTCACGGTCGACGATCAGTCTTACCGCAACTGACTGCACCCGGCCCGCGGAAAGCGACGGCTTTACCTTTTTCCATAGTACCGGAGAAAGTTCGAAGCCAACCAGCCTGTCGAGCACACGGCGCGCCTGTTGGGCGTTCACCAGGTTGTAATCTATTTTCCGCGGTGTTTCAATTGCCCGGAGTATAGCCGGTTTGGTGATCTCGTGAAAAACGATGCGTTTGGTAGTGGCATCTTTGAGGTCGAGCGTATCAAATAGGTGCCAGGATATAGCCTCGCCTTCGCGGTCCTCATCAGATGCGAGCCAAACCATGTCAGCCTCTTTAGCCAGTTTCTTTAATTCGCTGACAATCTGCTTTTTATCAGCAGGTACTTCATATTTTTGTTTAAAGTTATTAGCAATATCGATTGCATCGTCCGACTTCACCAGGTCGCGTATATGCCCGTAGCTCGACTTCACGGTAAAGTCTTTGCCCAGGTACCCTTCGATGGTTTTGACCTTGCCCGGCGATTCAACTATAATAAGGTTTTTAGCCATTTAAACTGATATTTTTTTGCAAATAAAACATAAAGAAAGCTAAACGCAAGAAGAAAATTGAAATGTTGGAAAGTTGAAATGTTTTAATGTTGAAAAATCAGAACGGTTTAAGGCAATGAATTTCTTGTTGAAAACAACATTTCAACTTTTCAACTTTACAACATTCCAACAGAAAATTACATCAAAAACCCACCGCCCAGCAGATCATTCCCTTCATAAAAAACAGCCGATTGACCCGGCGCAATGCCCGATACCGCATGATGAAAATCAACCTTCATATGTTCGCCCATTTGTACTATCGCGCTTTGGGTGCCGGCGTCTTTATACCTGATTTTTGTAATCGCTTCAATCGGGTCAGGAATACTTTCGTACTTTACCAGGTTAAGGTTGCGCACCCATGCTTCTTTACGTTCCAGTTCATTAACGGTGCCTAAAACTACGGTATTGGTTTCGGGCAGTATGCTGGTTACAAACATGGGCTGGCCTAATGCAATGCCCAGGCCCTTACGCTGGCCGATGGTATAAAACGGATACCCCTGGTGTTTGCCAACTATAGTGCCGTCTGTTAACACAAAATTACCCCCGGCAACCCTTTCCTCCAGGTCTTCCACTTTATGCCTTAAAAAGGCCCTGTAGTCGTTATCGGGCACAAAGCATATTTCGTAGCTTTCGCTTTTCCCTGCCAACTCAACCTGGCCCATGTCCAGGGCCATTTGCCTGATTTCGGGCTTCGAGAAACTCCCGAGCGGAAATTTTGTTCGCGAAAGGTTTTTTTGCGATACCCCCCAAAGGACATAAGACTGGTCTTTGTTTTCGTCCCTGCCCTTTGAAATTACATAGCGCCCATTTTCTTCCAAACGAATGTTAGCATAATGACCCGTAGCGATAAATTCGCAGTCCAGTTTATCAGCGCGCTTTAACAGCGCTTCCCATTTGATGTGGGTATTACATAAAACGCATGGGTTAGGCGTGCGGCCGGCCAGGTATTCGTCAACAAAATTATCGATCACAAAATCGCCGAACTCTCCCCTGATATCCAGGATATAATGCGGAAACCCATAGCCGACGGCAAGCGCGCGTGCATCGTTGATGCTGTCGAGGCTGCAGCAGCCTGTTTCTTTTGAACTGGTACCCGAAGATGCGTAATCCCAGGTCTTCATGGTCAGGCCGATTACTTCATATCCCTGTTCATGCAGCATTACCGCGGCTACCGAGCTATCCACCCCGCCGCTCATTGCTACCAATATCCTTCCATGCTTGCTCATGCGGGTGCAAAGATACCTATTTTGGATTTAAAGCGCGATGTCAAGGGTCAGGGGAGGGTAAAATGTACGGTAAGGCGGGCACCAATCGTAGCATACGCCGCATTTTAACGTGAGCTCGATATAAGCGCTGTAATCGCCTCACCCCAACCCTTCTCCAAAGGAAAGGGGCTTAAAATGCAGAAAATCTCGACGTTTTACATCGAAGTCCTCTCATTTGGAGAGGATGAGTGAGGGCTTCGCCGTTTAGGTGAGGCCATGGGCAAAGCTTGAGCTAAAACGTTATATCGGACTCACGTTATTTTAATAACTCTGAAATAACTCAGCACAATATTTCTGTTAAAATTGAGTTATTAAATAATATTCGTAAAAAACTATAAAATCAAGCCTGAACGCGCAGAAAACGCATAGAAAGGCATGGATTGACGCCCGTAAAATCCCTGATTTTTAGTCATAAAAGCCAACCGCAAAGAAGCTTTCCTATCAATTTGATGGAAGAATAAATGTGAAATTGACGATTACAAAATATTCAAACCTTTTCGTTAAATTTTTCGTAAAAATGTTTAATCATTTTGTAGGACAGCTTTTACAATATAGATTTGTTAACCCTAATTAATAACATAGAATGATTGCTCGTTTAACGCTGGAACAAAAATTACAAGCCGTAATTTTAGCAATTATTTGCTTCGTCGCTGTAGCAGATTTCCTGATAAAGTGATTGAGCAGATTAAAAATGCTAAAGGGTGTACATTTTGGAATGCACACCCTTTTTATTTGAATAAATCAACATTTAATTCCTGGTCTGACCATCTCCTCTAACGACCCACTTGTAACTCGTAAGTTCTTGTAAGCCCATGGGGCCGCGAGCGTGAAGCTTTTGTGTGCTGATGCCTATCTCCGCGCCCAATCCAAACTGCGCACCGTCGGTAAAAGCGGTCGAAGCATTCCAATAAACCGCCGCCGCATCTACCTGGTTTAAAAATATTTCAGCGCGTTTATCATCTTCCGTTATAATCGCTTCGCTGTGCTTCGAACTGTATTTGGCAATATGATCAAGCGCTTCTTCAAAGGTATCGACTAATTTGATGGCCATTTTTAACGACAAGAACTCCGTACCATAGTGCTCGGGCCGGGAGTGGCCAAGTATTCCGTCTGGGTAATGCCCTTTGAGTATCATAAAGGCGGTCTTATCCGCGTAAACTACAACATTCTTGGCAGCCAGCGGCTTTAACAGGGCCGGCAAATCTTTTAACCGGGAATAGTGGACGATGAGGCAGTCAAGCGCATTGCAAACGCTTACGCGCCTGGTTTTGGCGTTAAATACAATTTTGCTGCCTTTTTCAAGGTCACCGAATTCATCAAAATAAGTATGCACGATGCCTGCGCCAGTTTCAATAACCGGTACTTTGCTGTTATTGCGCACATGATCGATCAGTTGCTGGCTACCACGCGGAATAAGCACATCCACATAACCGACCGCCTTCAGCAGTGCATCGGCGGCCTCGCGCTCGGGCGGAAGCAAGATCACCGCATTCTGATCGATCCTGTTTTTGACTAACACTTTTTGGATTATTGAAGCAATAGCGCGGTTTGAATGCTCTGCATCGCTGCCACCCTTTAATATCGCGACGTTGCCGGATTTAAAACAAAGCGAAAAAACGTCGAACGTAACGTTGGGCCGAGCCTCGTAAATAACAGCAACAACGCCGAGTGGCACACTTACTTTAGAAATGTGCAAACCATTAGGCATCCTCTTTTTCGAAAGTACGTGACCTAAAGGACTTTTCAGCCTCGCGACATTTTTTATTTCGGCTGCAATATTGCTAATTCGATCACCGGTGAGTTTCAGGCGGTCATACTTCGGATCGTGGTGATCCATTCGGTCAAGGTCCTTTTGGTTTTCAGCCAAAAGGTAGCCCGTTTGCGCTATCGCCTCATCTGCAAGCTCCCTGAGCACCCGGTTAATAACGTCGGGCTCAATGTTTTTCATCGAGGCCGTCAGGGCCTTTTCGAAATAAGCCGTATAGTTTCGCTCTTTGACCAACATATTTACCTCCTGAAGCCTTGGCTGCCTTTAGTTTTCTAAGTAAAGATAATCATAATGTATCAGGGCTTTCTGATTTTTTTGCCCTATCATTTCGGCAGCCCGGTCCGAGCCGTATTCGGCTATGCCGAGGCCGATCGGCTTGTTGTTTTCATCCACCAATTTGATGATCTCGCCTTTTTTGAATTCAGAAAGGATGTTGATAACGCCGACCGGCAACAAACTCGATGCTTTTGCAGAAGTCAACGCTGCGACCGCACCCTGGTTCACCTGCACGATGCCTTTAGCGAAATTACCTGCATGGGCAATCCACTTCTTTTTGCCGGAGGCTGTTTTGCTTGGAACAAAGTGAGTATGCGGAATGTTATTCTCCAAAACATCAACCAAAATATTATCCCTTGTGCCATTCGCAATATGAACTGCGATGCCAAGTTGGGCAACTTTTTGGGCCATGGTTGATTTGGTGATCATCCCGCCGCGGCCAAACTGGGAACGGCCTGAACTGACAAAGGTTGAAAAATCAACATTTTTTCCTTCGATCTGCTCAATTACCCTCGTGTTCGCTTTTTCAGGGTCGCCATCATAAATACCGTCGACATTGGTTAAAACGATGAGCGCCTGTGCATTGAGCATGGAGGCGATAAGCCCGGCTAGCTCGTCATTATCGGTAAACATCAACTCCGTAACCGAAACCACGTCATTTTCATTCACCACTGGTATAACATGGTGCTGCAATAATATTTTGAGGCAGTTCTTCATGTTCAGGTAATGAAGCCTGTCGCGGAAATCCTCCTTGGTTACCAGCACCTGCGAGCAAAGGATTTGATATTTTTCGAACAGTTGTGCGTAGGTATTGATCAACTTAACCTGGCCGATGGAGGCGAACAATTGCCGGGTTGCGATGGAGTCGAACCGATCAGAAATCGAGATCAGGCTTTTGCCTGAGGCTACCGCACCCGACGAAACCAGCACTACTTCTTTACCGCTTCGCTTAATTGTTGCTATTTGTTCAACCAGGTGCGCTATGCGTTCCAAATCCGGCAAGCCATCCTTTTTAGTTAGGACATTTGAGCCGATCTTGATCACAATGCGCTGGTAGTTAAAAGCCATTATTTGCTAAATAAATGGTGCAATATACGGCATAAAGTCATGAAAAATTGTTTGTTTTGTTAAAAATAGCTCATTATAAACGGTAAAATGGAAATTCTTGTTAAAAACCGGCTAAAAAATGTTGTTTTTATATTTATTTGACCTACTCTGCCTTTAAATACGTCAAAACAGCTCAAAAATGCTTAAAAACGATCTCTGTTGATGTTGATTGTAAAGTTACTTCTTACTTACCGAAAGTGAAAAAGAACGTCAGCCGGTAGATGATCGTGTGATCATCACTGACATATCCGGTTGCTGTTGGCGTCTGCTGATCCTTAAACTGTAAAAACCAAACGTTTGGTGAAAAGTGAATATTAGGCGCAGGCGTATAATCGATGCCTGCCACATAAAAATTTTCTTTTGTATAAGGGCTGTACGAGCCTAAGTTCGTGTTAACGGAATACGTAGTCGTGCCTGTAACAAACTCGGTGTCGGGGTTGTAAGTGTCAAATCGCGCAATAAATCCCAGCTTATCTTTAATAATAGACCCGTAAGCATTTAGGGAAACACCTGTTGCAGTGGCATTAGCCGGGGTTTTCACCGATCCGTTGGTTAAGGTCACGCCATTGGTTATGTTGTCGGTAAACGCTTCGACCCCGAGGGTAAGCACCGGAACAGAGTAAGATATAATACCTTTAAACATATTGTGCGCCTGTCCGCCGACAGCCGCTGTTGCGGCAGCGGTCCTTGCATAATCCGCATAGAAGTCTACATAAATTCTCTTGTCGAGAAACCGGCCATAGATATCGCCGTAAAACTCTTTATAAAAACCGGTTGCGGGATTTGAAGCCGACAATAATGACGATTGCGTATTATTGCCAACCAGCAAGTTGTAACCAAAATTCTTTGTTTCAGGGTCGAAGTTGCCCTCCAGGCCAGCGCCCACGTCAAAAGAGTTTCCGAGTTTGTGAAAATCGACAATCGTGCGCTCAATCCAGCGGTGATTGAATATTTGTTCGGACGACAGGTTCCAGGTAGGGGTGGCCTGCTCGCCTATGGTAATGTCTGTTCCGGGCCATAGATCGTGCACCCTGATGTTTGCGTATTTTATATAAAACGACATCCTATTATCGACGAGATTATCGCCATTTGAAATTGAGGTGCCGGCCGCAGTCGAGGTGCTTGCGGTTGGCTCGGACGCAAGCAACAGGGTCGCCGTGAACTTTTTACTGATATCATAGTCATATCCCAAATACAAGCGGCGGAACTGAAAGGCATTCCGGTAAGTTGGAACGCCCGAATAGTTGGTTTCACCGCCGCGGCCGCCCGCGTCGCTGTGGCCATCGTAATAAAGATCGCCGAAGGCATAACCCCAAACCCGCCTGATGGGTTTCCAGGAGGTGTCAGCATCAGCATTCTTTTGGACGGCCTTTTTGTTTGATTTTGCGACAGTGCCGGAATCAGTTTTCAATATTAGCGGTACGCCGGCGGCCTTTGTCGTAATGAAAGAAAAAAACAGGATGGGTAGAAGTAGGGGCTTAAAATTGTAAAATGATTTCATGTTGCAGTGTTTAGCGTTGAATTGTTGATTTCAGGTTGATCTATGTTTTATTTATAGAATGATTGTCGATCAGCTTATTGTTTAATTATATATTTTACCACCTATTATATCTATAATGCCTATTAAACTTATGGGAGTAAAAGTATCAACTATTTTTATATCAGCAAAAAATATTTTAAAATTTTTTCAACAGAGGAAAAAAAATGGCAGGATGACGTTCAATTAACCATTTGTGCCTGAAAGGAAAATAAAAAACCGGCGGCCTTTTCAGTACCGCCGGCTCACAAAACAATAAAACAACCTCTCGTCTTATTGGATATCGTCTCCCTGCTTTATCTCGTCCGATGCGCGAAGCATGACCTTGTCATTCGCTTTCAGATTTCCAAAAACTTCCGTAGAATCGCCGCTGGCGAGGCCTTCCTTAATATTTATAAGGCTGGCAAATCCGCTGCTATCCTTCACAACATATTCATTTTCTGTTGATCGGACGATCGCACTATTGGGCACCAACAAGGATTTTGCGCCTGATTTCATCGGGATGCTCACCTCGGCATACATGCCGGGCTTTAAGTTGCCGTCGCTGGTAATATCGATCTCAATCGCTTCCTGCTGCATGCTTCCAAGAGAGTTGGCCGACCGGCTTATTTTAGCGGTGCGAACCTGGCCGGGCAAGGCGTTAAAGGTGAATGAAACCGGTTGCGTGAGGTCCACCTTATCAACATAATCCTCCGGTATATAAACGGTCAGGCGCATTTTACGGGTATCTTGCAGCACCAGCATTGGCTGATCGCCCGTTTTACCGGGAGCAACCAGTGCGCCGGGTGAAATATTGCGCTGGATGATCACCCCGTCGAACGGCGCGTAAACACGCAGGTAATCGAACATCGTTTTTACTGCCTGTACATTTGAATACTCCGACTTAACCATCGCCTGGTCGGCTTTCATTTTGGCATCGGCATTGTCCAGGTCCAGTGGCGAAACAGCGCCAGGCTCTTTAGCTGCTGCGCTCAGGCGCTGATATTTTTCCTGGCTGGCCTCGGCATTTTCCTGCGCCTGCACATAGCGCGAGTTGGCCGCCTGCAGCTCGGATTCCATTTCGGGCGCCTCGAGCACCACGAGCAACTCTCCTTTTTTTACTGCGGAACCGCGGTCGACATATAACTCCTTAACAAAACCGTTCACCTTTGGGAACAGGTTAACTTCATTAAAAGGAATTAGCTGGCCAGGCAAGCGTGCCGAGCTGGAAAGCGCCTTTTCGGCAACCGTTCCAAATTGATATTTGTTTCCCGGCTTGGGGTCCTTCGTCAAATCTACCGGTTTATTATTTCCGCCGCAGGCTGCAAACAAACAAGTTACCGCCAGCAGCAAATAAGTTCTATATTTCATTTTTATGATCATTTAATTTGATGTTTCAGATAGTGATTGTTCTTCGGGCATTAGTGATGGCTCTTCATACGTCGTTTTTTCCTGGACCCATGCAAATACCATCGGCAAAACAAATAATACAGCCAGTGTCGAGGCAAATAACCCCCCAATTACTGCGCGGCCAAGCGGCGCGGTTTGCTCACCTGCTTCGCCCAGCCCGGAGGCCATGGGGATCATCCCGGCGATCATCGCCATACTGGTCATCAGGATGGGCCTTAAACGTATCGATGCACTGGTAATGGCGGCCTTGTTTGCATCCCGGTACTCGGGCCGCAATCGTTCGGCATTGGTAACGATCAGGATGGCATTGGCCACGGAAACACCCGTGGACATGATCATACCCATATAAGACTGCAGGTTGAGCGTCGCCCCGGTTAACAATAAAGCTGTTATGGATCCGAGGATTACCGCCGGGATGGTTGAAAGCACTGTTAAAGCGACCTTAAAGGACTGGTAATTTGCCGCAAGCAGTAAAAAGATGACCAGTATTGCAAACATCAGCCCGTTTTGCAAGCTGCTTAGCGTTTGCGTCAGCAGGTCCGACATACCTTTTATATCTGCTACTAGCCCTTTTGGCGGCGTTCCTATTGATTTTACGGCTTCCTGCACAGCACTTGTTGCCGTACCCAGGTCTTTTTTATAAATGTTGGCGCTGATGGTAATATAACGGCGCGGACCGGTGCGGTCATACTCACCGGGCTCAAACACGGTTTTGAACGTGGCAACATCGGCGAGGGTAGGGCTGCTCTTACCCTCTACCAGCGGTATTTCCTTTAACTCCTCTACATTATTCATTACATACTCGGGTATTTCAGCTTGTACCTGGTAGGTATAGGAGTTGTTCACGTCGAGCCATAAGTTTTTATTGGTAAAACGGCTGGAAGATGTGCTGGCAGTTACTGATCGTGCAATGTCAGCCACATTTAAACCCATCTGCGACACTTTCAGGCGGTCGAGCGTGATGGAGATGGTCGGATATTTTAAAGGCTGGTTGATCTGCACATCGCGCAGGTAGGGGATAGCCCTAAGCTTGGCTAATACTTTGTTCCCATACGTTTCAATCTGCTGCATGTCCTTGCCGGCCACCTGCACCTCAATTGGCGTTTCGGCGCCCTGGCTTATGATCTTTTCCGTCATATCGATCGGCTCAAAGCTGATCTTCATCTCCGGCAACGCAGCGGCTATGTTTTTGCGCAGCGCGTCCTTTAACTCATCCAGGTTTACTTTGTAATCTTCGTCCAGGTTTACCTGCAGCACCGCGTCCTGTGTACCCGTATTAAATACATAAAGGTTACTGCTGCCGAAACTGCTGGGAACCAGGCCAATATACCCCGAAGTTATCTTAACGTGGTTGTTGACGGTTTGACTGACAATCTGCAGTACCTTTTTAAACTTATCCTCGGTTCGCTCCAAACGTGTTCCTTCCGGCTCCTGTATCCGCATCTGGAACTGCCCGTTGTTCAGCTTGGGCATCATATCCTTGCCGATGATCACGAAGCCGGCTCCCGCGAGCAGGATAACCACTGCAAGGTAGATCGACACATACAAGCGTTTGCGCGGCATCAACCGGCTGATCATGTTAATGAACCGGCCTTTTACCTTTTCAAAAAAGTCGTTTTCTTCAGGGTGTTCAACTTCCTGCTCCCGGTGCATATTTACCTGGTCTTCTTCAGGGTGGTCCAGCGCCTCTCCGGCATGAGCGTGTTTTTTGCCATGCTGATAAGGGTTATAATGCTCGGTCTTGATCAGCCAGTTGCTCATGATCGGCACAAGCGTTTGCGCTAAAAAATAGGATACGACCATTGTCAAGCCGATAGCGAGCGATAAGGGTAAAAACATGGCCTTTGGTACACCCGTCATCATAAACGAAGGGGCAAACACGGCCAATATACAAAGTAAGATCAGCAGCAGCGGGAAGGCTATCTCCTCGCAGGCTTCATAAATAGCCAGCCGTTTTGATTTGCCCATTTCCAGGTGCTGGTGGATGTTTTCAATAGTAACCGTCGCCTGGTCTACGAGGATACCGATGGCCAGCGCCAAACCGCTCAAAGTCATAATATTGATGGTTTGACCGAACAGGCCCAGCAGCAATACACCAATGAGGATAGAAACAGGTATCGTAATTACCACCACCAAACTGCTTCGCCAATCCCGCAGGAAAAGCAATACCATCAAGCCCGTTAGCAATGCACCCAGGCCGCCCTCGGTCAACAAACTTTTTACGGCGTTGATCACGAATACCGACTGGTCAAACTCATAAGAAATTTTAATGTCGTCGGGCAGCAGGCTTTGCATTTCGGGCAACTTCTTTTTTAGTTCCTGCACAACAGTCCAGGTCGACGCGGAAGGCGTTTTAATTACGGGTATATACACCGAACGCTTCCCATTGATCAAAGCATAATCCACCGTAACATCGGCGGCGTCGGCAACACGGGCGATGTCGTTGATAAATACCGGTACACCGTCTTTGGTTAGCACCGGTATTTGGCCAAAATTCTGCGATTTGGTGATCAGCGAGTTCATGGTGGTGAGGTACATCGTATTGCCGACCCGCAAGTTGCCTGATGGCGACATCACATTGTATTTGGCCAATGCGGCTACCACTTCGTCAGGCGTTAGGTTATAGCTGCGCAGTTTGGCCGGATCGAGACTAAAAACGATGGTGCGTGCATTCGATCCGAACGGCGGAGGAGCCGATAAACCCGGGATGGTAGCAAACATCGGGCGTATACGTGTGGCGGCTAAGTCGTATATATCCTTCAGGCTCTCCGATTTGCTGTCCATCACCAGTTCTCCAACCGGGAGCGATGATGCGTCATAGCGGATAACCTGTGGCGGCAATGCACCAGGCGGGAAGAACGTTTGGGCGCGATTTACCTGCAGCGCCACTTCGGCCGATGCTTCGGCCATGTTGGTTGATTCATAAAAAGATATCTTAATGATGGTTAAACCCTGTATACTCTTGCTGCTGATGTTTTTTACACCGTCGACATAAAGAAACTGATCGGCCAGGCGGGACGCAAAAAAACCTTCCATTTGCTGAGCCGACATACCGCCGTATGATTCAATTACGTAGATGGTAGGCAGGTTTAACTGGGGGAAAATATCTATAGGTATATTTAAAGCACTGAGCACTGCAAAAATCAGGAGGCTCATCGTGATCACAACAATTGTGATCGGCCTCTTCAGTGCGGTGGTGACCATTGACATATGTTGATTATTTTAATAGGGTTAATATAGTATTTACCGGGTTGGCCTCACCCCGGCCCTTTCCTTTGGAGAGGGCGGAAAAAGCTTTTAAAGTACTCTCCTTTGGAGAGGATTTAGGTGAGGCGACAATTGCTTTGGCTGACCTCATATTATTTTAATAAGTTTAAGACAGCATTAACCTGGTTTTGGGTGATCGCCTTTTGAAAAAGAGCATTTGCATAGTCGTATTTGGCTTGCATATAGTCCGTTTCTGCGCGATACAGGATGTTGAGCGCGGCATCCAGCGTGACGATGTCCGTTAAGCCGTTTCGGTATAAAGACAAATTTTGCCGGTAGCTGGCATTTGCTGCATTTAATTGGTTGGGTATCTCTTTTAATCGGTCTAAAGCGGTTTGCATTTCCGCATCAGCCTGGTTGGCGCTTATGGAAAGCAAGCGTTCCTGCTCCTGCAACAGGTTTTGATCGAAATAAGTGGCCGCTCTTTGGGTATTTAGCTTCAGCTGCCGTCTTTTCAGATCAAACAGGTTGAAGGAGATACCCAGGCCCACCAGGTAATTGCCCCGTTGAAAGCCATAGCCCGAACCCAGGCCGCCATAATCACCCGCGCTATTGACGCTCGATCCACGGTCCCATGCGGCAGCTTCGACCATCAGTTTTGGATTGTACAAATTCTTCACCAGGTTCTCCCGCTGCAGGCTGTTGTCCAAAATCGACTTATAGTAATTGATGAGCGGATGGTTCAGCGTGTCCTCGGGGAAAAAATAAGCGGACGGCTGGTTGATGAGTGTCATCTCAATTGTCGTATCAGGGACAATGCTCTGGTAAGCATACCCGCTGACCGCCGAAAGCTGCAATTGTACCTGCTTTAACTGGTTGGTCAACTCGATATAGTTCAACCGTGCTTTAGATAGTTCGGCCTCGGCGACGCTGGTATCTACACCGGCCCGTACGCCGCTTTTTGCGAGACTAACGATAGAGCGCAAAATTTCCTGGTTGCGCTGGATGTCCTGGTATTGAATACTGATATAATCCTGCAACCGCAGCAATTGCAAATAATTGCTGATGGCGAAGGCACGTATGTCGTATTTTGAGCGCGTAAAATTGCTTTGCTCAACGGTAATATCCGATTGGGCAACCCGGTTTTCAGCGTGGTATTTACCAAAATTATACACCTCCCAGTCGAGTTCCGCTATGCCCAAATTGTCGGACATGGCCGTCGTGACATTTGTGTTATGTATCCCGCCTGAACTTGACGGAATGACGCCAAAGCCAAAATAGGGGCCGGTAACGTTATTACTGGTGCCAATATCAGCCTGGTAGTTTACATTAAGATTTGGAAGCCAGTTGTTATAGGTTTCGGCGGCTTGTGCCTTGCGGATTAATATGGCCGCCGAATCGGTTAAGAGTTGCGGCGCACGCTGGTCGACTTTGCTTAACAGGTCTTTTAAGGTTACCGTTGGTTGCTGTTGCGCATTCGAAGCTGATGCGACGACGAGCAGCAGGCCGGTATAAAAAATTATTTTTAACTTAAACATTTGATAATAAATTAGTTAACAAATTATTGTTGAAACATAGAGGCGTCACGGCGCTCAAATGTCCGAATGAATGATTAACCGATATTTGTCAAATGATGATTTTTCCGTAAAGCAGCCAGCCAGGCCTCGCGGGCGGCTGCATTTCCCGCAACAAACGGGCGTTTATATGAACACCTGCCGGGAATACAGCAGGGAAAAGCACATCAAGAAATCTGTTAAATCGTGAGTAGATATTCAGGTCGGGGTTTGCCAGTTTTTTTCCAATGGCCGAAAGGCTAAAGCTGCTATCCTCAGTTAGCTCCGGTTTCCGCTTTGAAAATATTTTTATCAAAATACTGTCTTCGGCCGGATGGTGCAGCTTGTCAAAAATCACAAAACCCAAAAAGGGCCTTGCGACAAAGCACAACGCGCCGGTGATAAACATTATTTTTGCTATTTTGAGCCTGGCCATTTTTAGGGTCGTTATCTTAAACTTTGCTGCCGCCGTATATCCCGGCGACCTTTGCAGTTTGGTTTAACCACAGAGGCCGCCAGGAATACACCGCGCGTGCAGTCTTTCATTAGTTAAAACAGGAGCGGCGAAGAAATATTTTTTTCAGCGACGATGCTGCCGTCAGCTTTTATGTTTAATACCTTGTTTTCGGTAAACATCAATGCGCGGTTAGCATCGGCCTGCAGGTAGCCGTTATCTACGCACACCTGGTAAAAACCTTCCGATGGCGAATCAACCTTTTTTATACCGTCTATCTTCCAGGCTGAATATTTGCTGTTGCGGATGGATGCGCGAATTTCAGAAGGCAGGTTCCATGAACCGCTGATCCCTGATGCTGTATTTATCCAATTGCCGTTTTGATCAAAAGTAGCATAGAATTTTTGATGACTGTCCTTAGCTTCGGCAGTATAATTGCCATTTGCTCCGCTCCATTTCCGGATTTCGGCTTTAGGATATTTGGCCGCGAATGCAGTGCTGACAGTGTTAGGGACGATGTTTGCCGATTGGGCAAAAATATGAGTGGTGCAAAAAATCATCGCTGCGATGATCAATGCGATAGATGACTTTACGAGTTTCATTTTTCTAAAATTTGATTTTAATAAATTCTGGCTGACCCATTCTTTTTTGGATGATGGATCAATAACACTAATTGCGGCACCTGCTTAGAAGTATCCGCAAATGCATGGAATACCAGTATAAATCAAATAATGAGCTGGCCGTCGCGCAGCCAGGTATCTGAAGAAGGGAACAGGCTAAACTTTATATGCCTGATAAAACGATCCGAAACGTCAAAGGCGGTTTGAACCACCAAAGGGAAAATTATGGATAAAAAACATGAAAACGATATAAGCGACATAATAACCGGGTTGGCTAATTGTCTTTGTATTGTTTTTGCATCGAAGGTGCTGTTTTCAACGTATTCGTGCTTGCGTTTAGTGAACGACTTGATAAGGATGCTCGCCGGCGCAATTGAGTTTGATCGGTCGAGACTAAAACCTACGAAGGGCTTGGCAACAAAAAATAAAACGGCAATGGCAAGCAGCCACTTTGCAACTTTTAATTTGTTTAAGTATGTGGAACCAGCGTTGTTCATTTACTAAATGCAATACAAATTTGGTAAGAAATTGTTGATGATCGGGTGGGTAACATTAATGTTGCAAACCTATGGCTTTAATGTGAACAAATTATAAAGCGATTATTAGCAGGTAAAATTAAGGAAACGGAAGCCGGCAAAATAAAATCAGGAGTTTTGTACGTAATACAAAAGCTGTTCATTTTACATCTAACTAAATACAAAAGGGAAATGCCCGGCACTTCCCTTTTTATAAACGAATTTGCAAACACCGGGGAATCACCCGGCAATATCAGCGTATATTAAAAGTCAATAGTCACCGAGCCGCCCGGAGAGCTGTCGCTGTTAACAACAGCTTTTGGAAGAGCGCCCCCTGTAGCCGCCACCGGTGTCCAACTGATTGAAGCGTTGCTGCTACCCTGTAAAATTTGGATTGACGAAAACGGCATGCTGGTTTGATTTGGATACTGGGTCGACCTGGAAACACCATAAACCTCAAGGGTTTCGGCGCACCAGAATGCTTCAGGCACATTGCTTATGCTGATGTTTTGAGCGGGGGGATAACCCACAAAAGAAGAAGTGTAATTATAATTGCTTCCCGTTTTGCCGGTTTCAGTCATCACACCCTGCAGTGTAGTACCAGTGCTCACCGTTTCCAGCGTGCCATAAAACGTTTGCTTGCTGGAAACATACCAATTGGTTATCGCCCAATATTTTCCGCCGCCTGCCGCAGAGGGTCCCCACTGCAAAACCGGTTGAACGATGTACGAACTGGCTGTTGTTCCGTCCTGCATGCCGTTAAACAAAAATAGGGTTTGGCTCCCCTGGTTTGCCGGCACCTTTGGCACCACCCAGTTGGTGGTAAATGAAGTGACGGGGTTACTCGTAGTAGGATTAGACCAATAAGTGTATGCAGCCCATCCGTTAACTGTCCGCGGAACGACCGACGAAAAACTTTGTTCAAAGCCGCCGCCGGTATTGATGCTGTGGATCGGATCCTGGGTAATGGTAACCGGCCCGAAGTCCTGGAGCATCCTTCGTGAAGCCGACTCAATCTTTTGAATATGGCCGTTCGAGATGATCAGCTCGGTGCCTGGCTCAATAAAGTGTGTGCTTGATTTCGGCATGTAACCGGCCGGTGTAAGCACCATTTCTTCCGTGCCGGAGGATGATTTAGTAGTAATTGGGGTTGGGGCATGGCTGTCCTTGGTACATCCTGCCAAAATGCTTACGGCCAGCAATAGTGCGGCGTAAGAATGTAGTTGTGCAGCGTGTCGCATAATTTGTTTTGTTGAAGTGATTAGATAATTAATGCAATTTGTGGATGGACGGGCCGGGTTGCCGATCTTTTGTCAGCGAAAGCGGTTCATTAAAACTAACTCTATTTTTATGATAATCAAAAATTTCGCGCTAAATTTTGATCAACAAGGCGTCAGGCGAAAAAAGAGGTTTTTCTTTTTAATTATTGGTTTAGGTTAACAGGAAGAGCCTTTGCCCGCACAAGTATTTTATAAATAATTTAACGAGTGCGGTCCCTGGTTAAACAGCAGATCAACAATACTTAGATTCTTTTTAAATCCGTTCCGGTCCTCAAATACCTGCATGTAGGGTTTTTGATTGAAATCCGTTTCCTTTTTTGCGCTGAAGGCATTTCTCAGGTCGGTTAGTCCGTCGTATTCAGTCTCATAACTTTCGGTATAATCAAACTCCACCTTTAGCTTGATCGCCTTTAGAATAAACTGCAGCAATTGTTCATTATAGTCGAAAAGAAAGGGAAAGTTATTTTCATAAAACGGCGCGAAGTCATCCTCATAATACTCAAAATAAGCCGAGCGGCGATAACAGGCCTGCAAGCTTTGCCAGTGCAGCCGCTGCCAGTTAAAATCGTAGCTGATCTTTACGTCTTTAATTTTAGTATGCTGTTTTGAGCCTTTTACAACTGGCACCACGAGCGGCAACACCCCATCGGGCGAATAAATATGGGCACGGTTGCGGTAGGTTTGCTTTGGGAAATGTTCCTCGCGTTCAATCAGCACATCCGGCTTATAGCTGTTCAGCAATACGAAATATTCTGCGGGCGGCAGATAAAACATCGGGAACAACGCGCCTTTTTCGATCATAACTTTTAAGTTTGCAGCAAAATTTTGCGAAAATAATGATAAAAAAAGGGCTTTCACGATTAGGTACTTTGTTTTTGTACCTGGTATCGCTGCTGCCTTTTTGGTTCTTATACCTCGTTGCCGACCTGCTCTTCGTTATTTTGTATTACATCATCCGCTACCGCCGCACGGTGGTACAGGAGAACCTCCGCAATTCGTTTCCTGAGAAATCGGAGGACGAACGCGCCGTGATCGAGAAAAAATATTTTAATTACATGGCCGACCTGATGATTGAGACGATAAAATCTATCAGCATGTCAGCAAAATCAGTAAACAGGCGGATGGTTTGCACTAATCCTGAACTGATGCAACACTATTTCGGCCAGGGAAAAAGCATTTTAGCAGCGGCCGGCCACTACGGTAATTGGGAAATGGCGTGTTTAAGCTTTGGATTTTTGACCGACCATAAACGGATGATCGTTTATAAACCGCAATCAAACGAGATTTTTACCGATTTTTTTAATCGTACGCGCTCGCGTTTCGGGGCCACGCTGATATCTATGCGCCAGACGCTGCGCAAAATCGTTGAAACAAAAAACGAGCTTACTTTTACCGTGCTCGCGTCCGATCAAACCCCAACCCGCGAAGATTCGAAGTATTTTACGGAATTTTTGAACCAGCCGACCGCCGTTTTCCTGGGTGTGGAGAAAATATCGAAGAT
>DASRTD010000251.1:0-3169 GCA_035656115.1 Mucilaginibacter sp.
CAGCCGTAGCAAATCCGATTAAGAGTTTGAGAAGCGAGTAGTTGTCTGAAAGGATAAACTAAATAACTAATGAACCAGTCAACGAGCAAACCTCCAATGATAAATAATAAAAAAATAGCCTGTTTAATTGTATTCCTGTCAATTATGCGTTTGGCTTTTTGTCAAACGGCGGTAAATAAGACCCTCGGATTTGTCCTCGGGGTTGTGAATGAAAAATCACAGTCTGTTACCGGTGCCACGGTGCGATTATTAAAAGACAGTAACCTCGTAAAAATAGATATTACCGATGCCAAGGGAATTGCCAGGTTTGAAAATATCCCGAACGGGGCCTACACATTTTCCGTTATTTATGCAGGCTATCAGCAGCAAACTACCAGTGTTTATAGAATTCCCGGCGATGCAGACACTATTAAAATTACGCTGCAACCTGCAAGCATTGCATTACACCAGGTAAACGTTACCGCGCAGGCGCCATTAATAGAGCAAAAACAGGGTAAAATAGTGCTAAATGTCGATGCATCGGTTACGAACGCCGGCACAACGGTACTGGAAGTTTTAGAAAAATCACCGGGAGTAACGGTAGACAGAAACGGGGGAATTTCTCTTCAGGGAAAGACCGGTGTGTTGGTTACAATAGATGACAAACCCACTTACCTGTCCGCTGCCGACCTGAATAACCTATTAAGCAGCATGAGCTCCTCGCAGGTTGACCAGATCGAACTGATCGCTAATCCAACGGCCAAATACGATGCCAGCGGCAGTGCGGGGATCATCAACATAAAAACAAAAAAGAACAAGCTGAAAGGCTTTAACGGCACGCTTACTGCTTCGGTCGGGCAAGGCGTTTATCCTAAAAACAACGATAACCTGGCGCTTAACTACCGCAGCGGCAAGTTCAATATCTTTTTTAACTACAGCCTTAATTATGTACAGTACTACCTCAACCTTTACGCCCTGCGCAAATACTACTACGACAATGGTACGCTGCTCTCTCAACTTGATCAGCCTTCTTATTTTAAAGGGACTTTCTCAAATAATAGCATTAAAACAGGTGTAGATTATTCGCTTGATGCAAAAACTACCATCGGGATTGTCCTAACCGGCACAAACATCAGCCGCAGCGGGAACAATACTGACCTGGCCCGCTGGCTAAGCCCTTCAGGAGTCCTTGACTCGGCCATATTCACCGACAATAAGAATAATAACGATTTTAAAAACGGAGCGATCAACCTTAACGCCAGGCATAACATTTCTTCTACACAGGACATCAGCGCCGATTTCGACCTGCTGCACTACGCCATCTCCGGCGACCAGAATTTCGACTATCAGCTGCAGGCTCCCGGGGGCTATGACGAGCTGTCGCGGGCAAATATCCCTACAACGATCAATATTGTTACGGGCAAGATTGATTATACCTTAAAAGCCGGAAAAAACGGCACGTTTGAAGCAGGCTGGAAGTCGTCGCATAGCAGCACCGATAATTCAGCAGCATATCAGAACTTCAACGGTACCCAATTTGTCGACGATGATACCAAAAGTAACACTTTCTTTTACAACGAGACCATCCACGCTTTATACAGCGACTTCGAGGAAAAATGTGACCGACTAACCGTCCAGGTTGGTCTGCGCTACGAGCACACCGGTTACAATGCCAACCAGCTGGGCAACGCCATTCAAAAAGATTCGGCTTTTTCCCGCAATTACGTGGGCCTCTTCCCCAGCGGTTATATCAGCTACCAGGCGGATACCGCCAATACATTCAGCCTCAGCGCAGGCCGCCGCATCGACAGGCCCGCCTTCCAGGTGCTTGACCCGTTTGTATTTATTATCAACAAATACACGTACGAAACCGGAAACCCCTATATCCTACCCCAATACAGCTGGAACCTGGAACTGAGCCACCAGTACAAAAACCTGCTCACCACCAGCATATCTTACAGCGTTATCACCAATTATTTTTCGCAGCTCTTCCTGGCCGACACCTCTAAGCAAATACTCTTGTATTCGCAAGGCAACGTTGGGCATACCTATAATATCGGGTTGTCGGAAATGGTTTCCGCGTCGCCTTTTAACTGGTGGTCGTTCACTGCCGGAGCTATTTTTAACCATAAACAACTTGCCGGTTTTAACGGCAACGATTATACCAGCACCATCAACCAGCTAAGCATTAATGCCACCAGCCAGTTTATTATTGGCGGTAGGTATACCGTCGAAATTGACGGGGATTATACCACCCACGCCCGCAACGACATACAAGAACTTTTATACCCAACCGGGCAGGTATCACTCGGTCTTTCGAGGCCCGTATTAAAAAAGAAAGGCACTTTAAAACTTAGTTACCGCGATGTTTTTCATACCAACTGGATGGAGGGCCTCACCCAGTTCCCTAATGCCACAGAATACTTCAAAGAGCTGCAAGATACCCGGGTAATAACCCTTTCCTTTAGTTACCACTTCGGTAAAGCCAACAAAGCTGACAAACATACCGATACAGGCGCCGAAGATGAGATTCAACGAGTGGGGAACGGGTAATGACGGAAAACTCAAAGATGAACAGGAACATCAATTTAAATTTCATCCGATCCTTATCTAAATGTACTTTTTTCTTCAATGGCGCAATATTTGGCAAAGCGCTATTTCCTATTTTAAAAATAACCCCTATGGGGGTACTGTTACAGCGCTTTTTTGGACTATATTATCCTTAAATATTGGTTAGTCAGCACTAACGCTGAAAATCATTGATTGTCCGATTTCCATTTTGAAAAAATTACAAAAAAACACCCCTGGTATTCAAGGAACCAACACATTTCAGATTATTAAACTTAATATGCATCGCTTAAAATTAAACCATTTATCAGGCGTACTGGGTTTGCTCCTGATCACGAATTCGTTATTGGCGCAAACAGCCGCTGATTCTTCAAAATATGATCATAATGAAGTATTTGGTCCTATTGTTTGGCCAACGACCACGGGCGATACCCGGTCTGCGAGTGGGCAACCTGGACAGCATTACTGGCAAAACCGGGCCGATTACCTGATAAAGGCAAGCCTGAACGAAGGCAGCCAGGATACTACAATTACTGCCGAAGTAACCATTAGCTATACCAATAACAGCCCGGACAACCTCGATTATTTATGGGTGCAGCTTGACCAGAACCTGTTTAGGCCG
>DASRTD010000252.1:0-10201 GCA_035656115.1 Mucilaginibacter sp.
ATTAAAAAGGCCGGATGAAGGCAACCCAAACGGCGGCGATTACTGGCGGCAGGCCGTTTTTTACAAGCTGCTGATCGATCACGACCGCTCGCTCGACTGGCAAGTGGCAAGTACGGTATTTGAGTTTGTAGAGCCGGTTAATGATGAGTATTACAAGGAACAAATTGTTATCACACCTGAAGATACCGACACCGTAACAGAACAAATAAAAACCGTTTACCAAAAAATACTGGCCCACGATTTTAACACCGGCTGCGGCAAAAAGGAATGCGACTGGTGCCATTTTGTAAAAAGCAACTTCAAACAGGTGGGCGGCGTAATGCAGGAGGAAGGGGAAGAATAGATGTGCGGATGTGCAGATCTGTCCCGCACGTGCGGGATGTAGATATGTTGATGAGAAGAGATGGAATAGCCCTTCCCACGTGCGGGCGCGATGCTCGCGCCCCTTGTGTTCAAGCCTTGAAATATTTGAAAAATGAAATATCTATTATTCCTGATTTCCGCAATTTTCACCTTACAGGCATCCGCCCAAACCACCATCAAGCGCGATGCGGCCATCAGCCAGATGGCGGATGAGGTATCATCCAAAAACATCGAGGCGATAATCCGAAAACTGGTGAGCTTTAAAACACGGCATACGTTGAGCGATACCACCAGCAAAACCGAGGGCAGCGGCGCGGCCCGTAACTGGATAAAATCGGAATATGAAAAGTACGCGGCGGAATCAAGGGGGAGGATGACGGTTCAGTTCGATACGTTTACGCAGCCTAAAAGCGAACGGGTGAACAAACCGATCCACCTGAAAAACGTGCTGGCCATTTTAAAAGGAACCGATCCGAGCGACACCCGCGTTTACATCGTCTCCGGCCACTATGATTCACGGAAAAGTAATGTGATGGACCCCACCGGCTTTGTGCCCGGCGCAAATGACGATGCTTCGGGTACTGCGGTTTCGATGGAATTGGCCCGAATTATGGCGAAGCGATCTTTTCCTGCAACCATAATTTTTATGTCGGTGGTAGGCGAGGAGCAGGGCCTGTACGGGTCAGCCAATGTGGCTAAACGGGCCAAGGCCGAAAACTGGAACGTAGACGCTATGCTGAATAATGACATTGTGGGCAATACGCATGGTATGGAAACCGATTTAAAGGACAATCGCAGCGTACGGGTGTTTAGTGAAGGCGTGCCTTCGATTGACGCAAGTAATACAAAGCAAATAGCCGGCTTGATAGCGCTTGGCGGTGAGAATGATAGCCCGTCGCGGGAATTGGCGCGTTATTCCAAAGAGATCGGAGAGCGTTATGTCGACCAACTGGACGTAAAACTGATTTACCGCCGTGATCGTTACCTGCGCGGCGGCGACCATATATCTTTCCTGCTGCAGGGCTTTCCTGCCGTGCGCTTTACGGAAATGAACGAAGATTTTACCCGCCAGCACCAGGATGTACGCGTGGACAGCGGCAGGGATTACGGCGATCTGCCTGATTTCGTCGATTTTAATTATGTGCAAAAGGTGGCCCGGATGAACCTTTCCGTATTGGCCAGCCTGGCCCTCGCCCCGGCTGAACCGCAAAACGTAGGCGTAGTTACCAGCGGCCTCACCAATAAAACCACCCTGAAATGGGATCCACCAAAAACCGGCAAAAAGCCCGCAGGTTATTACGTGCTGATGCGCGAAACCATCAGCCCTTATTGGGAAAAGAAATTTTATGCAACGGATAATACGGCAACGCTTAGCTATTCAAAAGATAATTACTTTTTTGCGGTCGAATCTGTGGATGCGGATGGGCATGAGAGTTTGCCGGTGTTTCCGAAGCCGGTAAGATAATTTTGTAGAGACGCGATACTTCGCGTCTCCCGCTGACAGGTAAGCAATATGTAGAAAATTAGTGCCAAAATGGAAGATCAATATCGCGACAAATACCGTATCGCACCCGCAAGATTGCCTGATTGGGATTACGGCTCTGACGGTATGTATTTTGTAACCATTTGTACTAAAGAGCGAATGCGGTATTTCGGTGAAATTGAACAGGCAGATATCGCCTGTGCTCAAAACATTCCGGAGACGCGAAGTATCGCGTCTCTACAAATGACGGAAACAGGCAAAATAGCACATGATAATTTTGAAAAGATACCGCTATTTCATCCTTATGTCGACGTGGATGAGTTCGTGGTTATGCCCGACCATGTCCATGGCATTGTGTTTATAAACAAACCTGATAAAACAACATGGGAACTCAATAAATTCGGTTCGCAAAGCAAAAACCTTGCATCTATCATCAGGGGATATAAATCATCGGTTACCACGTTCGCTACTGTTAACAACCTTGAGTTTTTATGGCAGCCCCGTTATTATGACAGGGTTATCCGAAGCCATAAGGAGTATCTGAACATTAAAGGTTATATTAAAGAAAACCCAGATCAATGGTATCGAAACGGGGAAGACTTTGAAAATCTGTTTAGGCCATAAAAAGACCTATGCCGTAGAGACGCGATACTTCGCGTCTCCCAACGATAGGTAAACGCCGGACAGGCTAATAAAATCGGGAAAAGTTTGTTACCTGTCAGTGGGAGACGCGAAGTATCGCGTCTCTACGAAGTTTATTTCACGCTCTTCTTCAGCACAATAAAATACCCCGCAACAAAAACCAGCAGCGCTATTGCAAGGCTTACGCCAATATCCCTTGTAAACAGGTCGACCACAATTTGCGGCATACCATCGGGCCCGGGTGCCGCATTTTTCCCATGCTCAAGTGATTGAATGGCCAGAAAGGGATGCGAATAGGGAAAAAGGTAGGCATATTTCCAGCCGTTACCAGCCAAAATATCGCCGGTAATGGTGCAAATAAAGCCAATACCCATAGGTTTTAAAAAGTCACGGAATAAAAGACTCAGCAAAAATTGAATGGAAAGAATACCTAATGACGCCAGGAATAGTTTAAAATAAACTCTGGTTAAAACGCCTTCGATATGGTATTCGCTAAAGCGCAACGATGGTTTAACCACACTCAGCAGGTTACCGAAGGCGAGTGTAAAAAGCACAAACAGCGCCAGGCAAATGAAGATCAGGAAAAAAGCGTAAAAATATTTGGCGCCATAAACCGATAGTTTTGAGATCGGCAGGCTGAACAGTGTTTTCCAGGTATCCGCTTTATGCTCGATATTGTTAACCGAATAGGCCACAAATACGATCAGCATGGGTAATATCAACGTGCCCATTACGCCCAAAATTGCGCCGGAAAACTGCAGCCATAATATAACGCCGGGCTCGTGGGCCAATTGGTCGCCTTTACTGTAAAAACCGACAAACAAAAGCAAACAAAGTAATAACGGCAGTATTATTGCGCTCCAAAACGCCATGGTTTTGCGCGTTTTATAAAATTCGGAGCGGAATGACAGTATAAATCCTTTCATGCTCAGGCGTTTTGGGTAATGGCTAAAAACAATTTTTCCAGGTCCTTTTGCTGCTTGTTGATGCTGTAAACGGTAAAGCCATTATTGTTCAACAGCGCGTTTAATTCACCCATTTGTTTTTTATCGGTGTAAGGGACAAATAGTTGGTGTTCGTTAACGTCAGCAACTTCCAAATTATTTTTCTTTAAAAAATTAGCTGCGTCAACGGTATTCTCTGCCTCTATCTGCACCAGCGGCTGGCTCAGCGCCTGCAGTTCTTCAATACTTCCCTGGAATAAAAGCTCCCCATGATTGATAATACCCACGTGGGTTGCCATGCGTTCTACTTCTGCGAGCAAATGGCTCGATACAAAAACAGTCTTTTGGTATTTACTCACCAGTTTTATCAGCAGTTCGCGTACTTCGATAATGCCGTTAGGGTCGAGGCCATTTGTCGGCTCATCCAGAAGCAGCAATTTCGGATCGGATAATAAAGCTAAGCCGATACCGAGGCGCTGTTTCATCCCAAGCGAATATTGCCCCGCTTTTTTGTTAGCGGCGTCTTTTAAGTGCACCAAATCCAGCATTTCATCCACACGGCTTGCTGGAATTTCGAGCAGTAAAGCCCGGTTCAGTAAATTTTCTTTCCCGGTAAGATGGAGATAGATCGCCGGTTGCTCGATAAGTGAGCCAATTTGCGAAAGAATTTCGATCCGGTTCTTTTGGAGTTCTTTTTCAAAAATATGGATGCTGCCGTGCTGCGTTTTAAGCAGGTTCATCAGCAGCTTGATGGTGGTGGTTTTACCGGCGCCGTTTGGGCCGAGGAAGCCGTAAATGCTCCCTTCCGGAACTTGTAAGTTGAGCGACTTTACAACGGTTTGATCGCCGAAGTTAAAGGTTAATCCTTCAGTACGGATTACCATAGTTTTTCCTTAGCGATGGAGCAAACAGTTTTGATGAGGCCAATGCTTTTGCTGAAAAGCGATGTGGCCTGCTCGGTCTTAACGGTGATCTTATCGCTATTTTGACGTACCTGGTAGCTAACGCCCATAATGATGGCAAAAAATACCGGAACCAGTAACAATATGAACGGATTTGAGTTGGTGATGAGCTTTTTCATCTGTGTGTGATTTGATGATACAAAGAAAGATCAAATAATTTTCCTGCTAAAAAGTATTAGACCAATGGACAGGATTTGTAGACGAACGGTTATTTAATGGTTTTTGCCGGTTCGTCGGCAATAAACGGGCGTTTATCTATGATGTGGCAAACTATATATAAATTGCACCCTTTAAACCTATTTAAATAGTATTTTTAGTAAATGAAATTTAGTTAATGAAACGAAGCTGGCAAATCTTCTGGCACATATTTTTATGGGTGCTCCTGGTCGGCTTTTTTGTGCTCGTTGCCCATAATAGTAACAAACTCGACACCGAGGACTTGCTGGTTCTCGTCCTGCTTTACGGGATTATCAACATCAGCGTTTTTTATCTCAATTACCTGGTACTGATACCGCTTTTCCTTAATACAAAGAAATACGGCATTTATGCAGCTGCTATTGTTGGCGCTTTAATTGTTTATGGATTGGCCAAATACGGCGTAGCGTTCATTTTTAAACAAATTGTTTTAATGCGGGTAAAGGGCCAGGCAATCAGTTTCGGCCACTACTTCATCGGCACTGTTTTCACCAGCCTGGTGTTTTTGGTTTTGAGCGCGGTACTGAAATTTACGGTCGATTGGTTTTTGAACGAGCGCAAGCAGCGCGACCTGGAAAACCAGCGGCTGAGCGCCGAACTGGCCTTCCTGAAATCGCAGATCAATCCGCACTTTCTATTTAATTCATTAAACAGCATTTATTCCCTTGCTTATCAGCGATCCGAAACAACGCCTGATGCGATATTGAAGCTGTCCGAAATAATGCGCTACATGCTGTATGAAAGTAACGACAACAAGGTCGACCTGGAAAAAGAATTGCAATATTTGCATAGCTATATCGACCTGCAAAAAATACGGTTCGGCAACAAGGCATACATTGATTTTAAAGTGCAGGGGAATATCGGCAACCAGCAGATAGCGCCGTTGCTGCTCATTGCCTTTATCGAGAATGCATTTAAGCATGGTGTAGCCAATAATCCGCTCACACCCATCAGGGTGTTGATTGATGTGGATGATGCGCACCTGCATTTTTATATGCAGAATAAAAAGCACATGAATAACCGCGACACGCTTGGCGGTATCGGGCTAAATAATGTTCAGCGAAGGCTGAATTTACTATACCCGGGAAAATATAACCTGGTGGTTAATGACGAAACTGATACTTACACTGTTGAATTATCATTAGTTTTATAACATGATCAGATGTTTGATAGTTGATGACGAGCCCCTTGCCTTGCATATTTTGGAGGATTATATCTCCAAAATCCCTTTTTTGCAATTGGTGAAAGCAACAACTAACCCTATTGAAGCGCTAACGCTGGTACAGGATAAATCAGTCGACCTCGTATTCCTTGATGTGCAGATGCCGGAGCTTACCGGTATACAGTTTTTGCGCATCGCCAATGGCAAAGCCAAAGTGATATTGACCACCGCCTACTCGCAGTACGCGCTTGAGGGTTATGAGTTGGATGTCATCGACTACCTGTTAAAACCGATAGCATTTGATCGTTTCTACAAATCGGTACAAAAAGCCCAGGCTGTGTTGCAGCCAACGCAAACAACGCCCCAGCCCGTCCAAACAGAGCCTGCCCAGCCCAAGCAGCAGGACTTGTTAAGCGACTTTATTTTTGTAAAGACGGAGCATAAGATCCAAAAGGTTTATTTGAACAATATCTTGTTCATTGAGGGCCTGAAAGATTACATCTCCATTTTCACCCCCGGCGAGCGCATCATCACCCTGCAAAACATGAAAAAGATGGAAGATGCCCTGCCGGCCAAATATTTTATCCGCGTGCATAAATCTTACATCGTTTCCATCAATAAGATCGATAGTATTGAACGTAGCCGGATATTTATCGGCGATAAGGTCATCCCCGTTGGGGATACTTACCGGGACGAGTTTTTTAAGATAGTGGATGGGAAGAATGTTTGAGATGACTTATTCCTGCCCCAGTTTTTTCCTAATCCTGATCTCTGCCTCTTTAACCAATTGCTCGGCGGGCCTCCCGGCAGGCTCTATCGGCTCAAGCACTTCCCAGGTCATTGGTACAAAGGTATTCAGGGGATAGTTACCATACTGCACCATTTTCCACGAATTGATGGCGATGGGCACCAATAATGCTTCAGGGCATTTTTTTAAGATGGTGGCGATGCCGCCAACCTGGAAATCCTTCATTTTCCCTTTTTTTGACCGGGTGCCTTCGGGAAAGATCACGGCCGACCATTTGTTTTCCTTCATCCTCAGCCCCAGTTTGATTAGCTCGCCGATGGATTGTTTGGAGTCCTTACGGTCGATGTTGGCACCGCCACCGTATTTAAGGTTGAATGAAATGGACGGCAAACCTTTGGTCAGTTCGATCTTGGAAATAAACTTTGCGTGGTACTTGCGCAGGTAATAAATCAAAGGTGGAATATCCGCTAAACTTTGGTGATTGGCCAGGAAGATCATGGGCCGGCCCAGGGGTAAATTTTGCTTATTGATAAAAGTCACCGTATTGCCCGCAAGATAAAATGAGCTGAAAAGGAAAAAATTTAAAATATCGACCGATCTTTTATGTGCTGCGTATCCAAAAAATTTATAGCACACCCACTGTATCGGTTGAAAAATGATCAGTGCCAGGAAGAAGGCAAGGGCAACAAAAGGCGTGAGGATATAACCTAAGATTTTTCTCATAAAAGGCCTCAAAGTTAGACATTTTCTTTTAGCCGGGCAGATGCGCCTATGGGTTAATTTTTACCGCAAAGCACGCAAAGGATGCACAGAGCGGCACAAAGCCTGTCGGCTAAAAAAGGTTAGATTTTGTTTTCGAGCAGCATCAATTTAACCTTTAACACGCCCGCTACGGTCATCGAGTCTGTAATTTCGCCGCGGCAAACCATTTGGTAAACCTCCTCAAATGGTAATTTTTTTACGACAAGCTGTTCCGTATCTTCCGGCTGGGCTTCAAATTGTTTCAAGCCGCGGGCCAGGTAAAGTATGCTCAGTTCGTCACTTACCGAATTGGAAAGATGCAGGCGCTGTATCTCCGTCCAGCTATCGGCTTTGAGACCGGTTTCTTCCAGTAATTCGCGTTTAGCCGATTCTAATGGGTCGATGCCTAATGGGCCGCCGCCTTCAGGCATCTCCCAACTGTATTGGTTTACCGGAAATCGGAATTGGCCTACCAAATAAGTGTTTAAATCGTCGTCCAGCGGCAATACGCCAATAGCCAGGTTTTTAAAATGCACTTTGCCATATATCCCGGGATTGCCCGCTGGGTTTATTACCTGGTACTCGGTTAAATTTATCCAGGGGTTATCATAAATATCTTTTTTGGAAGTGATCTTCCAGGGGTTTTCTTCGGGGTGGTGCATGGTGGTAAATCTGCTAAAATTCCGGGATATTTGTTCCGAAATCACCTCCCAAACGCCCACACCAAAAACTTCGGCATAGCTTTCGCCCAGGTGGCGGTATCATGGCCGCCGCCGACAAACTCCAGGTAGCGGATGTCATCGGGGCGTTTAAAACCTTTGTTTTCCAGTTCTTTGATCAGGTCGATGGTATCGTCGATGCTGTCGATGATGCCGTTTTTGTTGCGGTCGGCGGTTTCGTCTTTGGTGCCGGTTTGCAGCCATATTTTTAGCCCTGGTTTGGCTGGCGTTTGCCGGATGATGCTGTGCATAATACGGTCGTTATCGGTATAGCCCTTGTGCAAATCCTTGCTTCTCCACCAGAAAGAACCTGAGAACACGCCGGCCTTATCAAAAAGCTGCGGGTTATGCCACGCAATATCCAAAGCAGACAGGCCACCAAGCGAAAAACCTGCGAAAGCCGTGGTTTCAAAATTTTCGATACCGGTTAGTTTATGGATTGCCGGCAATAATTCGGATTTAATAAAATCGGTATAATGGGCGGCTTTGGCGCCACGTTTTTTAAAATCAGGTTTGCCAGCCGTGCCGTATTCGTGCAGGCGCTCTTCATTGGCATGTGCGGCAACTACCAAAACCGGTTTTATCCGGTGCGATCCCATCAAATCTTCCAGCGTTTCTTTCAGTTGCAGGCTTTCAGTTTCCTGTCCGTCGTTTAATAATAAAAGGTTCAGCGGTTCAGCAAATGATACTCCTTCGGGGATTAATAAAGTGCAGGTAACATCGCGTTTTAAATATTCGGATCTGATTAGGATTTCTTTTTCATCAATTGCTATTTCCATCTCCGGCAAATTCCAGTACATCTTGTTCAAATTAAGTAAAGGCGTCAAAGGTACGTTTTTTAGTATTTTAAGATTTGGCGATTTGAAAATTTGACAATTAGACCGAAAGTCGGAAAGTCCGAAAGTCCGAAAGACGCTGCGGCTGACGTTTCGACGAAAAGCCGAAGGTACATAAAAGCCTGTCCTAACTTAATCAACTTAATCTAACTTAATCAACTTAGTCTAACTTATTCATCCCCCTTTCAAATCTTCAAATTATTTCTCTACCTTACATTCATAATTAAAACCGAAACGCATTGACTGAAAAATATCACCGCTGGTACTCACAAGCCCTCGGCCTCGACGTGGAGATGCTGGTTTTTGGCGACCGCGGCTACCCGGTTATATTGTTCCCAACTTCGCAGGGAAAATACTTTCAAAACAAAGATGAAGGGCTGATTGAAAGCGCCAATTGGTTTATTGATCAGGGCCTGGTAAAAATTTACTGTCCCGACAGTTTCGATTGGTTTACCTGGTACGACAAAAGCGTTCACCCTGCCGAGCGGGCGCGCCGGTATGCTTTTTATGATAAAATGCTTTACGAAGAATTATCGCCATGGGCGATGCACGAAACTGGGGTGGGTAAAGTGGCCACTGCCGGCTGCAGCTTTGGTGGCTATCACGCGGCAAATTTCGGCTTAAAGCATCCCGACAGGGTGGGAAATCTGTTCAGCATGAGCGGCTCGTTCGATATCAAACAGTTTACGGACGGTTTTTATAACGACGATATTTTTTACAACAACCCGCCTGATTTTTTACCGGGCAGCAACCAGCCCGGCCTGTGGCAGATGAATATCATATTAGGCACCGCTGAGCATGATATTTGCCGGGCGGATAATGACCGGCTTTCGGGCATTATGGCGCAGAAAAACATGAACCACTGGCTGGACATAAGAGGGATCGGCAGCCACGACTGGCCGATGTGGCGGGTGATGTTCCCGCATTATTTGTCGACGATTAGATAGAGAATAGTCCGAAAGTCAGTAAAGTCCGGAAGTCCGAAAGAAGCTGCACTGATGTTTTCGACTAAAATAAATGGACTAATTTAGAAGACTCAGAACTTAGGAAGCAGGAATTAAAAAGAAGATTATATTTCACTCAAAATAAACTACCATGAAAAAAATAGGCATCTTATTCGGACAGGAAAATTCATTCCCCCATGCTTTTGTTGACCGGATCAACCAGAAAGCAGAAAAAGGTATAACCGCGGAGTTTGTCCATATCGACAAAGTGATGCAGGCGGAGTCGCTGGGCTATTCGGTAATTGTTGACCGCATTTCGCAGGATGTGCCGTTTTACCGGGCCATGCTAAAAAACGCGGCCATGTGCGGTACGGCGGTCATCAACAACCCTTTTTGGTGGAGCGCCGACGAAAAGTTTTTTAACAATGCGCTGGCGGTGAAGATCGGCGTGCCGGTGCCTAA
>DASRTD010000253.1:0-4131 GCA_035656115.1 Mucilaginibacter sp.
CCGGTAATTATTCATCAGATCTTTAAGGTTGACAACAGCCCTCGCTATATTGCCCGTTTTCAGAAATCTTAGCCCGGTATAATAAACGTATTCAAAAGAATTTGGCCTGCATAGCGCGGTTGCCGAGTCGATGTATTTGCCGGCCCTGGCATTATAGACAGGCGTATAATAATTTTCCTGGTCATAGTCGGAAAGATCATAATAGGTTCGCGCCAGCAAAAAATAATACTCCTTTTTCGCCCCCGTGTCCAGCAGTTTTACGTTAACCGCTCTTAGGGAATCGAAAACTTCTTTAAACATGCCGGACGAAAGAAATATAAAACCGAATTTCACCCTGCTCGCATCGATCTTTTTCGGGTCTTTTAATTGATAAGCCGTCTGCTGCAGCTTTTGTGCATAATGAAACGCCTGGTTGTAGTTGAATGATTTATATTCCTCATACAGATTGGTATAAATACGATACCAGGCATTAAGATCAGGCCCTGCATCGTTCAGGTCATGCTGCAGCTTGTCTATCCTTTTTAATTTTTCACCGTCAAAATCCTTTTTTTTGTCGACGAGGGCGTTGAGTTTTGAAAAAAGACTGTCACCCCCGGCATTCGCAAATACGGACTGAAAGACAAATAAAAACGACATTAAAAGTAATACCCGTTTCATATAACAAAAAAATCAGCGAGGCAATTGCAGCGGCTACTGTAATGGTTTACCCGCTAAAGTTATAAAAATATTCGCTCATTGCATTTTAAACCCAGGGTAAAGCCAGGGAAATCGCGTTTAAACATCCCGGCATTTAATTTTTCGTTTAAAATGAATCGATTGTAATTTAATAAAGAAAATTCTTGACAAAAGCAAGCAAACTAAAGGAAAAATTACTGTCCCAGGTGTCCCAGGTGTATTCACCTGTTCCGGGCGGTTCAGGTGTACCGGCAGCCTGATAACATTTGGCCTGATTTTATTGATGTATCGCTATAACAAACAATTAACAAGTTTTAAACGCGATTTCCCGGAGGGTAAAGTGATCCATTTTAGCAGTGTCCAAAACCAGACCCCTGCGGATACCGTTTGCTGAACAACGCTAAAATAAAGAGGCCGCCTGAAATATAACTTTCAAGGCAACCTCTTTTGCTCCTGATCCTATACCTGCAGGGACTGACCAGCGGTTCTGTGATTAATCCCACAACCGTGGAACGCTAACCCGATGAGCTATTCGGAAATAAAAACAGGGTAAATGTGCTTTTCATCTACCCGTGATTTTTAAATAGCAGTAAAAGATTTCTTCAGAGGGGGCGGCCGGTGCTATACATCATCCAGCCCGTACTGCTTCAGCACATCTAAAGGCACGCCCTCCCATTTACCCGGCGTATTGCCTTTATAGCCCAGGTCGGCGATGCCGATCTTACTGGTAAAAAATCCTATCGCCGTCAGGTCGCGCATCTTATTGAAAAAGGCAACGCCCGGCTGCATCCTGGGCTTCGCCTGCATCGGGTATGCAATATCATCCAATATCGCTTTTTGCTGCTGTGCGTTGCAGCTGATAAAATCTTTATCGAACCGGTTAAGGCTTTCTGTGTCCAGCCATTTTAAGCCGCCGCGCATGGGTAGCTGGTGCTGCGGCTCGTCTTTTACAATAAACTCAATAAAGCCGGCAACTTTAGCATCAGACGCACTGCCGCTATGCTCATCTTTTGGGATGATTATATCCGCGAGCAGGGTGATGGTTGCGGTTTCGTGCGCGTCAAAAAAAGTCTCCTGCAATAATGCTTTGTCGCGTGCAATTTCAAAATTCTCCCTGCCGGTCGTGTTAACGCCGGCGTCGCCACCTGCTGTTTTGCCTTTAGGTTCGCTATTACAGCCCGCAACAAGCGCGCCTGCTGCAACGGCGCCCAGGCCGATCGCTTTTAAACTATCTCTCCTGTTCATGGTTCATTGGGTTAGGGTTAAACATTTTGTTTTTTACGCTGATCGATTAAATACTCTGCCGAGCGCATGGCAAGCGCAAGAATAGTCCAGGTGGGGTTTTTCTCCGATTGCTGGGTAAACATCGATCCATCTGTAACAAACAGGTTTTTGCAATCATAGGCCTGCCCCCACTTATTCAACGGCGCTTTTTTAGGATCATCACCCATACGTACGGTGCCAACTTCGTGTATGCCTTTACCGGGCTTATCCAGGCCATAGTTAGTTTCCGGTCCAGCCGGCTGGCCCAATGGTATACCGCCCATTGCGTGTGTAATAGCTTGCACAGTTTCCTGCATGTGCTTAGCCTGCGCAACATCATCATCGCTCCATTTGTAGCGGAAGCGCAATACCGGTATTCCGAACTTATCAACCACACCCGGGTCAATTTCGCAATAGTTATCCTCGCGGGCTGTTGATGCACCATGACACCCCACACCGGCCAAACTGCCGTAAAACCGCCGGTAATCATTTTTCAGATCAGCGCCATAGCCACCGGAAGGTTTCATTTTGCCGTTGGCCCCTGGTACAAAGCCATTTAAAAACGGCACCAGCGAACCCTCAAATCCCAGGTACCCGCCATAGCCCGGCATCATCATCCCGCCAAAAATCTCCAGGTGATACCCTCTCGAGAAGTTTTGCTTTTTACTATCCAGCCACCAGGGGGCATACGTGTGTAAACTGCCTACGCCATCTTCGTTAAAGCGCTTCCTGTCAAATAATTGAGGGAGTATCACCGCCCCGCCGCCCTGGGTAGAATCATGCAGGTATTTGCCAACGGCATTACTGCTGTTAGCCAGCCCGTTGGGATGCGCATCCGATTTGGAATTCAATAATATCCTCGCCGACTCGCAAGTGCTGGCGGCCAGTATCACGGTTTTGGCATTAACGCGGTATTCCTGCATATCGTTTTTACTGATGTAGGATACGCCGTTGGCCAAGCCTTCCTTGTCTGTCAATATTTCGCGTACCACCGCATTGGTAACCACTTTTAAATTGCCGGTCTTTATGGCAGGGATCACCAGGCACGATGATGCCGAAAAATCGCCATAAATTTTACAGGAGCGGTTACATTGCCCGCAGAAAAAGCAGGCGCCCCTGTCTTTGTTGCCGGGCAGCGGCGCGGTTAGTACGGAACCGCGGCCGGCAATTACTTTAATACCCTGTGCCGTGGCCGCCTTTTTCACAAAAAGCTCGCCAAGGCGTGGTTTTGGCGCGGGCAGAAATATACCGTCAGGGTCGTTTTCCAGCCCTTCCATCGAGCCATATACGCCGATCAGCCGGTCTACTTTATCATAGTAAGGTTTGATATCATCATAGGTGATAGGCCAGTCGTCGCCGACGCCAAAACTGGTTTTATACTTAAAATCCTTCGGGCCCATGCGCAACGATATGCGGGCCCAGTGGTTGGTGCGGCCGCCCAGCATCCGCGACCGGAACCATTGAAATTCCGACCCATCTTTTTGCGTATAGGGTTCGCCCTCTATCTGCCATCCGCCGTACGACGCATCAAAATCACCCATAGGGCGTGTGGCATTGCCGCCCCGGCGCGGCGATTCGTATGGCCATTTTAGTTGCTGCGAATCTTTAGCCGGGTCGAAAAACGGCCCCGCCTCCAGCATTAAAACCTTGACCCCGGCATTTGCCAATACGTAGCCCGACATGCCGCCACCCGCACCAGACCCTATGATGACCACATCATAAACATCCGCTGATTTTTTTATCTCCATTGTACAAAAATTTAAGGATGATGATTATATCTGCGCTACAACTTTTTCGATCAGTTTCTTGGTGGCGGCGGTGCCGGCGTAATCGTCGAGGTATTTTTCGTCTTTGGTGTACATCTTAAACAGGCCGCCCTCGTATTCTATACTTACCCAGCCGGTAAAGCCGGACTGTTTGATGATCTTGAACATCCGCAAAAAGTCAGTTTCAGTATCATTGCCTGACGCATCAAATACATGGGTTTTTGCATGCACGCCTTTTGCATAAGGCATTAGTTCGGTTATGCCTTTGTAACGGTCATACTCTTCAACGCATTTGGTTTTCATATAACCGGCAATGTCGTTTGTTTCAGGTTTGGTGCGGTTGATGCAGAAGTTGCCAAAATCGGCAAGGGTACCAGCATGGCTGTTGTTTACCTGTTTCATCACCCCGGCAAGCCAGGCGGCATTG
>DASRTD010000254.1:0-2779 GCA_035656115.1 Mucilaginibacter sp.
TTAAGAAAATATATCGATGAATTTTTTTCGGTAATGTTTCTGACGGGTTTTCAAATTTTCATCAAAACGGGCAAAAAATTGCTTTTATCCAACATCAAATTAAGATAACATTAACACTTTTGCTGAAAAATTGCCCGGCAAAATTATGGCTTCTACCTATTCGGCACAAAAACACCCTGAACTTACTCCGCTAACCTTATGGATAATGACGATTGCCACCGGGCTCATCGTCGCCAACCTGTATTATAACCAGCCTTTGCTGGATGAAATGGCGCGTACTTTCCACGTAAGCAAAGCAAAAGTGGGGCAGGTATCCTATTTTACACAGCTGGGGTATGCCACCGGGATGTTCTTTCTGGCGCCGCTTGCCGATATGGTAAAACGAAAAAGACTAATGATGGTGATCTTTGGGTTTATTGTTTTATCGCTGCTGATCACCGCTGCATCGGCATCCATCAATCTTTTAGTATGCTTTAGCTTTATCCTGGGCGCAGCCTCACTCATCCCGCAGATATTAGTACCCATGGCGGCCCACCTGGCTAAACCGGAAGAACGCGGTAAAAAAATCGGGTTCATTATGAGCGGCTTACTTATCGGTATTTTGCTGTCGCGAACATTTAGCGGCCTGCTTGGCGAGTATTTCGGCTGGCGCGCAGTTTTTTATGTTGCTGCGGGAATTATGCTGGTCACCTGGCTATTGCTTTGGCTGTTTTTGCCTGAAGTGGAACCTGATTACGACGGTACTTACGGCAGCCTGATGGCCTCACTGATCGACCTTATAAAACGCGAACCAAAACTCAGGGTGGCAGCTTTGAGGGGTGCATTATGTTTTGCCTGTTTCAGCGCTTTTTGGTCCACCATTGTGTTCCTGCTTAAAGCAAATTTTAATTTAGGCAGCGATGTTGCCGGCGAATTTGGCCTTGCCGGCGCGGCCGGCGCACTTGCAGCGGGTTTAATGGGTCGGTTAAGCGATAAGACGGATGCTTATAAGTTATCCGGTTTCACCATTTTGCTGGTTTTGATTTCATTCGCGATTTTTTACCTGTCGGCCCATAGCATCTGGGGATTGATCGCAGGCGTAATCGTGCTCGACGCCGGCGTACAGGCAACACACATCTCCAACCAGTCGATCATATTCGCTCTGCGGCCGGAGGCCCGCAACCGCATCAATACTATTTATATGGTCACCTACTTCCTGGGCGGTACCGCCGGAACTTTTATTGCTACTTTACTTTGGAAAAACTTTCAATGGAATGGTGTATGCGCCATCGGGGCCATTCTCACCATCCTTACTTTTGTCATCCATTTCGTTAATCATCCCAGGGCCGGCGAACTGGTAAAACGGGCGTGAAAAACTAATCGCTGTATAAAAAGGCATACACTTCTTTCGCGAACGCCTGAAACGCTACGAACGAAAAAAAAAAATTTAACCTTCATGCTTTGAGCCACTTAACTGATTTTTCAGGACCAGGTGCAACGCTCGCTTAAACCACTCTGTCTCTTTGGCATCTAATTGGAATAGGAGTTCACATGCAATACATGACGGAACCGGAAATACCAAAAGATCGCGGCAACGAGGAAAAAGAATGGGAAAATCCTGTTGAACCGGCAAATGTATCTGACGACAGGGACAAAGAGCAGTTATTGCGTCAATACAAAGAGGCTAAGCGCCGGAAAGACAATTTAACAACCGAAGAAGATAAAACTGATAAACAAACTAAATAATTATTAACTATTAAAAACTCACCTTATGAAAGCGCAAAAGAGCACCAAAGCAAAAAAATTGTTAACCCGGTTTGATCATGAATTAAGGGAATTGCTGATAAATGATTTGATGCGGTTTACTTTTAACCAACCACTGCTAACACGCAATACACAGGCAGCCGCAATGTCGGCATTGTTGCTTGCCTGACCATCATATATCTATATTAATAACCCTGTTCAGCACACCTATGAAAACGATAGCGCCTTGCATCTTGCGGGGCGCTACCTTTTTAATACCCGTTGGTTCACATCCAGACTGGAGCACGGACACCCTTTGATCATCGAACTATTTGCATTTTCAGGTAATAAATGCTTTAGAAAGCATAAATAAAAACGATTTATTCCCATTACGGCTTTCAGCAATATTGTCTATCTTACCCCAAATTCCTGCTAAGCTTTTTATGGAAAACACTCCGATCATCAAAATACACAACCTCACTAAATCCTACGGTTCAAAACAGGTATTAAAAGGTCTTTCGCTTGATATTTATCCAGGCCAGGTGATCGGTTATATCGGCCCGAACGGTGCCGGTAAATCAACCACCGTAAAAATACTCACCGGCCTTATTCCCGATTTTGGGGGCGAGGTGCTGGTTAACGGTATCAATATGGCGGAAAACCCACTGGAAATAAAGAAAATGATGGGCTATGTACCTGAAAACGCGGAGATATACGATGTGCTGACACCCATGGAATACCTCGATTTCATCGGCAAACTGTACAGCATGGAAGAAAGGGCATTGCAGGACAGGTCCTCAAAGCTGCTGGCAGCATTCGGCCTCGCGACTAATGCTAATGATCGCATAGATACCTTTTCAAAAGGGATGAAACAAAAAGTGCTGCTGATCGCGGGTATTATTCACAATCCAAAAATCATCATCCTGGATGAACCCTTGTCAGGGCTCGATGCCAACGCGGTTATCATGATCAAGGAACTCATGCTGCGGCTTTCAAAAGAAGGAAAAACGATCTTCTACTGCTCGCACATGATGGATATTGTGGAAAAGGTTGCCGA
>DASRTD010000255.1:0-41276 GCA_035656115.1 Mucilaginibacter sp.
CCAATTGTCGAATTAAATTCATTTTATTAAATACTCCATTGAATATCATTCATTATGTGGTTACATTTACCGTATGATTAACGAAACAGAGATCATATTAGACAAAACCGACCTGCACATCCTAAGGTTGATGCAGGATAATGCCCGCATCAGTAACGCCGACCTGGCCCGCGAGCTGGGCATGGCCCCTTCGGGGGTGCTGGAGCGGGTAAAAAAGCTGGAGCAAAGGGGGGTGATACTGCAGTCGACCATCCGCATCAACCCGGATGCTTTGCAGCAAAAGATGCTGGCTTTTATCTTCATGAAAGCCGGCGACAGCCCGGGCTGCAACGATACAGCAAAAGAACTGGCTAAAATACCCGAAGTGCAGGAAGTGCACCACATCGCCGGCGACGACTGCTACCTGGTTAAAGTGCGCACCTATGATTCGTCGACGCTGATGCAGTTGATGCGCAGCAGCTTCAGCAAAATACCCAACCTGCTGAGCACCCGCACCACCATCGTGCTGGAGACCGTAAAAGAACAGCAACAATTGGTTATACCCGAAAAATAAGATAATATGTCACCAAATTCAAACAAGACCGCTTCGCCCCTGCTGGTGTTCGCAGCTTTCGCTATCGTTTACCTGGTTTGGGGTTCTACGTACTTTTTTATCCGCATCGCTGAGCAGGGCGGGATGCCTCCTTTTTTATTGGGCGCATTCCGGTTCACCACTGCTGGGCTTTTGCTGCTGGGTTGGTGTGCGATCAAAAAAGAGAAACTATTTGTGTGGAAGGACATCGCAGCCGCGGCAGTTACCGGCTTTTTGCTGCTTTTTGTGGGAATTGGGATAGTAATTATGGCGGAGCGTACTTTACCAAGCGGCATGGTGGCTATTTTGGTGTCCTCAGCGCCGATCTGGTTTGTAGTATTGGACAAACGCAACTGGCCGGTCAACTTCAAAAGCAAAGCGACCATCGTAGGCCTCGTCATCGGCTTCGGTGGGGTGATCATGTTGTTCAGCGAGCAGATCGGGGGCGTTTTTAGCGGGGCTGGTTCGTCAATGCTGCCATGGATGTTTTTGCTGCTTTTGGGATCGGTATCCTGGTCGGCAGGGTCGCTGTATGCAAAACATGTCAAAACAACTGTATCCTCATCCGTAAGCACCTCCTGGCAAATGATCGCTGCTGGTATCATTTATATACCGGCGGCATTGTTGCATGGAGAATTTCATGGCGCAAAACTGCAAAGCGTGCAACTGGTGGGTTGGTTTGCGGTGTTGTACCTGATTGTGTTGGGCTCGATAGCAGCTTACAGCGCTTATGTGTGGTTATTACAGGTACGTTCCGCCACCCAGGTAAGCACCTATGCCTATGTCAACCCGGTTATTGCTGTGATTTTGGGTATGGTATTTGCCGGCGAGCAAATTTCGCTAATACAAATTGCAGGGCTGGTGGTGATCCTAACAAGCGTACTGATGATTAATTTGGCAAAGTATCGGAATAGCGCTGTAAAGGTTGAAAAGGTTGTAATGGTTGAAAAGGTTTGATTATTTTAACTTCTGCGACTTGTTACAACCTTTACAACTAACATCAATCCATCTCTTTGGGCAAATTCCGCAGCGGCGCTTTCCAGCGGCCGAACTCGTAATAATGCTCAATAGTAATACTCACTTTTGAGCCTTTGGGATATTTGCCTTTGGCTAAGTTTGTAGCGCGAAGGGTTATCTTTTCATATTGAATGATGAGTTCCTCATAAATGCCTTTAAACAACACTTGCTTAACGGTCCACTTGCTGCCAAAGCCCTTGCCCGGCTTAACGTGTTCAGCGTAAATCACCACAGTTCCCCGTTTGGTATTGATGCCTATTTTTTTAGCCTGTTCGGGCGTAAGCTGGCTGGTGCTGGCCAGTATCTGGGCGGTGTAAAGCAACTTGGGCGAGTTATAAAGCTCCTCAGGGCTGCCGTTTTCAACGATCTCACCTTCCTTTAACACGATCAACTCATCGGCCATGGAGAGGATCTCGGCCGGATCATGCGACACTAAAACGATCGTAACCCCCCAATTCTTAACAATATACCGTATATCATGCTGAAGGCCCTCACGGTAAGTAGCGTCCACCTGGTTAAAGGGTTCGTCCAGCAGGATCACTTCGGGTTTGCTGATCAGCGCTTTGGCGATGGTAACCCGCTGCTTCTCGCCGCCGCTCAGTTTGGCGAAAGGCTGGTCTTTGAGTTGAAGGATATCCAGCATATTGAGTGAATCGGTGATCTTTTGTTTTTCCGTATCCAGCCCTAATTCTGAATTTCTCAACCCTGAACGCACGCTCTCCCAAACAGTGGCATACATATCCATTTCACGGCTGTTTTGGGTAACCATGCGCATAGCCTCGTGGGCATGCTGCAGTTTTTCCTGGCGTTTTAGCACGCGCTCTTCCTTAAAAAAAACCTCGCCTGAATCGGGTTGCAGCAATCCGTATAGCAGGTTTAATAGTGTGGTTTTGCCGCTGCCGCTCTCGCCTACAATGGCAGTTACTTTTCCTTTCGGGATGAAGATGGTTACATTATTTATCCCTGTAGACTTATCGCCAAAATAGTTTTTGGTAACCGATATGGTTTCCAGGATCATCTCATTCTGCATATTGCGGTTATATTAACAATTCCTTTATAATAGCCTGCTGTTATTTCAAAAAATCAGCTTCATATTTGCTTCGCGTCTGCAAATATTTTCAAACTTAAACTATAAAAGTTACCGGTAAAAAAGAAATATGCAAACGCTGCGAATATTTTATATTTAGCAAACTAAAAACGAGAAATATATGGACCACAAAAAAACATGGCACGATCATCACATCGATTCATTAAAATTTGGACAGCGGCTGGCGGATGGTGTCGCACAGGGAATGGGCTCATGGCGTTTCATCATCTGGCAAACCGCTATTGTTATATTATGGATGGCAGCCAATGTTGTCGGCTTTATTTACCATTGGGATGTATATCCGTATATTTTACTAAATCTCGTTTTTTCAACCCAGGCCGCCTACGCCGCCCCTATTATTATGATGGCGCAAAACCGTCAGAACGAACGCGACCGGGCGCAGGCCGATGCTGATTATAGAACCAACTGTGAAGCCAAACTGGAAATAGAACAACTGCTGCAAAAGCTAAATTCGATCGAAATAGATAAACTGGATAAAATACTGGCGCTTTTGGAAAAAGCAGACACGAAGTAGATGCAACACGATCAGCAGCTATGGTCAGAGAAAGCCAGGGCTGGTATGCCAGGTACGTTAAGTCTGGTATCCATATTATTGCCTCTTGATCCTTAAAAAGCTACCTTTGCGCCAGCTATGTCAAAAATTGAGCAATCCATTGTAGACGAAGTCAGGGAAGAGTTAACACCAAAAACACGAAAGCAGAAGCTTTGGAACATTGTTAAAACTACCCTGAAGATTTCCATAACGACAGCATTGCTGATTTGGGTGTTTAGCAAAGTTGATATTAATTCGGTAAAGCACCGGCTCTTTCATCCCCAATATTGGGAGATGTATTTAGCGGCTATTTTGTGTTTCTTTTTCTCGATGCTGGTTTCCGCCTGGCGGTTGATGAGTTTTTTCAAATCTCTTGGCCTTAATATTGACAGCAAGTATAATTTAAGGCTCTATTTTCTGGGTTTGTTTTATAACTTCCTTTTGCCGGGTGGTATCGGTGGCGATGGCTACAAAATGTACCTCATCAACAAAACTTACAAAACACCATTAAAAAAGCTGTTCTGGGCAGTCATTTTTGATCGTCTGAGCGGTCTTTGGGCCATTGGCTTAATAATTGTTTCGCTTATTTTCTTTTTGCCGCAAATAACGATCAATCTTTTTTTTCCTGCAGGTATATTTTTAGCCGGTTCAGTAGTTTACTATTTTGTGGCCCGCAAATTTTTTGCCGACTATACTAAATATTTTTTCCAGGCGCATGGCAAGGCGTTGCTGCTGCAGTTGTTTCAAGTGTTGGCTGTCATCTGCCTTGTGCTGGGGCAACCCGATGCCGGTTTAAAATTTCCGCCCTACTTACTAGCCTTTTTAGTCTCGGGATTTGGGATTTTAATCCCCGTTACGGCCGGCGGCGCAGGCGCCCGCGAAGGCATTTTTACCGTTCTTGCAAAAACTTTTCCTGCAATTTTCCCCATAAAACCCGACCTGGGGGTCTTCCTGGCATCCTCCTTCTATTTAATATCTTTGACAGTTGCCCTGCTGGGTATTTATTATGTAGTGTTCCCCAAAAGACTTGAACGAGGGATAAAATCCTTAAACGAAAAATAAATCCCGACCAACCAAATTCGTAAATTTGTGTTTCTGTAACAGACCGATTTAACGTAATGAGCCATTTTAATGATTTCGGCAATCCACAGGTTGCCGCTTTACCTGCCCATTTAAAGCAATTTATCGTCGACCAGCGCTATGAGCATTATACGCCTGTCGACCATGCCGTATGGCGATATGTAATGCGGCAAAATTATAGCTATCTGAAAGATGTTGCCTATTACCCTTATATTCCGGGCCTTTTGAAAGCCGGACTGACCATCGAGAAAATACCGAGCCTGCAGGAGATGAACGACGCACTTGGCAAGATAGGCTGGGGCGCGGTTACTGTTGATGGGTTTATACCCCCGGCTGCCTTTATGGAGTACCAGGCCTACCGGGTGCTGGTCATCGCAGCTGATATTCGCCAACTCAAGCATATTGAATATACCCCTGCGCCGGACATTATCCACGAGTCGGCTGGCCATGCACCCATCATTGCGGATAAAGATTACCACGAATACCTGAGTTATTTTGGGTCGATTGGGGCAAAAGCAATGTTTTCCGCACAGGATTTTGAACTATATGAAGCGATCAGGGCACTATCCATTTTAAAAGAAATGCCGGATGCAAGCGAAACAGCGATCAGCAAGGCGGAAGAGACGCTTGCTCATCGCCAGGAAAACATGGGCGAACCATCGGAAATGGCGCTGCTTAGCCGGCTGCATTGGTGGACAGTGGAATATGGGTTGATAGGCCCGGTCGAAAACCCGAAAATTTACGGCGCCGGGCTACTATCTTCCATAGGCGAAAGCGTAACCTGCATGCAGAGCGACGTAAGAAAACTGACCTATACCATTGATGCTATCAACTATGCTTATGACATTACAAAGGCCCAGCCGCAGCTGTTTGTTACGTCAAGTTTTCAAAATTTGATTGACGTTCTCGAAACTTTTGCCGATAAGATGGCTTTTCGGGTTGGCGGCGCTTACGGCTTACAAAAAGCTTTGGAAAGCAAAAATACCTGTACGGCTGTATTTAGCTCCGGGCTTCAGCTTACCGGGACTTTTACAGCATTTGAGACCGACGAGAACGGGCAACCCATTTTTATCCGCACTACCGGGCCTTCGGCCCTGGCTATTGATGGCAAACAACTGGCAGGGCATAGCAAGGACTATCACCATCACGGATATAGCACGCCTGTCGGCAAGTTAAAAGGACATGACATACCCTTCGAAAATCTCAACGTCGGCGAACTGGCATATTTTGGTATCGCAGAAGGCAGTGATGTAACCCTGCTATTTGAAAGCGGCATTTCAGTTAGCGGACATATTAAAACCATTGTATCCTTAAATGGGAACACACAATTGATAACATTTGCCGGTTGCACCGTTAAGAACAAAAACGGCAAAATACTTTTTGAACCTTCCTGGGGCGAATTCGACATGGCCGTGGGCGAAAAAATAGTATCCGTTTTTTGCGGAGCAGCCGATAAGGATGCGTTTGTTGAAATCATCTACAAGTCAAATATCGGAACGCACCGTACAGTTTATGATGCTGGCACATTGGAGTTACACGAGCTTTATCAGCAAGTAAGGAACAGAAGGCACAACGGGGGCGATTTTGGTTTTTTAGGAAATGTGTGGTTTATTTTACAAAAAAACCACCAGGACGACTGGCTTTGCGCGCTGGAGATACTGGAGATACTGGAACATGAAGGTGTTGAACACGCGTTAGCTGACGAGATCAGAGGCTTCCTAAAACAAAAGGCAGAAACTGAACCAGAATACAGTAAACTGATAGTTGACGGTCTTTATCTAATTGAGCACCCGGTTGAGCAAAAATTGGTCGTTTGATAAAATTCGGTTAATTTAGTTTCCGTGAAAACGACTGTTATTCTGCTGTGCTGATTTGCTAATTGGGCAATGCAGTCCGTTCGAACGAGGAAGCCAGGATATCTATGAACATAATTATTACAGGCGCAAGTAACGGAGTGGGTTTTGAAACCGCGCTGGAGTTGATCCTATCAGGAAAACATAAAGTAATGGCGCTTGCCCGCTCAAAGGAAAAGCTGGAAAAGTTGCTGGAGATTGCCCATGGGCTTAACCCACAGGCCGAAATATATGCTCTGGCTTTTGACATTGTGCATGATGACTACACTGATTTGAAACAATTTATTAAAGCAAATTTTGATAACCGCGTAGATATTCTGATCAACAATGCGGGGGTATTAATAAACAAACCTTTTGTCAAACTGCAGGAGATGGACTTTGTCGAAATGCTGCAAAGCAATTTCATAGGCCATGTGCGGATGATACAGGCCATGATCGACCTCATGCCTCAAAATTCGCATATCGTCAATATAGGCAGCATGGGCGGCTTCCAGGGCAGCGTAAAATTCCCGGGGTTATCCGCCTATTCTGCCAGCAAAGCCGCCTTGCATGCACTGACTGAATGCCTCGCACTTGAACTGGCCGACCAGGAGATAAAAGTAAATTGCCTCGCGCTTGGTTCTGCACAAACTGAAATGCTTGAACAGGCCTTTCCCGGTTATCAATCACCGGTAATGGCATTTGAAATGGGAAAGTATATTGCCGATTTTTCGATAACCGGCCAGCGCTTCTACAACGGCAAGGTTTTGCCTGTCGCCTTAACGACGCCTTAAAATAATATTTGGTATTTTGTACCTATTATACTTAATTTTATGTAACGATAGAATTACGGCCTTTTTGTTGGGTGCTCAATTTTGCTGATGTTTCCTGTTTGAAACAATTGGTAAACAAGTGATGTTATTTTCGGCGGGTGCGAAGGCGTTGGTCTTGCCTGAATCTTGCTCAATTTATTGCGGGTTAATTAACCGGGACTTTGTATTTTTTAGTTTTTTGCTGATACAACAATGGATACCCTGCTATCATTTTTGTTCGAAAGATCATCAGATTTTTTCTGTGTGCTGGATAAGAACGGATTTATCAGGCATACCAATGCTGCTTTCCGCAAGATGTTAGGGTACTCGGAGGAAGAATTAGCGAGCATAAAAATAAACGCATTTTCTCACCCTGCCGACGTAAGAAGACGAGAGGGCCTGATCAACACCCTGGTCAAAAAGAAAGAGGTCAAAGGTTACGAAGCCCGCATTAAAGGCATCGACGGCCGTTTTCACAACATAAAATGGTCACTTTACTTTAACGCCGATAATGAAATGGTTTACGCATCGGGCGCCAATTTAACTAACAAACTAAACGGTGCCGAGCACGACCATCTCGCTAATAACATTCAGCATATCCTGCAAAGCTTCAGCGAAGGTTTTTTTATAGTCGACAACAAGTGGCGCATTACGGCGTTCAATCCGGCGTTCCTGGCTGTCACCGGGTCAAACAATAAGCAGCTTAAAAACATCAGCTTAAAAAAAATCCATAGCCTTGGAATGACCCCGGACGTTATCGCAGCCTTTGAATCGGCTTTTAAATCGGGCCTTCCTGTCCAGGTCCAATATTTTAATACATTTTACAAAAGGTGGTTGCGCATTAATATCTACCCTTATAAAAATGAAATAATGGTTTTTCTAAGCGATATTAATTCTGTAAAAATACAGCAGCTTATCCTTGCACTTGAAAAAAAGGTATTGGAGTTGAATGCATCGGGTTCAAACACGCTGCCTCAAACCATTAACGAGTTACTAACCGGCATTGAAGAAATATTTCCCGACATGATCTGTTCGGTACTCGAAGTTGATAAAGCCCAGGAGCGGGTTTACCATATTGCTGCCCCAAGGCTGCCGGCAGAATACTGTAACCTGATAAACGGTTCGGCCATCGGGCCGGCAGCAGGTTCATGCGGTACTTCAGTTTATCATCGCAGCCAGGTAATCGTAAATGATATTGACATCGACCCGCTATGGGAAGCCTACCGTGATATTGCCCGTCCGTTTGGCTTGAAGGCTTGTTGGTCAACCCCTGTGATCAGTTCACGCGGGGCGCATGTACTGGCTACGTTTGCTATTTATTACACAACAGCAAGAGAGCCCAAGCAGGATGAGCTGCAGCTGATAGAGCGCACTTCAAATATCCTGCGTGTTTTGATCGAAAACAAACGAAACCAGGAAAGCATTAAGGAACAAAATAAGATGCTCCAGGAGATCGCGGCCATTTCGTCGCACGATGTCCGCCGCCCGGTTGCTACTATTTTGGGCCTGGTAAACCTGTTCGACCGGAATAACCTGGACAATCCATTAAACAAGGAAATAGTTGATCACCTGGATATTACCGCGAAGGAGTTAGATGGCGTAATACATACGATCGTTGAAAAAACTGTGCATCTGAAGGATGAGTTATGAGTTGCTAAAACTCAAACAAAAGTCATGCAATTTTCATCCCAATAGGTACCGTACGCTGGTTATTTTTTTTAAAAAAGTAACAAAATACCAAGCGCGGCACCTACCTGCCCTACCCAAAATATAAACATCCATTTGATATTTTCGGCCTTAGCATCACTAATCTCTTTTCGGACACTCGCAATATCATCCTTCGTAGCCAACGTTTTAATGGTTGCTTCCATTGATCGTTCCGTTTTGTTATCGATATATTTAAACATCGCCTCGGTGTTATCGTAGTCAAAATGGCCTGGACCAATGTGATTCTATTTTCTTAGCATCAACCACAAAAAGCTAAGTGTTGCAGCGGCCTGGCCTATCCAAAAAACAGATGACCACCTTATCGAGTTGGATATTCTATTGCTTAGCTCGTACTTTGCTTCGGCAATGTCAGTTATGATATTCGCAATATCCTCCTTTGTAGCCAACGTTTTAATGGTTCTTTCCACTGATTGTTTTGTTATCGATATATTTAAACATCGCCACGGTGGCATCCTGAATAATTTTTCGGTTAGCAGTTTGTAGAGCAGGGAGATCTTATTTTTTCAGGAACAAAAACACAATGCCTAAGGTTGCCCCGACCTGCCCTACCCAGAATATAAACATCCACTTAATCATGTCACTCATCCTATTGCTCAAGTCCAGATTAACTTTGGCAAGATCGTCCTTCGTGGCTAATGTTTTAATGGTTGCTTCCACTGATCGTTCCGTTTTGTTATCGATATATTTAAACATCGCCTCGGTGGTATCACTGCCTAATTTTTCAGTCAGCAGCCTGTATAGCCGGGCCGTTTCTTTTGCTTCTATGTACATATCAAATATAATATATGTACATATCAAATATAATACTAAATGTTTGTTAAAAAAAGGGGCCGACTTTATTAACTAACCAGCCCCATTTTACCGATCTGAAAAGCCTTTCGTTTTTCGTCATCCTACTGTTTCACATAGGTGTCACCCCAACCCTCTCCGGCATAACTGGTGGTAAGCTTAAATTCGGTTGAATTGATTTGAACGATGTGCCAGGTTAAGGCAGGCGCTGCACCGTAAACCAAAGTCGCTGATGTTAATGAATAGTTAAATGCGCCGCGCGCAGTACTGTTCCCGTCGGTTGCTGAACTGAACGTTAACTCATTTGGGTTCAGGCTAACGGAGAAATTATCAATGCCACCCACGGTAGTGTTGCTATTACTGGTAAATATCGTGTCGATGTATACCGTTCTTTTCCATGTGCCCGATATCCAGGTGGAAGGTTGTTGATTTACTGTACTCTCCTTTTTGCATGAATACAAACCCGCTGCCATAATAAGGACGGCAATAACTTTTTTCATTTCTATTAATTGTTTTTTAAATTGAATTTGGGACATGCTATGTGACATGCTATTAGCCCGATGCTAATATGCTGATTTAGTTCCGGCCTTTGAGTTTTATAAATTCGTTAACAACCACTTCGCACATATAACGCTTGTTGCCGTCCTTATCCGTGTAGCTGCGATTGGTCAGCTTACCTTCAACGGCCACTTCGTCGCCTTTTTTCAGGTCCTCTTCCGCAAACTTAGCCACATTCCCCCATAAGGCCAAATTATGCCATTGTGTTTCCGTTACGCGCTCGCCCTTGTCGTTTTTGTAACTTTCGCTGGTTGCCAGCGACAAGCGCACTAATTTTTTGTTGTTGTCAAAGCTTTTTACATCCGGATCCATACCCAGGTTACCTACCAGGCGTACGCTGTTTCTTAATGAGTTCATTTTTTTATTTTTTTGTTTTTAAATTGATGAAACAAAATTGTGCTAAGAAATTTAGCTTAACCGGATAATAATCGTTTACAGTCGACAATTTCCGTTTGTAAACGTTTGCAAACGGATAATAATTTACATACCTTTAGCAAATGAATGAACCAAGAACCTGCCTGGATTGCGGCGAGCCCTTACTCGGGCGGGCTGACAAAAAATTCTGTAACGATCTGTGCCGCAATAATTACAATAACCAGCTGAACAGCAGCAGCTACAACCTGGTAAGGAATATCAATAACATTTTAAAGCGCAATCGCAGGATACTGGAAGAATTGAATCCGACCGGCAAAACAAAAACCACGCGAAAGAAACTTGTATCAAAAGGTTTTGATTTTGAATACCATACCCGCAGCTACCAGACACAGAATGGCAAAACATATCATTTTTGCTATGAACATGGCTATTTACCATTGGATGGCGACGAGTTTTTGCTGGTAAAACGAGAAACGGAGTGAATTCGCATTCGGGGTTTCGATTATATTCAAAAGGATAAATCCGAAATCGAATCCCGATAACTATCGGGACCAAAATCCGAAATAACATTATCTTTGCAACACATGATCCTTCAGCAATTTTATGATAAAGGCTTGGCCCATGCGTCATACGCCCTGGTAAGAATGGGTAAAATGATCGTTATCGACCCCGCCCGCGATCCGCAGCCGTATTACGATTTTGCAAACCAGCACGATGCCACGATAACCGGCGTTATTGAAACACACCCGCATGCCGACTTTGTCAGTTCGCACCTGGAAATTCACCAGGCCACCGGCGCGGTGATCTATGCCAGCAAATTAACCGGTGCTGAATACCCTCACGAAAGCTTTGATGACGGCGATGTTATCCAGTTAAATGACATAAAGCTGAAAGCTATCAATACGCCCGGCCATTCACCCGATTCGATTTGTATTTTGGTTGAAGATGAAGATGGCAGGGAACATGCGCTATTTACAGGCGACACCCTATTTGTAGGCGATGTTGGGCGTCCTGACCTGCGCGAAAATGTCGGCAACATTACCGCAAAAAAGGAGGAACTGGCCCGGGCATTGTATCATTCGACGCGCGAAAAGCTGATGAAACTGCCCCACAGTGTTAAAGTTTACCCGGCACACGGGCCAGGCTCGCTTTGCGGAAAAAACATGAGCCCCGACCTGGAAAGTACAATAGGGCGCGAACTGCGGGAAAATTATGCTTTGCAGCTGATGAGCGAACCGGAATTTATAAAAACAATCATCGCCGACCAACCTTTTGTCCCGAAATATTTTGGCAGCGATGTTGAATTGAATAAAAAAGGTGCGCCGGCGTTCGCTAACAGTGTAAGCCACATTGCGCGGTTAAAAGGCGGCGTAACCATTCAGAAGGACACCCTGGTGATCGATACCCGTCCGAACACCGAATTCATGAAAGGGCATGAAAAAGGCGCCATCAATTTACAGAACGGCGGCAAGTTCGAGACCTGGCTGGGCGCAATAATAGGCCCGAACGAGCGGTTTTACCTGGTGGCCGATGATGAAGATGATTTGGGAAAAGTTATTGCAAAGGCAGCAAAGATCGGTTATGAAAAGAACATTATTGCAGGAATATCAACCCCTGAATATCCATTATTGCCGGAAAGGAATTTTAGTCTTCCCCGTTTTACCACTAATCCTGAACGATATACCGTTGTAGATGTACGCAACGAGATAGAGACCGAAGATAATTTGATATTTGAGAACGCGTTTATCATTCCGTTGCCGGAACTGCGGGAACGGGTAGGCGAAATACCCGAAGACAAACCCATTGTGGTGCACTGCGCAGCCGGTTATCGCTCGGCAGCGGCAGCCAGCATCATTGCCGCTAAAATATCGGCAGTGCCCGTTTTGGACCTGAGCGAGGCAGTTGTGGAGATCGGCCGCCAAAAGGTTGAGCATTAAGCCACGCTTTTTTGCAAGTCGGTTGTTGTAATCACACCGATACCAGAATAACCGATTAAGATGCTTGAGATAGTAAAAACTGCTGACGGCTCCAACACCATTTTTAACGCCGAAGTGGGTGAACACTACCATTCCACACACGGTGCAGTGCAGGAAAGCAAGCATGTTTTTATACAATCAGGATTAGCTTGTTTTTTACAAAATAACCCGTCTGCAAATTCAGTATCCATATTGGAAGTTGGCTTCGGAACAGGACTGAACTTTTTGCTAAGCTCAGATTATTGCGCAGCCAGGAACATTTCTTTGGATTATCTTGGCATCGAAGCTTATCCCTTAAGCCCCGAAATGATTAGGGCAACCGGCTATGATCAGTACTTATCCGCTGAAACCTGGAAAACCTTTAGCGACACCTACAGCCAGGCACTGTGCGCAACCGCTGAATTTAACCCCAACTGCCAACTGCAAATTGCCAACTGCAAACTGCAGGATTTCCGATCAGACCGACAATTTGACCTGATTTACTTCGATGCCTTCGCCTCTGCCCGGCAGCCGGAAATGTGGAAGGAGGCATCCATCGGCCATACCATTCAATTCCTGAAGCCCGGCGGCGTGTTTGTTACTTATGCCATTACGGGTAATTTAAAGCGGGCATTAAAAGTTTTGGGATGCAAGGTCGAAAAAGCACCGGGTGCTCCTGGAAAAAGGGAGATGCTGAGGGCGGTGAAAACGGCCTGAACCAAGATTTGTAGGATTAAAGGATTATAGGATTTCTTTTTGCTGGCTATAAAATCCTTCTATTCATTGTAAACACTAAAAATCATTTCATTTCTTCAAATAAGCATTCGGCACATTCGGCGGCAAATATTCTATCCCATAAGCATGTTTTACCAATAACGAAACCACTTTAGCCACTGTCTCCTGTTTGCGATGCATCATTGGCAACAGCCCCATCATCGCATAGCTTATGGGGCTTACCGCCGGGATAAACGTTTCCCACTCATATCCCGTACCCCATACCAGGCCTTTTACGGTGTAAGTCAGGTCGGCTCCCTGGGCAGGCAAGAAATAGAGCATATCGATCGAGTTGTTTAAAAGTTGGTTCACGGTATGAAAAATTGGCGTGTGGCCGCCAAAACCGTGCTCGTCAAGGGCCGCTTTGGCATCGATGTCTGCCCCACGGGCAACTAAAATTTTAGCGCAGGCAATGCTGTTAAATTCCGCGCAATAGTGAAGCAGGGTACCGCCTGTTAGTGGTGTGAACGCGTTTTTATGAAGGGCATAAGTTTTATTTATAACACCGGGGTCCTTGTCTATCAATCGTTCTAAACGTTTATCGTCATCGATTAAAACAGACAACAGTGCCTCGTCTTCAAAATTAAGCCCGGCGCTGATAAATTCGTTCACACAATCTTTAAACCGCGCCGAACGCAAGTACATTTCAACCATTGTGGTAAAAACAGGCGTCCCGTCGATCACATCGTTCGGGTTGCCGCCCTGCTCGAAATATCGCCGGATACCTTCCGGCGAATGTACTTCGATGTCGTAAAGTAGTTGAGTGTAATCGGCCATTTTCTCTACTGTTTCTTAGTCGAAATTATTGCTAAAAATAAAAATTTCTATTGCGAACTATGCAGATGGATTTGCTTTTTATCTTTTGGGACTTACGGTCCCGATAGCTATCGGGATTACCGACTTTCGGACTCAAAACCCTATTTTTGCATCAATTCGTGCAATTCGAATAAATTCGTGTTAATTCAATTCGTGTTACTTCAATTCGTCAAAAGCTAATATGCCATTAATTCCTCCACCCCTTGCCGCTACGCCCGAAACCGCTTTTACCCGGCTGCTCTCTATTATGGACGATTTGCGTCTGAACTGCCCCTGGGATAAAAAACAAACGCTCGAAAGTATCAGGCACCTCACCATTGAAGAAACCTATGAACTGTCGGACGCTATTTTAGATGGCGATATGCCGGAAATAAAAAAGGAATTGGGCGATATTATGCTGCACCTGGTTTTTTACGCGCGAATTGCCTCGGAAACAAATGATTTTAATATTACCGACGTACTGAACGGTATTTGCGATAAACTGGTAAACCGTCATCCGCATATTTACGGCGATGTGGATGTACAAGACGAAAATGATGTAAAACGCAACTGGGAGCAAATAAAGCTCAAAGAAGGAAACCGGTCGGTACTGGCCGGGGTACCCGCGTCGCTGCCAGCGCTGGTGAAAGCTTCGCGCATACAGGAAAAAGCGCGCGGCGTGGGTTTCGACTGGGAAGAGAAGGGGCAGGTTTGGGCCAAAGTGGAAGAAGAGATGCAGGAATTCAGAAATGAATTTAATGCCGAAGATGAGTCGGCGATCGATCATGAAAAAGCGGAAAACGAGTTTGGCGATCTGCTTTTCTCGCTGATCAACTATGCCCGTTTTATCAACATCAACCCGGAGGATGCCCTGGAGAAAACAAACCGGAAATTTATAAAACGATTCACTTACCTGGAAAATAAAGCCAAAGAAAACGGCAAACAGCTGCATGACATGAGCCTGGCCGAGATGGACGTTTTTTGGGAAGAAGCTAAGAAAGTCTGAAGTTGGGAGTCTAAAGTAATAGGTCGATCCGGGTGAAGGAAACATAAGTAATTTTAGCCGCGCTGTATCGTTGAATAGGGAAAACTCGTATTCAACAAAAAAAAGTAGCTACATTTATTCTACAAAAAACGAAGATGAAAAGGAATACGCTCTACTTATTGATCATAGCAAGCATGTATTTATGCGGCTGTGCCCCAAAAAACGATGTTCTTCCAAACACGCCGGTGCCCGTTTCGGGTCGTTATACCGGTCAGTTTAAGCTTTATCATGTAAATCCAAAAACCAATGTCGTACGCATTGATAGTACCAATCTGAACCTAAGCATGGAAACGGCGACCGGTTATAAGGTAACCGGCGATACCACAACCCTGCACGCCGGAAGTTATGGTTCGTACGAGGTGAGCTCATCTGCATCGGAAATACTTTTTTCCGATGTAACTTTCCCACCCGGCGGCACGCCCGCTAAGGTACACCTGAGCGGTGTTTACGCTTACGAGTACGATGGAACTACACTGCAACTGATTACCTATGGGCCGCAAGATACGCTTCAGTACTTTTATAAATTCACCAGGACGGGTAACTGATACAGATTTTAACGTGCGCAATCGGGCGGATACAATTCAAACTCACCAATTTTAGCTAAATTGTAGCGTTGTTAGCTTTTATTACGTACATGAAGTAAAAGAGACAACGGAAACAAAAATCAGGCAGTATTAAACACTTTTAATGCATCAACCCCGGAGCATTGCTGAAGAAGAAATCATCAGTCAATGCAAAACAGGCAGCTTAAAATACCAGGAAGTGCTGTATAAGCGCTTCTACAGCTATGCCATGGGCATAAGCCTGCGTTACAGTTTAAACCGCGACGATGCCTTAGAGGTTGTAAATGACGCATTTATAAAAGTATTTAATGCCATTAACAATTTTAACAGCGACAAGCCCTTTAAAGCCTGGCTACGCACAATTATTGTAAATACAGCCATTGACCGCCGGCGCAAGGATTTGAAATTTCAACTGAACGTGGAGATTGATCAGGCGATGCCGGTGATGGGCGCAAGTACGACGGCAAACCTGGATGCCCAGGACATTTTGAAACTAATGCGGAACTTGCCACCATTGCAGGCGGCCATCTTTAACTTGTATGAAATTGATGGCTACAGCCATGACGAAATCGCGGTATTATTAAACATCCCGGTAAGTTCGTCAAGGGTTTACCTGAGCAGGGCTAAAGAAAAATTAAGAAGTTTAATCAGATCAGAAGAGATAAAACATGGAAGATCAGTTAGATGAGGAGCTAAAAAACCGCATCAAAAAAGTTTTCGACGAGTATGACGACCCTTCGGCCGACGAGGGTTGGATACAGTTGCGTGAAAAATTTCCCGCAACAGGCAACCGGCGCCGCATTTTACCCTTATTTTGGTGGAGTGCCGCAGCATTATTGCTTTTAGCATTGGGCCTGGGCATTTGGAAATATGCCGGAAATAAGCCGGAGCAAAACCTGGCCGGCATAAAGAAAGTAAAACCGGCACCGGCTGAAAACTTACAAGCATTGAAACCGGCCGCCGTAAAGCCTGACCAAAACGCAGCTTCTGCCACTACCTCGTCGGCCAGGCCAGGTTCGCCGCTGAAGAATCTGAACAACACCGCTGCAACCCGCGCCCGCCTATTGCCTGTAATTCCTTTTAACCCGACAATTGTTAACAAAGCAACAACCAATGCCGACACAACAGGCAAACCATCCAACCAGGCGATTGCCGCTGCAGAAACAAAAGTGAACAGAGCAATAAATACCAATGCGCAGCCAGGAAGGAACGCTGACACCAGCCGGAACGCGATCAACCAAACCCCGCAAAACCAGTTGGCGGTGGTTCAGCCTAATTCGCAGTCAACGCTACCTGCCAAAGCCAACAGCCCGGGGCAGTCAAAAACCGGCGCTGCTTCGCTGGCCAATAATAAGCCGGCCATAAAAAAGACCAACGACCTTGGGCCAAGAGTGCGTTTAGGCGTTTACGCTGCGTCGTTTGTTAACTATGCCAAAGGCAGTACAAACCAAACCAATGCCGGCGCCGGCTTTTCGGCTGAAATAAGAATTGCAAAGAACCTTAAGGTGGTTACCGGCCTCACTTTAGCAAAAAATTCGCTGAGCTACAACGGCGGCGTCCCATCCGATGCGGTATCGTCAAATTTATTCGCCCCTGCCGGTTTAGGAAGCGCCAGCGTAGTTCCTTCGGCAGCCACCTACAGTGCCCACGCGGCGATAACTGTGGCTTCGGCGCCGGCATTTGAAAACTACGGCGTTAGCATGTTTAACATTGATGTGCCGGTTAACCTGAAATATGATTTCAACCTGAGAAAAACGAGTTTTTACCTGATGGCAGGTTTAAGTTCGGGCACTTTTGCCAACGAAACCTACACGTATTACTACAATTATCCTGCTTTGCCTTCACCATCGCTGCAGGCGCCACATTCATTGTCGTCACAAAAAAGCTTTGATAATTTCTATTTCGGGAAAATGCTGAATATTGCAGTTGGTTATGGTTACCCTATTGGTAGAAATCACCTGATCCTCGAGCCATTCTTAAAAGCCCCGCTGGGTGGGCTTGGGTCACAGAATATTCGTTTTGGATCGGGTGGGATTAACTTGAAACTAAATTTTCCAACGAAATAATAAATGAAAAAAATCACCTTAACCTTATTTACTTTCTTTCTTTTTTTACAATCATACGGTCAAAACCTCGAATGGTCTTTTTTGGCAAATTCAGGGCTTTATCGGTATACCGGGAATTATACTGTATCCACTACCTTTCTAAACAATGTACAGGCAAACACCAAACAGGGCTATGCCAATAATCCCTACGGGAACCTGTTCGGCTTCAGCTATGGCGCGGGCTTCCAGACGCAGCATATTACTTCGGGGGGATTTATTTTCGGTTTGCAAGCCAGCTATGATATTTTACGGAGCAAAGAAAATATAAACGATGTTTACCCCGGCGGTCTCTACCTGGCAACCAGCGATCCTTTTTTTTACTCCGGCATACCTGCCACCGGGCAGTCTTTTTTGGTAAGCCAGGATATCAATTTCAATCCGTATATCGGCTACCGGTTAAAAACTAAAAAAGTAAAAATAGACCTCATGCCGGGTATCGACCTTGGCTACAATGTCAGCGTTTCCGAATATGGCGATGCTAAAGACCAAAACGGCAACAAATACCAAACCAGCTACTATAACGGCACGCTTTCGCCTGATATACTGCTGCGATTTGGTGTCGCCGCCTGGTACAAAAAGCTCGCTTTAACGGCAAGCTACGCCAGTGGTTTGACGAATTTCAATTCACATTTAATGAACGATAACCCGACGCCGCAATACACACGCAGCGAGCTGATCAGGTTTGGGCTGGCGATAAGACTTAACTAAACCTGGTTCAATTCCTGTGCCTTCATAAGGCCTGCATAGTAGTTATACGTGATTACTCGATGCGATTGGCTTAATAAACTATAACCGTGAGCTATAAATAAATAAACAAAATTGCACAAACAATCAGGCCGAGGAGCATACCCAACAACAGGCCGCCTGTTGGACCGATGGCACTTTTCTTGCCTTGCAAATATCCCAAAATTGAAAAGCCCATAACAATGCCAAAAACGAAAAATAATTTTGTAAAGATTATTGCGATGGCTTGATCCTGAGCATCCATTTTCTTTTAAGTTTTAAGCGGCCACGAACGGAATCCATTGGAACCTCATTATTTTCCGCCTTTTTATTTGAACCTTATTGCTTTCACCGGTGTTATCTCGGTTACCAGCATTGATGGCGCTATCATCACTTCCAGGCATATTATTAAAGTACCGATATTTAATAAAATCACGTCAACAATATTAAATTGCACTGGCACAGAACTCATAAAATATGAATCCGGGTCGAGCTTGAAAAGATGGGTGTAGGATTGAATAAAGCCCAAACCCAACCCGAACAAATTTCCAAACAGCATGCCCAAACCAATAATGTAAAATGCATTATACAAAAAAACTTTTTGAAGGGTCCAATTAGCGGCCCCCATCGCCTTTAATATCCCTATCATGGTTGTTCGTTCCAAAATCATGATCAATAAAGCTGATATCATATTAATTAGCGCTACCAGGATCATTAGCACCAAAACCACGATAGTGTTGCCGTCCAAAAGATCGAGCCAGGCAAACAAAGCCGGGTAATTGTCCATCAGGCTGTATGATTTAAGATTACTTGGCAAAAGATTATCGACCTTATCCTCCGCGGCTTTAATCTGATCAAAGCTGGTTGCACGCACCTCGTAACCGCCGATCTGGCCCGGCGACCAATTGTTGATACGGCTTATAACCGACATGTCGCCTACAACGTAGGTTTTATCAACCTCTTCCAGCTCGAAACTGAATATGCCCCTGATAACAAATTGACGTGCGAGCATCGGCTCCTGTACAAAATAAATTATTGCTTTATTGCCAACCTTCAAGCCCAAACGGTTAGCTATGGTCTGCGAAATGAGCAGCTGTTTTTTTGATTGGGTGGTATCGCTGAAGTCGATGACATCGCCGGCGACCATATTTCTTTTGAAGGCCGACCAGTCATATTGCCTGTCAACTCCCTTTAACACTATCCCCTCTATTTCTGTTTTGGCTTTGATGATACCTGGTTTCGTGGCAAATGGCATCACTTTAGTCACCAGCGGGCTTGTCAGTATCTTTTTTTCAAATGCGGGATCGGAAGTTATCGGCGAGTTTTCGTAGGAACTGTTAAGGTCGTTCTTAATTACCACCATATCGCCTGAGAAACCCCGCACCTTGCTCCTGATCTCACTTTTAAACCCGCGAATTATGGCGAGCGTCAGTATCATAACGCCTAAACCCAGCATAATACCAATAATGGCAATGCGCACGATCAATTTCGAAAAGGTGCGCTTTGATTTAAATGTTATACGGTTGGCTATAAACCAGGCGAAATTCAATGGGAAGCAGATTTTTTGTAACTTCGCAAATATGCGGTTTTGCCATTAAAAAACTGCGTTTTTAATTTGATTGCAGGATATTTATGAAAATATTAAAGCTGGTTTTGATGTTATTCGTCACCATCCTTTTGATGGACAGCAGCGCAACCGCTCAAAACCCACCTGCAAGACCGAAAAAAGTCGCCATTTCTTCAAAAAATAATAAAATCATTCCCGCCGCCGATCAAACTTCCCTTTATATTGACTACCTTAAAAGAAAAAATATCGGAATGGTGATCAACCAGACTTCCGTGATCGGTGAAAAACTAACGCCAACCCTCGATAGCCTGCTCCGGCTTGGTATCGCTGTAAAAAAGATTTTCGGCCCCGAACATGGTTTCCGCGGCGATGCCAGCAATGGCGCAGCAGTAAACAGCGCCACCGACGCGGCAACCGGGCTGCCGGTAATATCGCTATATGGCAATAAACATTATAAGCCGACGCCGGCAGACCTGAATGGACTGGATTTGATGATATTTGACATCCAGGATGTCGGGGCAAGGTTTTATACCTACCTGTCGACGCTGCAATATGTGATGGAAGCCTGCGCCGAGAATAATGTTGAGCTGATGATACTCGACCGGCCAAACCCTAACGGCTTTTATGTTGACGGGCCCGTGCTTGATAGTGCATGTCGCTCGTTTGTCGGTTTAAACCCGATACCGGTGGTTCATGGCCTTACCATCGCTGAGTATGCACAAATGATCAACGGCGAGGGCTGGCTCAAAAACCATGTGCAATGCCGACTGAAAATCATTAAGGTGGCCAATTATAAACACAGTGATGCCTATGTATTGCCGATAAACCCGTCGCCCAATTTAAATACGGACAAATCTATTTTGCTGTACCCGTCGGTTTGTTTGTTTGAGGGGACCACGCTGAGCCTGGGCAGGGGTACAATGTCGCCGTTCCTGCAAATAGGCGATCCTTCGCTGGCCGGTAAGTATAGTTATTCGTTTATCCCGAAAAGTATTCCGGGCATGAGTGAAGACCCGCCGCAAAAAGACAAAGTTTGCTATGGAATCAACCTCACGGGTTACAACACAGCCAACATTCGCGGCAGCAAACAGCTGAATTTAAGCTGGATAATAGAACTATACAAGGCATTCCCCGACAAGCGGCTTTTTTTTAATACCTATTTCACAAAGCTTGCAGGGACGGATAAACTAAGGAAACAAATTGAGGGAGGCGAAAGCGAAGAAGCAATACGCGCAAGCTGGGAACCACGGTTAAGCCAGTACAAGGAGATGCGGAAGAAATATTTACTCTATCCATAGGCAGGCTTCAATTTTGAAATGAACTACTATTTTCGTTAAGCCTTCGATTGGGTAAAGCACAGCAGGGAGGAAATTGGGCAGGTAGCCAGGTGTAATTTAGAACAAAAGTATTTTTATGAGAATTGTTTTTATGGGCACTCCACAGTTTGCAGTTGCTTCGTTAGATGCCCTGGTAATGGCGGGATGCGAAATAGTGGCCGTGGTTACCGCCCCCGATAAACCCGCGGGCAGAGGGCAGAAAATGAATGAATCGGCGGTTAAGCAATATGCTGTCGCAAATGGTATACCGGTACTGCAGCCCGCAAAGCTGAAAGATCCGGATTTTATTGAGCAACTTCAGTCCTTTGAAGCTGAGCTGCAGGTTGTGGTGGCGTTCCGTATGTTGCCGGAAATTGTGTGGAACATGCCGCCGAAAGGAACAATTAATCTCCATGCCTCACTCCTGCCCCAATATCGTGGCGCAGCACCGATTAATTGGGTGCTTATTAATGGAGAAAAAGAAAGTGGAGTAACTACTTTCTTTCTCAGACATGAAATTGATACCGGGAACATTTTATTTACGGAAAAGGTTACCCTTTCTGGTCACGAAACTGCCGGCGAATTACACGACCGCCTGATGTACAAAGGCGCCGGCCTGCTGGTGAAAACGGTAAAAGGTGTTGAAAGCGGCAGGTATAACGAGCACCCGCAATCGCAATTGGTTGAAGGCGCTGAACTGCGCCATGCGCCTAAAATCTTTAAAGAAGATTGCCTGATAGACTGGAACCAGCCTGCCGAAGCAATCTACAACCGGATAAGAGGCCTCAGCCCAATCCCTACGGCATATACCTCGCTTAACAACAAAACTCTTAAAGTATACCGGGCGGAATTTGAACATGCCAGGCCTGATGTACAGCCCGGCAATTTTGTTACCGATGGTAAAACCTATTTAAAATTTGCGGCCCCCGACGGCTTTGTTAGTTTGACGGAAGTGCAACTGGAGGGAAAAAAGCAGATGGGAATAGCGGAATTTTTGAGGGGAGTACGGTTATAAAAAATATCACCAACCAAATAAAACTTCAACATGGTCACTTTGCTCCTGAAACAATATGAACTGGTCCGCAGCTCGCGCGAAGTTGTCCTGGGTTTTATTGAAACTGAAGTTGGCGAAGACCTGAACACGCCCGTACCGGCATTCGAAGGCAAAACTATTCGTTATTTGTTAGTGCACACAGCAAACACCTATTTACACTGGCTGGGTTATTTTGCGCTGAAACATCAAATAAACTTCCACGACGATGCAACGCTGACAACTATCGGTCAGATAATGCCCGTTTATGTGCAAGCTGATAGAATCACAACAGATTTCCTTCACCGATTTGCGGGCCGGATTGAAGAACGCATAAGCAGTACCTTGCCGCGCGATCGCCACGCAACTGCCAGCCCGCTGGAACTTTTTACGCATGTTATTACCCACGAATTTCACCACAAAGGGCAGATCATGACCATGTGCAGATTGCTGGGTTATACCCCGCCGGATACCGACGTGATCAGGTTTTAGGACAGTCTGCGTTGAAAATACCGAGAATAACCCCTTATTCACCGCACATTTTGCGGAGAATGGAAATTGCCAAACAATCCGTTAACGAACGAGACTTGTAAATTTGTAACTTGCAAGCGATATTTCAATCTAAACAAAAACAAACATATGCCGGAAACCAACATTTTAACCGTGCAGGGTCTGAACGTTAACTATGGCAATTTCCAGGCGGTAAAAGATGTTTCATTTGATGTCCGCAAGGGCGAAATATTTGGGCTGCTTGGGCCAAACGGTGCAGGAAAAACAAGTGCACTGAGCGCGATAGAAGGGTTAGTAAAGTCACAATCAGGCTCAATAATGGTCGATGGTTATAACGCGCAGGAAAAACCGCTGCATGCCCGGGCATCGTTAGGCGTTCAGTTACAATCCACCAGTTTCCAGGCTGAATTGTACGTGATAGAGGTATTGCAGCTTTATGCAGGCGTTTATGGCCTGAGGCTGAGCAAAAACGATTTGCTGGCTATGCTGCGAAGCATCAACCTGGAAGACCAGGCGCAAAAGAAGTTCGGGCAGCTTTCGGGCGGGCAGCAGCAAAGGGTTTCGTTGCTGATTGCCACCATACATAACCCCAGGCTAGTGTTACTGGACGAACCGACCACCGGCCTCGACCCACAATCGCGGCGGCAGCTTTGGGAACGAATTGAAGCCATCCGCGAAAAGGGCCATGCTATTTTGCTTACGACTCATTCTATGGAAGAAGCGGAATCGGTTTGCGACCGGATTGCGATCATCGATCATGGAAAGATAGTAGAGATAGATACGCCGCAGGCATTAATCGACAAACACAGAAATGAGCCGGAAGTTATAGCTGTTTCGCGCAGGGGAAAAATCACGCTGGAGGACGTGTTTATTGCCTTGACGGGAAAAGAAATACGGGAATAGTTGTTAGCTCATGGTTCATTGGAGGGTATTTTCAAATCACTAATTCAGTAATTCATTAATTCACTAAATGAAATGGAAACCGTTATACCTAAAACGTCAGTAGTACTTTCATCACTTTTGCGGGCTGATCTTACTGTCCAATGGCGCAATCGCCGCGCAATGATACTTACGCTGATAGTTCCTGTTATGATACTGATGGGATGGAAAGGATTAGCCGCCAGAGTCGGCGGACCTTTCGTGCTTTCAAACAGCATTACCCTGGGCCTTTTCGCTTCGGGGATAATAGGCTATTCTAATTCCATTGCCCGTGACCGCGACAGAGGAATATTCCAACGGTTGCGTGTGGCGCCCGTTCCTTCATGGGCTATAATGGCGAGCAGGCTATTGGTTCAATTGGTAATGATCTTTTTAATTACAACTGTTGTTTTTATTATAGGCAACCAATATGATAAAATAACTTTAACACCAGCTGCATATGTTTTTAGCTATTTAACTGCGATTATAGGAGGTTCTGTATCCCTAAGCGTCGGGCAAATGATAGTCGGCTTTATAAAAAACCCTGAAACCATTAATTCAACAACCCGCCTGGTTTACCTTTTCTTTATTTTGGTTGGGATGTTCGGTGAGCTGAATCACGCGCTAAATTCCGCGCCAAGCTATTGGAGTGAGATTACGGATAAAGTCGTTATCTGGTCGCCATACGGCACGGTTAAAACGATACTTTCAACCGGGATGGAACCCGCCAAATGGAACGGCGAAACCACGAAAGCGCTTTTAATTACTATCGGCTATACTATCATATTTACCTTTTTGGGCATCAAATGGTTTAAATGGGATACGAAATAGTTTTGGGGTTGCGACTATTAAGCCTAAGCGATACCGGCTAATAAATAACCCTGTAATAGGGGCATAAATTCGTTAATAGTGGCTGAACCATATAACTTACCAATCCGGCCCTTTCGGAATGTATAAAGAATGTTGCCATTTTTCAAGCACTCGATATGGAACTCCAGCCCTTCCAAGGCCCACATAATGTATAAGCTTTCCGCAGCTGTATGCTCAAACTTTCCACGCCGCTCCACATAAATATCGTCCATATAATTTAGTATCCGCGCGGCATTGTTGAGCACGGCAAGAGAAGGAGCCGGGTATTCCAGGTCTAAATTATTTAATATCTCGTCTATTTCCGGATGCATAAAAGGCGATAACTTTCTCTTTCCTTTTATACGTTTAAGCTAGCTTTTAGTTTCCGGTTTTTTTTACAATACTCAAAACCCGCTGTCATCCAGCGCAAATGAGTTCCTCCGGCTTTTCCATTTGTCTTTGGTAAAGTCAGGAAAAGTTTGCGGAGTATTTCCCTCAGCAATCGATTTTTCCGACAACGGCGTTATCACGCTCATCGTAGCTGAATCATAAACATCGATGGGTGTTTGCCGTCCTTGTTTCACCGCCTGCACAAATGCATTGAATACAAACCAGTCCATGCCGCCATGGCCTGCGCCTTCAGCATTGGTTTCGTACTTCTTCCACAACGGGTGGTCGTACTTTTTGAACCAGTCATCCACTAAATCCCATTCATCATCTTGTTTGGATTGATGCTCGATGTAAACGCTTTTTGCAACATCCATCCACAATCCTTTTGTACCTTGTACCCTGAACCCCAGCGAATAGGGCCGCGGCAGGTGTGTATCGTGAGACAGCAGCACGGTTTCGCCATTGGCGCAATTGATCATCGTGGTAACAACATCGCCGTTTTTGTAATTGATCTTCGCGTTTTTATTGCCCGGGGCCATTTCTTCAACATAAGCCGCAAGTCCCCTTGCCTTTGAGCTGAACGACACCAGGTTAGTAAAACGGTTGCCGTAATTAATATTGGCGTAATGCATCAGCGGACCAACGCCATGAGTTGGATAAAGATCAGCGTTGCGGTCAATATTAAACTGCGTGCGCCATTGTGCCTCGCTTAAAGCATTCGGTCCAAATTCCACCCCGTGGCCGTAAAAATGTTTGCCGTCGTTAAACAACACATCGCGCAGGTTGTGCTGGTACCCGCCCTCGTAATGGATCATCTCGCCAAAAAGACCCTGGCGTACCATATTTAAAACTGCCATCACGTCGCGGCGGTAACAAACATTCTCCAGGGTCATGTAAGGCATTCCGGTGGCTTCAGAAGTGTGTACGAGGTCCCAGTGGTCATCAACAGATAACCCTGCTATTACCTCACAACCAACATATTTGCCGGCTTTCATGGCATCAATCGCCTGTGGGTGATGGAATTGCCAGGGTGTTGCAATAATCACCGCGTCGATGTCCTTCCTGTCAAGCAGGCGCTTATATGCATCCAAACCTCCCGTGTATTCCTGCGGCCTGGTTTTCTTAGCTTTGTCAAATTGTTCGCGGCAATATTGTAAGGAGCTTTCCTGCGTATCGCAAATGGCAATAATTTCCACATCGTCGCGCAGCAAACCCTCGCCAATATGGCTGCGGCCCCGTAACCCTACGCCAATATAGCCCAGCCGTACTTTGTCTTTATTCCTGCTAAAAAGGCTGCCTGCCGGTAAAATGGTTAAACCTGCGGCCGCAATTGAACTTTGTTTGATGAACTCTCTTCTTTCCATAATGTTATCAGTAATTGGGATCGGGTTGAAGAATAAATGCGATATGGGTCTTCTCCCCGCTCAAATTAAGCCATAAAATTTGAATTAAAATTTACAAAATTTCATACCTTTACCGCGATTTAACAGCATCGGAGCTGTTAATATTTTGCAATGAAAAAACTTAGCATACTTATCTTTTTGGTTGGCGTGGCAATAACTATCGGCCTTATAATTTACTACCGGCCTGCAACTAACCCTGTTGACTCGGACCCCGTGGCAATTAACCGCAGCGGCGAAATGACCGCAGAATGGCCTTTGTTTATCGGCATACTGACCACTTTCGTCGGCGCGGTATTCTTTTATGTTAGCCATTACGGTAAAAAAACGCAATAACATTATTTCCTCCCGGCAATTCTGAGTTATTTCCGGGTATCGTCGCGTCCCCGGTTATCCTGATATTACGTCTCCTAATTAAACTTGAAGAAACGGCTTAGGTACACTGTGTCTATTGCGATCCGGCCAAAACACAAGATATATAAAACAGAAAAGCCTCCGCTATGGGAGGCTTTTCTGTTTTATATACTTATGAGGCGGGAGCTTAATACAACATCCGCCATCTTTGTCCCGAAGGTCCTAAATTATTTTACAGCCATGTAATAAGCGTTGCCCGCAGGAACGATTTTACTGCTCTGGAATACTGAATAGGGCAGCCAATAGTGGCCATTGTCGCCCGACGATGTGCTCCATGAGTTTTCAACCCGGAAAGCTTTTTGCGCATCGCTGAAACCGATAATAACGTTAGCATGGCCACCCAGTAACGATACACCTTTTGCAAACCGCCGGCGTGCAATTATCGGATAAAAAATTATCGGCTTATTGATCTTTACTTTAAAAGTTATTTAACCTCAACTTTATTTTCAAATATGCTCACCGTCACTCCTCTACGCCACGGCCTGGAAGCGGTTAAACGTATGGGAGTAACACCCTGTTTTACAGTAACAAACCGCCACATGCCCATGCCCGACGCACCCGGGGGGCTTCCTGGCGCCGGCGAATTTTCACGCTGTATTTGCAGCAGCAATATTTTATGGTCGTATCGTATCGGGTCGAATCGGAAACCGCCATCTACATGGTCGGGCAGGGTAAGTTTTATCAGGCTCCCCACGGAAACGTCTAACGTTTTACCTGTATCGTCTTCCGTCAAATTATAAGTCCTCGTCTGAACATCGTAATGCCATCGGGCAAATAACAGGCATGCCAGGAAGACAGCGGTAAAAAAAAGATATTTCGTTTTAGCAGGCATATGTATCCGCCAAATGTGTTAAAGTAAATATCACCAATAAGTTCCATATTAATTTAATATGCAAAGGTTAAATGTTGTTTATTTTGACGTCGCGGGCCGAAAAAAAGGCGCGCGGCAACACCCGGGCCAACCATTTTTTCGATCTTAAAAGCCACTGTCAGATGGCCTTAAACTAAAATGAAAGGGGGCTTGCATAAAATGTAATTTACTGCTATTAATACGAATATTTTATTTCTTTTTAGCGATTTATGTTGTTATTACGCTGGATTTGTTTAGCTTAGGATAACAAACTATATTTATTAAAAAATTACTCATTTTATGAACATGAAAAAACTATTACTTGGATGTGTGACCATAGCGGTCGCCGGTGTTTTATTAAATGGCTGTAAAAAGTCGGGGCTGAGTCCCGCTGAAACCGCCGCCACTACTGCCGTAACGCCGCTTCACGGCATGGGTCTGAACCCTGCAAGCGCTGAAGAATTGGCAAGTGTGCCTAAATTCTCAACCAGCCTTTTTGCAAACAAGCTGCAGTCTGATGGCTTAACTTACAGTGGCACCCGCTACACTTCTTACATCTTAACCCACCCACAAATCCGCGACCAGGGACAAATCGGTTCCTGTACAGGTTTCTGCGGTGCTACGGTAGATGAAATTCTTTACTACTACCAAAACAACACCGTTACCCCGGTTTCAAACTTTACTACGGCCAATGTTATCGCAGAAGCACAGGCTACCGAGATCCCAAACACGTCTGACGAGCCTTCTTACGGTTCAGGAAATACCGCTGCAGGCGCTTTCAGCCCGCTGTTCTTATATTATGTTGAGCGCGTAGTGATACAGAAGGAAAAAATCACCGCAGACCAGGGTGCTAATATGGTGAACATTGGTGAAACCCTGCAAGGCCTGAGCAATAATACCGGTACCGGTACAGCTTTAACCTATGGTGGTTACACTTTTGATGGTATACCAACCAATGCAGAATATCCATATCCATGGGTATCATCAGGTGGATATAACGTAGCTACACCAACAACCGCTCCGTATACTACCGCTCCATATACCTACTTCAGCTATGGATCAAAAACAATACCTACTTCTCCAAACAATTTCCCTATTGGTGCACAGTCCGGCAGCACTACCAGCAGCGGCAGCACAACTGTTCACGGGTATTATGAAATTACCGATGCCGGCACTACATTGGTTACTGATGTTGAAAATGCTTTATTAAACAACAAACCTGTTTTAATGGGTCTTAACATCTATGACAATAGGTCTTACACTTATTTCGAAGGTTTGAGCACTACCAAGTACACTTACAACCCGCTTAATTCAAGCGGCGGACTAGCCAGAGGAGTTTCGTTATTAGGCGGCCACGCTACGCCAATCATCGGCTATGTAATAGACAGCACTATATCAGGCGGCGGTGCATTTATTGTAGAAAACCAATGGGGTACACCATGGGGTGCTCATGGTTATTACCTGATGCCGTTTTCAGTTATTCAAAGCACCAAGGTCGTTCCTGCAGGAAGCTTGTTTGTAGCAATAATCTAAAACAACTAATTTTTTTATAAGAATCCAGGGCTGTCTCAAAAATGGGGCAGCCTTTTTTATTTCCCGGTAAAAAATGTTTAAGACCGGGAAGCTTAAACCCTGATCCCATCCTACGGGTAAAACGCAGGAAGGTAATAAGGACCTGATAACGCATATCCGAAACCGGACAAGCAAAACCCTGCAACTGGATTGGGTACAACTGAGCTTTAATATCTTTCAAAAATGAAACTATTCCGCAACGGTAATAGAGGTGGAGAAAAGCCCGGAACTTTGATCGCTGCCGGAGGTACGATGCTGCAGCCCTTGGGGGACAGCCACCATAAACTGCCAAATCCTTGCGCCAGCAGCGCCGGGTAGGCTACCGGGAGCTGGCGAGGTAGTCGTACGCTTTTGCAAACCGAGAATCACGCGGTTATATTGAGTAGAGTCGAAACGGTAGCCGTCGTCACTACCACTCGGAAGCGTTAGCGTAAATACCTGTCCCTTTTTGATAAGTAGTGTTTTATCGGCGTTGCCGTTATTCAACCCGATGATTCGTGGATTTTGAAGCCACAGCGTTTTGGCACACCAAATGCAGCCCAAAATAGCGCAACAAAAAAACAAACCGTTTGCTTGTTAGCCGCATACTACTTTTATTATTCCTTTACCCTGAATTTGCGGACGCCGACAACCGCTGTTAATGTGCCGCCTAAAATTGTCATCGCAAACAGTATTACAACAGCAAGTAAATATTGCGGTAAAATAACGGCCATTATTGCAATGGCAAGCCCGGCCAGGCCCGTTTTAAACAAGGTTCCGCCAATCCAATCAGATAAACCTTCTCTGTCAGGATAAAGCAGCTTCTGCTCCTTGTACCCGGGATCGATGCTGATCAAATTCCGGTACTTCACCAGCCAGGCTATAAAGGCGATCACCAAAGACGCGGCACCTGTGACCAATCCAATTACTTCATTGGGTTTCATTAAGTAAATGTGGTTATTATGGTTGGTTATTTCAAGTCAAAAAAAAACGCCTGGTTCTTTTACATTTAAATTTTTACTAACTTCATGGTTAAATATAGTCTCACCGATTCATTAAACCGGTTATTGATGAGTACTTTAGATAAACAATTTATCGCCACTTTATTGAAAAGCCCCAATAAAGGCGGCTGGACCTATGTAATATGGCCCGAATCGGCTGCTTTTTTTAAAACACGCGGGCTGGTAAAGGTTAGGGCAACGGTTGACGGCTATCCTTTTCAGAGCTCATTCATGGCACTCGGGGACGGGAATCATAAATTGCCTGTTAAAGCTCATCTGCAGAATTTAATCGGCAAGGAGGCCGGAGACACAGTTACCATAAAGCTGGTGGAACGGATAAAATAGACCTCCGCCCTATTTTGGATCAACTCAATTTTTTCCTACTTTTAATACCTGATCAGCTTATCATGTTTAAAAAATTGCTTCGCAATCCCTGGTTCATTTTCCTGCCGTTTCTCATCTTTTATATTTATCAAATTATTATTAATAAATGGCCTACATTGTATGGCGATGAGATCAGATATGTTGATTTTGCCTGGGGGATACTGCATGGTTATTACTCGCCGCCGCCGCCCCATATCAATTTATGGAACGGGCCCGGCTATCCGCTCGTAATTGTGCCGTTTATGGCCATGCACGTCCATGCCCTTTATATTACTTTGCTGAATGCGGTGTTTCTTTACCTGGCGATAGTATTTTTATATAAATCGCTTGAACTGATCGCCAACCGAAAAATCGCCTTGATTTTCAGCTTACTGCTCGCCCTCTATCCCAACAACTTATCTATCCTCCCTATATTGTATACTGAAGCTTTTACCAGCTTTTTAATTTCTTCCTTCATTTATGCCGCCACCCTTTGTTTTACGCGCAAAAGCACACGGTATGGTTTGCTGGCCGGCTTTCTACTTGGTTATCTTGTTTTAACCAAAGTAATTTTCGGCTATGTGCTGATCATTGCGCTTGCGGTATATTTACTGCTACTTTTATTCAGAAAAGAAAGAGCATACTACCTCCGGCCGGCTTACATCCTGCTGACTGCTTTTATCGTTACCCTGCCCTGGCTTGCTTATACCTACCATATCACCGGCAGGGCATTTTACTGGGGCGATTCCGGCGGCATGAGCCTTTATTGGATGAGCAGCCCATACGACAATGAATACGGCGACTGGAAGATCCCCGAACTCACTAACCACCAGTACCCCATCTCGTTCAAATCAGCCGAAACGGTCGCTATTTTGAAGAAAAACCATTCCAAAGAGATGGCTTTTATATTGAAGCACAACGAATTGGAACAGGACGACCTTTTCAAACAAGCCGCCATCCACAATATCCGGCAGCATCCCGGCAAATTTGCGGTGAATTACTATTATAACTGGTCGCGGATGCTGTTTAACTTCCCCTACTCCTATTCCTACCAGGATGGCGCCATTGTCGGTAATATTCTCAGGGGCTCCCTGATTCTTTGGGTATCCGTCATCGGGCTGATCAGCACGTTTATTAACTGGCGCAGGATATGCTGGCCGGTTAAGTTCAGCTTGTTTTTAACGGCCATTTATTTGCTGCTGAGTGGCGCGTTAAGTGCTTACCCGCGACAGCTGGATGTGGTGTTACCAGTCCTGCTCTTCTGGATCGGCTTTTTAGCAGCTAACACACAACGGTTTAATCTGAAATTCGAGGTAAAGGAAAACCCTGACAATATAAATTAACTCAAACCGGTGTTCAAAGCAGGGTGATCTTTGAAACGTCATCCTCGCCGACCGTTCATCCGTGAACACCATGAACACTTTGGGCACTTTAAGTAAACACCATTAAGCGTTTGATAATAAACCGTCTATACTCAATTCATAAACCATTGCTTTAACTAAAAACGCCCAAAAAGCGTTCATCCGTGAACGCTTAATGAACACTTTTTACATGTCTGCTCCTGAAAAAGGTTGGCACTTTTGGTGAATAATCCTGAAATGAGTTTACACGCCCGTCGCTAAACGTCCCTTGTTAGCCACTCAAATGAACCTTGAAACACTGTCAAACGCTTATCAAAACCGCCATGTTTGACATCGAAAAAAAAATTTCCCGGGCAAAAAGTGTTCATTTTTGTTCTGCCTGTGAACGCATGCTCTGCCCGTTGCAAATTTTGCTTCTCCTTAAAACGACAGTGTCCTGGTTTCTCCTTTGCTATTGGTTATTTGAATTGAGCTGACATCCCCGTTCACCGTTATAAACCTTGCCGATTGGGAAAGGAACGACATTCCATAGTAAAACTCCTCTTTTTGCCTGATACCGTTTTTGTAGGTGATCACTGCGCTCATGTCGTCAGGGTTTACCTTTATATTCTTCGCTTTCCTTTTCAACTCAAAAAGTTTTAGCGCGCCGTTGTTCTGGCTGGCCGCCACCATCAGGCTGCCGGTATTGCTTTGCAGTTTCACCAGGGCCTTGCCGTCTCCCGGTATATAAATACCGCTTTGTAAAATGCTTTGCGGGCTAAAGTTCCCTTTTCCGTCGCCTTTCAGCATTAAGCCGTTTAAAGCATCGTACCTGCCTACGTTTACATCCGTACCGTAATCATTGCCATTGATAATTACATCGAGATTTCCATCGCCGTCATAATCATCCACGGTCATACCGTTCAGGGTCGAAATTTGCGCTTGTTTGGGCAAGGGGATCATAGTGAATTTACCGTTGCCGTCGTTCCGCAGGTAACACGACTCCGAATTATTGACTTTCAGCCTCAGGGCGCCTTTTCGCTGTTCCGGCGATAAGATCTCGCCCATCGTGGCCACCGCATACGATTTATAATTGGTAAATTTCTTCCTCATGCTGATCATTTGCTTCAGCATATCTTCGCGCCCCACCGCCGGAAATTCTTTTTTTACCCCATCCTGGTCTTTCAGATAAATGGAGGTAATGGCCGAATAGGCTCCGCTTTTGTCAAAATCACTGGCAGTAATATACACAGGATATTGCCCGCTTGCTCTATAAAGGGTATTTAAGCCGGTATTACCCACGATATAATCCGTACGCCCGGTATGCCTGAAATCGCCGGCGGCTATGCTGTTCCACCAGCCGGTTTTATCGGCTATCCCGGTGGAAGCTGTCACATTCTTAAACTTCCCGTGCTCATTCTTAAAAAAGGTAACAGGCATCCACTCGCCGGCCAGCACAAGGTCGGGCCAGCCATCGTTGTCGTAATCGGTAATCAAAGCATCGCATACCAGGCCGATGTTCTTAAGGCCGGGAGCCACTTCATCGGTTACATCAGTAAACTTAACCTTACCATCTTTGCTGTCGTTTCGCAAGATCATACTCGATACCGGTTTTGGGTATCGCCATGGTTCTACCCTGCCCGAAACAAAAAGATCAGGTTTTCCGTCATGGTTATAGTCAAATGCGCGAACGCAAAGCTTGCTGGTATGGTTTATGGGCAGCGCATCCTTTGCCAAAGTAAAATTTCCCTTTCCGTCATTGATATACAATTCGTCCTGGTACGAAGTATCGCCGGGAGCGCTCATGTACCCGCCGCGTGCAATATACAGGTCCGGCTTGCCGTCGCCATTGGCGTCAAAAAGCAGCAGGCCCTCGTCCTTTGTACTGAGCAGGCCATAGTTTTTGCCGGGGAACAGATCCCGCTGGATAAATTTTCCATCGGCCTGCTGCAGCAGCAATTGCGCTGGCTGATTGGGGTTTCCGCCAACAATAATATCGTCCAGCCCGTTGCCGTCAACATCGCCAACCGCCAGCGCAGGGTTATAGCCAGATAATTTATGCGGCAGCAATTTCTGAATGTTAAAGTCGATATCATCCTGGTTTTTGTTCGTATAATGGATATTTTTCGCCCGGGTAACTTCTGTAAATAATGCTTTGTCGGCAAGTTTGGGCTGCGGCCACGCGTACGGCTCCTTTGCGTTGCTGATGTTGACGGTAAGCCGCTGGTCGGCCTTAACATTTTGCAATACCTGTTTTTTACCGTTTGGCCAGCGGATCACTACGGAGTCGAGCTGACGGGTTTTGCCGAGGCCGAAATGAGCAATATCCTGGTCGGTGGAAATATAACCGCGGTAGGGGTTATTTTCCCAAACCTGGTGCTTGTTATGGTCATAGTAAATATCGGCCCAGGCGCCCAGGCCGTTAACGTTGCGGCTATCCCCTTTAAATTTTACCTGGAAATAATGCGTATTAGCTGTATCGTTTTCGCGGGCAGTATTTTTATAGATAAGGGGCTCGTCGTTCAGGTTGTTGATGATCATATCCATCACCCCGTCGTTGTTCAGGTCGGCATAAACGGCCCCATTTGAAAACGTGGGCAACATCAGGCCCCACCTTTCGGTGGCATCGTCAAACGTAAGGTCGCCATTGTTATGGTAGCCATAGTTGTGAATTTTCACCTGGGGGATCTGGTCCAAAATGGTTTTTTTCGACGCTATAGCGTAGGCATTCTGCCGGTAGGTTATGAAATCGTGATCGGTTAGGTCCCTCGGGAAGCCGTTGGTCACCACAATATCCCGGTACCCGTCATTATCAAAATCGGCAACCAGCGGCGTCCAGCTCCAGTCGGTTTGTGCCACGCCGCTCATGAACGCTATTTCGCTAAAAGCCGGCGGACCGATCGAATCGTCCTGCGAAACGCGCGGGCCCTGGTTTAGCTGCAGCGTATTCCGCACGTACTGCAACTGGTAGCCAAAGCGTTCAAAGTTCTGTATGGTTTGATAGCTGCTCCCGCTCAGCATCATCTTTTTGCGGTAATTATCTTCGGGGCTCATGTCAAGCTCTATCACATCCGCCAGGCCGTCGTTATTGATGTCGACCACGTCCTGCCCCATCGCATTCAGCGAGGTATGCTTAAAATACGCCTTCGCGCTTTCGGTAAAAGTGCCGTCGTGGTTATTAATAAATAAAAGATTGGGCGTAATAAAATCATTGCTTACGTAAATATCTTTCCAGCCATCGCGGTTGATGTCGACGATGGTTGCGGCGTGCCCGAACCCGGCTATGTTAACGCCCGCTTTAACTGTAACGTCATGAAAAACCGGGTGCTTTAACTTAGGGTCCCACTCGTTATGATACAACCTGCCCGATGCAGAGCCGTTAACGCCGCTATTTTGCTGCTGGCCAAATACATTGGGGTAATAACTCTGGCTGGCATCGTTGACGGTAAGGTACATATCGATATTGCCATCGTTATCATAGTCGAAAAATGAAGCCATGGTCGATTGCTCGTGTATATCCAGCCCATATTCTTTGGCCATTTCCTTAAAGTGCGGGATGCCGTCCTTATCAACGCCCTGGTTAACATATAACAGGTTGCGGCGCCGCGACGAGTCCTTGTATATGGTGTTGCAAACATATATATCGGGCAGCCCGTCATTGTTAATATCGATAACCGATACGCCGCGGCCCCATCCGCCCAGCCCGCCTACCCCGGCTTTATCGGTAATATCCTCGAACTTAAAATCGCCCCGGTTAAGATACAGGCGATTGGAAACCATGTTGCCCGTAAAATAAATATCGGGCAGGCCGTCGCCGTTAAAATCGCCGATGCCTATGCCGCCTCCGTTGTAAATATTGGTGATGTCCAAGGGGTTTATACTGTCGTTTTCGGTTATCTTATTTACAAAGTGGATCCCTGAGTGTGAAGAGGGAATGCTCTCGAACAGCGTATGCTTCTTACACGAAATGAAAGTGAGCGTACAAAAAAAAGTAGCTGCGCAGCCGTAAAGTTTCATAGATGGGAACTAATAGTTTAACTGGGGGCTTGAAGAAAATTAATTGGTTTTTACTGTTATGCCGGTCTAATTTATATAATAAGATAGTCCGCTTCAAATGTATCATGTCAATTAAACATTTGTTGTATAAATAGCAACAAATCTATTACAGAGGGTAGTTCCACGCCTATAATTTCACATTCTGAATACTGTAGGCCCATTTACAGCACGTCAACCAATTACTTAACTACTAAAAATTATCAATTATGGAGAAAACCCACCCTACCCGCTGCACGCATTTTTTGCGAAAATGTCCCGACTGACCAGCGGGCGGGGAACCACAAACGCTGACGGCGAAAAAGCCTCCGGGCAGCATTCATCCCACCTCGCCAGCCCGAGTTGGAACGACTTAAAAACAACAAAATCAACCAAAAACATTAAAATCTAACCCAAACAATTAACCTATTTAGTATGATGAAAGATGTACTGAACAACAAATTGATCAAGTTCAGGGGAGCGATACTGCTACTCCTGTTAACTTTAGGTATAAGCTTTAATTCATTTGCTCAAAACCGGCAAATAACCGGGAAGGTAACTTCATCCGACAATGGAGATCCCCTGGCAGGTGTCAGCGTCAAAGTAAAGGGAACCACCACAGGCACGCTCACCAACGTTAGCGGCGCATTTAGCCTATCGGTTCCGTCAAGTGCAACACTTGTTTTCAGCTATATTGGCTACACAAGCCAGGAAACCGTAGTTGGTAGCAGCAATATTATCGACATTAAGCTTGTTCCCGATATTAATACCTTAACCGAAATTGCAGTAGTATCGGTTGGTTACGGCACACAGAAACGGAAAGATGTTACCGGAGCTGTCAGCTCGATCGGCGCCAAACAAATTGCAGAAGTACCTATAACTACTTTAGATCAGGCCATGCAGGGCCGCGCCGCGGGTGTGCAGGTTACCAGTAACGATGGCGCTCCGGGTGGTAACATCAACGTACAGATAAGGGGTACCGGCAGTTTGGCAAATGGCGGTAACACGCCGCTGTATGTGGTAGACGGTTACCCGTTGGAGGCCGGTAATATCAACAGCATCAATCCCGACGATATTGCCACAATTGATATATTGAAAGATGCATCAGCTACTGCCATTTACGGTATTAGGGCAGCCAGCGGTGTTGTTATTGTAACGACTAAAAAAGGCAAGAAAAATGGCGTGGAAATATCTCTTGCAACGTATGAAGCTTTTCAAAGCAGGCCGAAAGAATATGATGTATTAAATGCTGACCAATTCGCCACACTGGCTAACCAGATGGCGGCCGCGTCTAACGGTAGTTTTCAAACATTTTCTGCCTGGGCAAATCCGGCATCACTTACCACCGTCAATTGGCAAAACGCAATTTACAATCCCGGTTTAACCCAAAACTATAGCCTTGCCATACGCGGAGGCAGTGATAAAGTGCAATCAGCGACTTCAGTTGGGTATTATAATCAAAAAGGCATCGTACTGGGGTCATTTTTTCAGCGGATCTCCATAAGCAACAATACAGACTATCAACCGGTAAAGTGGCTTAAATCCTCAACCAGCCTTAAATACAGCTATCAGAATGCAAACAATCCTTATGGCACGGGTTCGTTAATTGGAGTAAGCGAACTGCCGCCCACGCTTGACGGTGGTAATAGTGCGACCAACCAGATCAGCGATGGCCACGGTAATTATGGCTTTTTTAACCCGATTTACGTTTATGTTGCAAAATACAACAATCCCGTTTACAGCATTAACACGAATCAATATCAAAACGTAACCAATTACTTTTTGACCAGTTCCTCACTGGAAGCGACGATCTTCGACGGGCTTAAAATTAAAACGAACGCCGGTGTAAACTATAACGGGTTTTCAGGTTCTTATTTTCAACCTGAGGATGACCGTTTAGTTAACCAGTATGGCGCCCAGGCCGGGGCAGCCTCGGCGGCCTTTTATTCGCAGAATATCAGCAATACTTTTGACTGGCTGTGGGAAAACACCATATCGTACGACAAAACTTTTGGCAGGCATACCATCAATTTTGTTGCCGGCTATACGGAGCAAGACCAAACCAACAATTATATGGCAGGCAGCGGCATCCCTCCCAATAATGTTATTCAGGCCTTGGATCAAAGTAATCCGGCCAGTTTTACCCCCGGCGGAAACGGCCAACTGATCACCACTTTAGCATCAGAGTTCGCGAGGGCAAATTATAACTATGCAGGAAAGTATTATTTAACAGCGACAGTGAGAAGGGATGGTTCATCCAAGTTCGCACCCGACCACCAATATGGTGTATTCCCTTCCGGCGCTTTAAAATGGGCTGCAAAACAAGAATCATTTTTAAAAGATGCCGACTGGATCTCTGACCTGAATTTCAGGGGTAGTTACGGGCTGGTAGGTAACCAGAATGCTATCCCCGACTTCGCTTACGAGGCGCTATATGCCGCAGGAACTGCGGCAACAACCTCGGGCAACAACGGTTATGCATTTAATAAAGTGTTCGAGCAGGGTATTTATTCTACACAACCGCCCGATCCAAGCTTGCATTGGGAGGTCGACCGCACCACCGACATCGGTGTCGACATGGCTTTTTTACATGGCGACCTCACCCTTACAGCCGACTGGTTCTACAGGCAGTCAAGCGGCTTTTTGTTAAACATTCCCGTACCACCGCAGACTGGTTATTATTTCGAGACCAAAAATGTGGGCAGTATGGATAACAAGGGCCTCGAGGTAGCCCTGGCCTATAACCATGCTACAGGCAAGGATTTTAGGTTTGGCGCAAATTTAACCATAACAACTGTTTACAACAGGCTTACAAGTATAAGTACAGGAGTAACTGAGTTATCAAACTTTGGCAACCCCAAACTTAATACCCCGGCAATGCTTGGCTGGCCGGTTTATTCCGAATCATTTATAGGCCAGCCGGTGGGCGAATTTTATGGGTATAAATCGCTCGGCATTTTCCAAACACAGGCTCAAATTGATGCATTAAATGCAAACGCGGTAGCCCACGGCTTTGCTGCTTATCAAAAAACGGGCACGCAGCCCGGCGATCGTTACTTTGCTGATCTTAATGGCGATGGCACGGTAAACGGCAGTGACGAGACCAGCTTAGGCAGCCCGATCCCGAAATTTTACGGCGGCTTAAACCTGGAGGCAACCTATAAAGCATGGGATATTAACCTGTTCTTTTATGGTGTTTATGGAAACAAAATATTCGACTTTGCCGAAAGCTCCCTCGAAAGCTTCCAAAACAGGGGTTTTGTGGGAATTGAAAACATAAGCCAGCAATATTTACAAAACGCCTGGACACCGGCCAACCATTCAAACACTTATGCACGTATTACCGTTAACGACGATGCGATCGGAAGTAACGTCGCCTCAAGCGCATACATTGAAGATGGCAGTTTCCTTAAACTGAAAACCGTAACCCTTGGCTATACGGTATCGCCAGACTTTTTGAAGAAAATATCGATAACCAAATTGAGGATATATGCTTCGTCGCAAAACCTGTTTACCATTACCGGTTACAAAGGGCTTGATCCAGAGATCGGCCAACAGGGCGGCAATGCGACCCAGACCGGCATAGACAACGGCGCATACCCTTCGTCAAGATTTTTTACGCTTGGTTTAAATCTAACATTATAATAAAGAAAGATAAAACATAAAGATATGAAAATGAACAACAAAAACATTACGCTTATAGCCCTGTTCGCGTTGGTGCTCATCCCGCTAAGTTGTAAAAAGGGATTTTTAAATACAACCGATACCGGCGCCGCAACGGCGGACAACGCCTTCGGTAAGTCTTCATCGGTGGTAGCGCTGGTAAACTCTATATATAACACTTTTCAGAGCAGCGACATGCTGAAGAAATCGATTTGGTACTATGCCAATTACGAGACACATGATTTCTTCAATAACGGAAGCGACATTGTATGGAATTACTATGGCATCGGGGCCGATTTTTACGCGCTTCCTACTTTCTGGAACAATTCTTACGTCGGAATAGCCAGGGCAAATAATGCCCTTGGTATCATACAGAACGCAATGGCTAAAGGGGTAGTTACCCAAGCCTTAGGCGCCCGCCTGGAAGGAGAGACTTATTTTTTGCGCGGCCTGATCTATTACTACCTGGCTGGCAGCTTTGGCGGCGTTCCGCTGGAGTTGAACGCGGTAACCAACGGTCTAACCCCAAGGAGTACCCAGGACCAGGTATTTGCGCAGGTAGTATCGGATATGAAACAAGCCGAAAACCTGTTAGTGTCAAAAACACAGCTTGCGGCTGCTGACCTGGGCAGGGCAACAACGGGCGCCGCCTATGCTTACGAAGGTGCGGCGCAAATGTGGTTAAAAAATTACACGGCCGCGTTAGCAGCCTTTAACAACCCCGAGTTAACCAATAACTATCACCTGCTGCAGAATTTTATGGACGTTGGCGAATATTCAAACCAAAACAACGATGAATCGGTATTTGAAGTTCAGTTTCTGATTACCGGCAACCAGAGCTGGGGCGACGGCTGGCAGGATGGCGGCGAAGAGGGATGGATAGACGACTTTGACTGGCCGCAGGAAATAAGCGGTTTTGGCTATGATTATGCAAACCCCGGGCTTTGGTACTCATACCAGGCCGGAGATTTACGCAAACAGGCTACTATTTTAGGCCCCGGCGATCAAAATATGAGCCCGGATATTATTGCCAAATGGGGCGGCATACAAGGTTATGCGGTGGTACAGGCAAACTATCAAAGTAACCCAACGGTATACTCCGACGGCAATGGCCATCCCATTAACACCTGTGGAACGATTGCGCACCCCTGGTATGGGACTGATGGGACGCCGCGTTCGGGATACTATGATGCCAAGAAATGGCGCGACCCAACCCTTACCGGCGCTAATGGCTCGGGCGCTATTTTCGGTGGTCAGAACCAGATATTAATGCGTTATGCCGAAGTTTTACTAGACAGGGCCGAATGTAAAATAAGGACAGGCGATGTAGCCGGTGGATTAGCCGACATCCAAACAGTCAGGAATCGGGCGTGGGGCGGCACAGCGCCTGCGGTTATGCAGGATGGCCTAACCTGGGATGGCAAACCAACCACACCTATTACTGATCCTTTGCAAATGGCATATAGCGAATACAGGCATGAACTTACTGCTGAATATTCTACCTTTTACGATTTGCGCAGGGCAGGCCCGGGTGTGGCAGCGGCCTTTATTCAACAGGAATATGGCACGGTAGCCGGCAACACCAATCAAATCGTGTACCCGTATGGACCGACTGCTGATGGCAAGACTCACGGCGTTTGGAATACAACCCTTCCTGCCAATAAGGATATATTACCTATCCCGGTTAGCGAGATAGGACTGAATCCAAACTTGACTCAAA